>NZ_SCOY01000005.1:0-290266 GCF_005503035.1 Rhodococcus sp. Q
GTGCCGGAGGGGCAGGCGGTGCCGGGGGAGCGGCAGGTGCTGCCGGTGCGGCGGCCGGGGTGCCGGAGCCGACGACGGCGAGCTGCGCGCCGACCGCGATGGTGTCGTCTTCCTGCGCATTGATCTCGAGCAGGGTTCCCGCGACCGGGGAGGGGATCTCGGTGTCGACCTTGTCGGTCGAGACCTCGAGGAGGGGCTCGTCGACGGCGACATCGTCACCGACGGCCTTGAGCCAGCGGGTGACGGTGCCCTCGGTGACGGACTCGCCGAGCTCGGGCATGGTGACCGGGGTGCCGGATGCCGGGGCTGCGGGCGCGGCAGGCGCGGGTGCAGCCGGGGCCGCGGGAGCCTCCGCGACGGGCGCGGCGGGGGCCTCGACTGCGGGAGCCGCAGGGGCCGCGGGTGCTGCGGGGGCCTCGTCGGCGCCACCGATGACTCCGAGCTCGCCACCGATCTCGACGGTGTCGTCCTCCTGCGCAACGATCTTGGTCAGGATGCCGGCAGCAGGCGAGGGGATCTCGGTGTCGACCTTGTCTGTGGAGACTTCGAGCAGGGGCTCGTCGAGTTCAACCGTGTCTCCCTCCTGCTTGAGCCACCTCGTGACGGTTCCCTCGGTGACGCTCTCACCGAGAGCCGGCATCTGGACGGAGAAGGCCATTTCTTTTGACTCCTCGACAGTTGTGTTCGGGTTTGTGAGTTTGTCGACTTGTGGTCGAAATTCATTCTGCAGTACGGGTGCTGCCTCGGGTTGGGCTGCGATGGATGAACACGCCGTCCGAACAGCCGCGCCGCGGTGCGTACTCATCCTTACACCTACGCGGATTCGCCGTCCGATGAGGTCCGCATCACAACGTCTCACCACCCTCACAGCATTCGCTGGCACACTGCAATTGCACAGGTGTGTGGGATCGGAACGAGGTGAGCGCGATGGGGCTGCGTATGAAACTGTTCGGCTCTTCCCACCGGAAGGGTGAGCGGGTCCGCGACGAGGACGCCGCCTATCTCGCGAACTGGGCGCGTTCCCACATCGGAGTTGAGGCCTTCGTCGAACCGAAGACCACCGTCACGCCGACGACCGTCGTACTCGTCGCGAACGACGGCGCGTGGACGCGTCGCGCAGTCGGCGGTGAGCGCGGTGCCCGCAAACTCGGCCACGACCTGCGCATCCCCGTGTACGACGTGCGCAAGACCGGGTATCCGCAGCGGATGCGCGACTACGACTCGCGGCAGCGGATCCTCCGCAAACGCGCCCGGGAGGCGTGAGCGGCGACGCCGCCCGTGCGTGATCCTCACCCCCCGGGGGGAGCGAGGATCACGCACAGGCGTGCAGCACGCCTACCCGTTGGCGGCGATGTCCTCCAGAACGGTGATCATGGTGCGGACCGGGACACCGGTGCCGCCCTTCGGGGTGTATCCGAACGGGCCACCGGTGTTGTACGACGGGCCCGCGATGTCGATGTGCGCCCACTGCACGCCGTCCGCGACGAACTCCTTGAGGTACACGGCCGCCGCGAGCATGCCGCCCCACCGATGGTTGGTCACGTTCATCAGGTCCGCGACCTTCGAGTTCAGGTCGGCGCGCAGTTCCTTGGGCAGCGGCATCGCCCACGCGTTCTCGCCGACCTCCTGCGCGATGCGGGCGACGCGGTCCCGGAAGTCGTCGGTACCCATCACGCCGGATGTGCGGGTGCCGAGCGCGACCATCTGCGCACCGGTCAGGGTCGCGGTGTCGAGCAGGTAGTCGGGGTTCTGTTCGCAGGCCTTGACGATCGCGTCGGCGAGGACGAGTCGTCCCTCGGCGTCGGTGTTGACGACCTCGACCGTGGTGCCGCCGTACTGGGTGAGGACGTCGCCGGGGCGTTGCGCGGTCGCCGACGGCATGTTCTCCGCCATCGGTGCGTAGGCGTCGACCGTGACCTTCAGGCCCAGCTTCGCGGCGAGCACGACGGTCGCGATGACCGCGGCGGCGCCGCCCATGTCGGACGTCATGTTCTCCATGCCGGCGGCAGGCTTGATGGAGATGCCGCCGGTGTCGAAGGTGATGCCCTTGCCGACGAGGGCGACCTTCGTCGCGCCGCGTCCACCGGTGTGGGTGAGCCGGACCAGGCGGGGACCGCGCGACGAGCCCTTGCCGACGCCGACGATGCCGCCGTAGCCGCCCTTCTCGAGTGCCTTCTGGTCGAGGACCTCGACCTTGAGGCCTGCCGCGGTGCCCAGAGCCTTCGCGCGGGCGGCGAACTCCTCCGGGTAGAGGTGACTCGGCGGCGTGTTCACGAATTCACGTGCGGTGGCGACGGCTTCGGCGATCGCCGCGCTGCGCGCGAGAACCTTCTTGGTGGCGGCGGTGCGCGGCGAGTCCACGAGCAGCTCGACGCGGCGGACCGGCAGGGCGTCGTCCTTGGGTGCCGATTTCGCCTTGAACTCGGTGAATGTGTACGCGCCGAGGTAGAAACCCTCGGCCGCGCCTGCCAGGTCGATGAACGACAGCGTCGTCGCGGCGACTGCGGTGCCGCTCAGAGCGCGTGCGGCGGCACCCGCCGACGCGCGGACCTGCTCGGTGTCGACCGCGTCCGGGGCGCCGAGCCCGACGGCGACGATGCTCGAGACGGACAGGCCCGCCGGTGCGGGGACGCGGGTGATCTCCTCCGCCTTGCCGGTCGCGCCGACGGCGACCAGACCAGCGAGGACGGCTTCCGCGGTCGCGTCGTCGAGGGCCTCGCCGACCGAGACCTCCGGCCCGTCGGGGCCGGTGGTGAGGCCGACGACGAGCACGTCGACCCGGGCGGTGATCGAGCCGGCGAGGACGAGTTCCGGGCCGATCGGTGCGTCGGACGTGGCAGGGCTCACGGTCAACTCCTGGGGTGTAAGTGATTGCGTTGTCCGCAACTGTAGTTCGAGGCGTCACGGCGCGGCCGGCGCCGTTGCCGCGGCACCGGGACGGGTCGTCGGCGGATTCGGCGGCGTTGCAGCGTGCGCGGTCCGTTAGCGTGGTGGCATGAGCAATGCGGAACTCCAGCACGGTCCCCTCCACGCCCTCCATGTCGAACTCGGCGCCACGTTCGCGCCGTTCGGTGGATGGGAGATGCCCGTGTCGTACGCGGGAGTCGTGGCGGAGCACACCGCGGTTCGCGACACGGTCGGTGTGTTCGACGTCAGCCACCTCGGTAAGGCCTCGGTGGTCGGTCCGGGTGCCGCGGCCTTCGTGAACGCCTGTCTGACAAACGATCTCGACCGGATCGGCCCGGGCCTCGCCCAGTACACGTTGTGCGCCAACGAGACGGGCGGCGTGATCGACGACCTGATCGCGTACTTCGTCTCCGACGACGAGGTGTTCCTGGTGCCGAACGCGGCGAACACCGCCGCGGTGGTGGCGGAACTGGCGGCGCAGGCCCCGGAGGGCGTGACGGTGACGGACCTGCACCGCGACCACGGCGTGCTCGCCGTCCAGGGTCCGCGGTCGGCCGAGGTGCTCACTGCGCTCGGGTTGCCCACCGACATGGACTACATGGCCTTCGCCGACGCGGAGTTCGAGGGCTCTCCGGTGCGGGTGTGCCGGACCGGCTACACCGGCGAACGTGGTTTCGAACTGCTGCCCCGCTGGGACGACACCGCGACGGTGTTCCGTGCGCTGGTCGCGGCAGTCGAGCAGGCCGGAGGCCAGGTCGCAGGCCTCGGCGCGCGCGACACCCTGCGGACGGAGGCGGGGTATCCGCTGCACGGTCACGAACTGTCGACCGAGATCTCGCCGCTCGAGGCGCGGTGCAGTTGGGCGATCGGCTGGAAGAAGCCGCAGTTCTGGGGCCGCGACGCGCTCCTCGCGCAGAAGGCGGCCGGCCCGGCGCGAACGATGTGGGGTCTGCGTGCACTCGACCGCGGCGTGCTGCGGCAGGGGCAGTCGGTGCTGCGCGACGGCGTCGTGGTCGGAGAGACGACGTCGGGGACGTTCTCGCCGACGTTGAAGGTGGGGATCGCGCTGGCCTTGCTCGACTCGTCCGCGGGTCTGGCGGCGGGCGACGAACTGACCGTCGACGTGCGTGGCCGTGCGCTGGGGTGCGAGGTGGTCGCGCCTCCGTTCGTTCCGGTGCACACGCGCTGAAACAGGCACCTCCCGGGGCTGTGACGGAACGAAGACCCACACTCGCGCAATGTCGTGCACGGAGGGTTGGATAAGATTCGGCGCATGACTGGTGTCCTCGAATTCACGCGCGTTCCGCATCCCTCACCTGCTTCCGAGCAGGAGCGCGCGCGAGTACTGGCCGCCCCCGGGTTCGGAACGTACTTCACCGACCACATGGTGACGATCGACTACACCGAGGGCCGCGGCTGGCACGACGCCACGGTGCAGCCGTACGCACCGCTGCAGATGGATCCGGCGACGATGGTCCTGCACTACGGGCAGGCGATCTTCGAAGGACTGAAGGCATACCGCCAGCAGGACGGGTCGATCGCGTCGTTCCGGGTGTCCGCGAACGCGGAGCGCCTGAACACGTCTGCTCGGCGGATGGCGATGCCGGACCTTCCGGAGGACCTGTTCCACCGGTCGATCACGGAGCTGCTCGCCGTGGACGGCGACTGGGTGCCTGCCGCGGGCGGCGAGGACGCCCTGTACATGCGGCCGTTCATGATCTCGACGGAGGTCGGGCTCGGGGTGCGTCCGTCGAACAGCTACAAGTACCTGCTCATCGCGTCGCCGGCGGGCGCGTACTTCTCGAAGGGCGTCAAGCCGGTGAGTGTCTGGCTGTCCACCGAGTACGTGCGCGCCGCGCCGGGCGGTACCGGTGCGGCCAAGTTCGCGGGCAACTACGCGGCGTCGCTCGTCGCGCAGGCGCAGGCCGCGGAGAAGGGGTGCGACCAGGTCGTCTGGCTCGACGCGATCGAACGCACCTACGTCGAGGAGATGGGCGGGATGAACCTGTTCTTCGTCTTCGGTTCCGGCTCCGAGGCGCGCCTGGTCACCCCCGAACTGTCGGGTTCACTGCTGCCGGGCATCACCCGCAACTCCCTGCTCACCCTCGCCGCCGACGCCGGGTACGCCGTCGAAGAGCGTCGGATCAGCACCGCCGAGTGGCGTGAGAAGGCGGCCTCGGGCGAGATCACCGAGGTGTTCGCCTGTGGCACCGCCGCGGTCATCACTCCGGTCGGCACGGTCAAGTCCGCCGAGGGCGAGTTCACGGTCAGCGGCGGCGAACCGGGTGAGGTGACGATGGCGCTGCGTGACACCCTCACCGGCATCCAACGGGGCACCTTCGCCGACACCCACGGCTGGATGACCACCCTGGCCTGACACGGTCGGTCGAGGTCGGCCGCGCTGATCACGCGGCCGACCGTGGCGGAGCCCGCCCCGGAGTCGGCGCGCAGCACCACGCCGGGGTCGAGCACGCGCTCGGCCCGGCTCGCGAGCCGGCGGGTGGCGCCCGGTGTGCGTCGGACGACCTGCCGGGCCTGGCCGGTACCTGCTGAGGCGCAGGTCAGCCTCCGACGAGGAACCCGACCGCGGTCACGGCGACGGACACCTCGATCGCAGCGCCGAGGACGTCGCCGGTGACGCCACCGAACCGGCGGGCACAGTGCCGGGTCAGTCCGAGCGCCAGCGCCAATGCGGCGGCGGCGACCACGGGACCCTGCCACCAGCGGTCCGGGACCGCGAACACCGCACCCGCGACGAGGACCGTCGACCACGCCGCGCACACCGATGCCCTCTGCGTCCCCGCGACGAGAGCGCCGAACCCGGTGGGGGCGGCCGCGGGCAGGGTGGTCCGGCAGGTGAGGACGGCCGCGACACGGCCCGCCGCCACCGCCGTGACGATCGCGGCCCACTGTCCGCCCGAGGCGAGTGCGCCGAACGAGAGTGCCTGTCCGCCAAGGCAGATCAGGAGTGCGGCCGCGCCGAAGGGTCCGACGCCGCCGCTGCGCATCACCTCGAGTGCGCGGTCAGGTGCGCCGTAACAGCCGAGTCCGTCGACGGTGTCGGCGAGCCCGTCGACGTGCATGCCCCGGGTCACCAGTGCCAACGCGGCAACGGCGATCAGCCCGGCGAGGGCGGGGTCGAGCGACGCACGGAGGGCGATCCACAGCACCGCGGCGGCGGCCGCTCCGAGCAGCAGTCCGACCAGTGGCGTCGAGGTGATCGCGCGTCGGCCCGACGTCCGGTCGATCGCCGGGCCGTCGTCGCGATGCGGGACGGGCAGGACCGTCAGCCAGGACAGCGCCAGTCGCAACCCGCCGAGCACCGGACTACTCCGCTGACTCGGGCTCGGACTCGGGGGCGGCGTCCCGGGTGCTCACGCCCGCGTCGTCGAAGGTCGCCATGTTCGCGAGGGTCGCGACCGCGCCCTGCAGGATCGGATAGGCGACGAGCGCCCCCGACCCCTCGCCCAGGCGCATGCCGAGGTCGATGATCGGATCGAGCTGCAGCTGTCGCAGCGCCACGGCATGCGCCGGTTCGGGGGACCGGTGGCCGGCGACCCACCATTCGCGGGCGCCGGGAGCGAGGTCCTCGGCGACCAACGCTGCCGCCGTGACGACGACCCCGTCCACGATCACCGGCGTGCGCCGCACCGCTGCCTGCGCGAGGAATCCCGCCATCGCGGCGAGGTCCGCGCCGCCGCCGATCCGGAGCAGCGCCACCGGATCGGCGACGTGGGGACGCACCCGTCGGAGGGCATCGCGGATCGCCGCGGTCTTCCGTGACCAGCCCGCATCGTCGACGCCGGTGCCTCGGCCCACGGCAGCCACGGGTTCGGTGTCGGTGAGCGCCGCGATCAGCACGGTCGCCGGTGTCGTGTTGCCGATGCCCATCTCGCCCGCGATCAGCAGGTCGGCGCCCTCGTCGACCTCGGCGTCCGCGATGGCGCGGCCCGCGTCGATCGCCCGGACGACCTCGTCCTGGGTCAGGGCGTCCTCGCGGTCGATGGCGCCACTCGAGCGGCGAATCTTGAACTGGGAGACGGTGGGATCGGTGTCGGCGTCGACCGAGATGTCGACGACGCGGACACCGGCGCCGGTGGTCGCGGCGAGGGCGTTCACCGCGGCCCCTCCGGAGGTGATGTTGGCGACCATCTGAGCGGTAACCTCGGCGGGGTACGCGGACACACCGTGCCGGGCGATGCCGTGGTCACCCGCGAACACCACCACCCGCGGGCGCGTGAAAACCGTGGGAGGGCACTCGCCCTGGCATGCGGCGACCCACGCGGACAGGGCCTCGAGGCGACCGAGCGACCCCGCGGGCTTCGTCAGCTGAGCCTGCCGGGCATTGGCGGCGGAGCGGACCATGGCCGACGGTGCGATGACCGGGTCGAACGTCACGGACTCGGAGGTCGAGTTCGAATCGGTTGTCACAGTGGGCCTTTCGTTGGATGCCGAGGCATGATCACTTCAATCGGACCGTCAGGCCCGCGACGGAGAGCAGTACCTCGTCGCACACCTGTGCCAGCCTGCCGTTCAGGGCGCCGATCTCGTCCCGGAACAGCCTGCCCGACCGGGTCTCGGGAATGACACCCAGCCCCACCTCCGGGCTGACCAGCACCAGCATTCCGGCGTGGCCGGAGACCGCGTCGACCAGGTCGTCGCAGCGGGTGCCGATCGTGCCGCGCGGCGCATCCCACGCGTCGGCGGCGTCGAGTTCGGTGGTGAGCCATGTTCCGAGATCGTCGACCAGCGTCGGCGGACCGCCCGCACGCAGGAGTTCGGCGAGGCCGGGTCCCGATGCGCTCTCCAGGGTCGTCCAGTGCGCAGGTCGGCGTCTGCGGTGCTCCTCGATCCGGTCGGCCCAGTCGGTGTCGTCGGGATCGAGCGCGGACGTTGCGATGTACCGGACCGCGCCTGCAGGCATCAGGGACTCGGCGTGGCCGGACTTGCCGGAACGAGCCCCGCCGAGAACCAGGGTGCGATGCGCGGCGGTGGACACGCGCTAGACGGTACCAACGGCCTCGGCGGCGTCTCCGAAGCGTCGGCGGTACTCGGCAGGCGCGAGTCCGCGCTGCCGCTGGAAGTGGTGACGCAGCAGGGCGGCGGACCCGAATCCGCAGCGGTGGGCGACGTCCTCGACGGGAAGATCGGACCGTTCCAGCAGATCCTGCGCGAGAAGTACTCGCTGTGCCGTGAGCCATCTTCCGGGAGTGGTCCCGGTCTCGGCGGCGAACCTGCGGGCGAAGGTGCGAGGGGACATCGCGGCGCGGGACGCCAACGATTCGACCGTGTGCGGTGCGGCGAGATGGTCGCCGAGCCAGTCGAGCAGGTCGGCGACGCCACCCGCGGCGCAGTCGGGGGTAGGACGTTCGATGAACTGCCGTTGACCGCCGTCGCGCTGCGGTGAGGTCACCATGCGCCGGGCGATGGTGTTCGCGACGTCGGACCCGAGTTCGCGGCGAACGACGTGCAGACAGGCGTCGATGCCCGCGGCGGTGCCCGCGCTGGTGACCAGCGCACCCTCGTCGACGAAGAGGACGTCCGGGTCGACGGTCGTCGCAGGGAACGCGCGGGCGAGTTCCTCGGTGTGCATCCAGTGCGTGGTGCACCGGCGCCCGTCCAGCAGTCCCGCGGCCCCGGCGAGGAAGGCGCCGGAGCACACCGACAGGACGATGGCGCCGGACTCGGCGGCAGATCGGATCGCGTCGACGGCGTCGGGCGGATAGTTGTCCCGGATCGTCGTGGCCGAGAGGACGACGAGGTCGGCGCCCGCGAGCCCGTCGAGGCCGTGGTCCGGGGTGAGGGTGGTGCCGGAGATGTTGGTGCGCAGGGGAACTCCGGCCTCGATGCCGCAAACGCGGAAGTCGAAGGCGGGCACACCGGTAGCCGACCGGTCCAGGCCGAACACCTCGCAGGTGGTGCCGAACTCGAACATTGCCACCCGGTCCAGGAGGAGGACCGACACGCGCGACAGCATGACTTCAGTCTATGGCGCTATCTTGACGGTGTTTGTCATTGCTGCCACTTTCGGCAGCAATTATTCGGTCGAAGAATTACTGCCATGAACGACACCATGAGTCGGGCCGTCGCAGCGGTGTTCACGAAGGGCCGACAACGAGCACGAAGGAATCGTCACCTCGTCGACCCGCGCCGCGGAGCGGAGGCCGTCACCGACCGGGATGTCGAACGCATCGCCGCCGACATGACGGTTCTCCGGGGGAGAGCACCGCACAACTGACCTCGATGCCGGCGGGACGCGGCCCGCCGGCATCGAGGTCGGACGGCGCCGAGATCAGACGGCGTCGCCGGGGGAGACGCGGGGCTGCGGGGCACGCATCTTGCGGATCTGCGACGAGCGCACGAACGCATACCAGCCGAGCTTGAATCCGCCGTCGATCGAATCCGGGAAACGCTCGCGGACCTTGTTGTTGATCTGACGTCCCATGATCACGCCCTCGACGACCATGAACAGCATCATCACGAACATGACCAGCGTGACGATCGCCTGCATCGCGGGATTGAGGAACATCGCCATGATCAGCAGCACCGCCAGCGGCATGAACATGCCGACCAGGTGACGACGCGAGTCGACGAGGTCGCGCACGTAGGCCCGGACCTCGCCCTTGTCGCGGGGCAGGAGGTACTTGTCCTCGCCCGCGAGCATCCGGGCGCGCCGATCCGCGGCGTCCGCACGCCGCTCGGCGGCGGCCGCCTTGCGCTGCTCCTTGTCGCCGCGGCTCTCCTTGCGCCTGGCCCGTGCCTCCTTGGAGGTCATGGGTGCGGGCGTGACCGGGCCGCGTCGCTTGCCTTCCGCCTCGCGGCGGGACGGCGTCGGCCTGCCCTTGCCTTCGGTGACAGCGGACGGTGCCTTCGAGCTCGGCTCGGTGGCGGTCGACTCGTCGACCCCGGCGTCACCGGCGTCACCGTTGTCGGGATTGTCGGGGTTTCCACGGCGCAGCAGTTTCACGTCACCAGGCTACTTGCCTGCGGGTACTCCTTTCGACCCCGCTCACCCGTCCCGCCCGATCGGCGGCAGGGCCCGCCCGCCGATCCGGTCCTACACTCGCCCGATGCGAGTGCTCATCGCTCCCGATTCGTTCGGCGACACCCTCACCGCGGTCGAGGCGGCCGCCGCGATCGCCGCCGGGTGGACGCGGGCCCGCCCCGGCGACGACCTGGTGTCGGCGCCGCGCTCCGACGGCGGGCCCGGCTTCGTCGACGTCCTGGCGGTTCACGGCGGTCTGATTCGTGAGGCCGCCGTGTCGGGCCCCCTCGACGAACGCGTCGTCGCCAGGTGGGTGCAGGCAGGCGATACCGCCTACGTGGAATCGGCGCAGGCATGTGGCCTGCACCTGCTCCGACCCGAACCTGCCACCGCCCTCGCCGCGCACAGCACCGGAGTCGGCGAACTGGTGGTCGCGGCGCTCGACGCGGGCGCGCGCACCGTCGTCGTCGGGCTCGGTGGCAGTGGCTGCACCGACGGCGGTCGCGGTCTGGTCACCGCGCTCGGTGGCACACCCGACGCCGCCGGGCTGGCCGCAGCGCGTGAGCGGCTCGCCGGTGTGCGTCTCGTCGCGGCCACGGATGTCGAGAATCCGCTCCTGGGACCGCGGGGCGCGGCCGCGGTGTTCGGACCGCAGAAGGGCGCCGATCCCGCCGCCGTCGACGAACTCGAACGCCGCAACGCCGCTTGGGCGCCGATTCTCGACGCCCAAGCGGGCGGTTCCGTGTCCGGCGCCGTCGGTGCGGGCGCCGCGGGCGGTCTCGGCGCCGCGCTCCTCGCGCTCGGGGCGCAGCGACGATCGGGCGCCGACGTGGTGGCCGACGTCACCGGACAGGACGCCCTGCTCCGCGACTCCGACGTCGTCGTGACCGGCGAGGGCCGGTTCGATCGCCAGTCCCTCGGCGGAAAGGTCGCGGTCGCAGTGGCCCGCGCCGCCCGCATCCACGGTGTTCCCGTGGTCGTTCTCGCAGGTCAGGTCGCTGTCGACAGGACCGATTCCGACCTGGCGGAACTCGGCCTGCGAGGCGTCCATTCCGTCGCCGAGCACGCCGGATCGGTACAGCTGGCGATGGACGACGCGGCGACGCAACTGGCCGACCTGGCCGCGCGCGTCGCACGGACGTGGTGATCGCCGCTCGAAACAGCACGCCGACGGCGGGAATAGTGCGGCGGAGAGTACGGTTGACATGTTCACGGTTTTGGTACGAGCGAACAGGGAGAGTCCATGTCAGTGCAGAACGAGAGTGCCGTTCAGTCCGAAGGTGCGGTGCAGGACGAGGCTGCACACAAGGTCGTGATGAGCGACGCCGCCGCCTCGAAGGCGAAGGCTCTGCTCGACCAGGAAGGTCGCGACGACCTGGCCCTGCGTATCGCCGTTCAGCCGGGTGGCTGCGCCGGACTCCGGTACCAGCTGTTCTTCGACGACCGCTCTCTCGACGGTGACCTCGTCGTCAACTTCGGCGGTGTGAACCTCGCCGTGGACCGGATGAGCGCACCGTACGTCGAGGGCGCCACCATCGACTTCGTCGACTCCATCGAGAAGCAGGGCTTCACGATCGACAACCCGAACGCCACCGGCTCCTGCGCCTGCGGCGATTCGTTCAACTGATCGCACCGCACCCTCCCCGCCGGCGCGGCATCCACTCGGGTGCCGCGCCGGACGTGTGTCCAGGGGTGGTGCGCCCGGCGGGTAGCGTGTGCACTTTGCACCCGTCGAACTGAAAGGTCAGCGCGTGACAATCGCGGTCACCGGTTCCATCGCCACCGATCACCTGATGCGTTTCCCCGGACGCTTCGCCGAGCAGTTGATCGCCGATCAGCTGCAGCACATCTCGCTCAGCTTCCTCGTCGACGACCTCGTGGTCCGGCGCGGTGGCGTGGGCGGCAACATCGCGTTCGCGATGGGTGTGCTCGGCGGATCGCCGCTGCTGGTCGGAGCGGTCGGAGCAGACTTCGCCGAGTACCGGGGCTGGCTCGAGAAGCACGGTGTCGACTGCGGCGCCGTTCACGTGTCCGAAGTCGCGCACACCGCTCGTTTCGTCTGCACGACCGACGAGGACATGGCGCAGATCGCGTCGTTCTACCCCGGTGCGATGAGCGAGGCCCGGGACATCTCCCTCGCCGACCTGCCCGCGGGCGTCGACCTGGTCCTGGTCGGCGCGAACGACCCCGCCGCGATGGCACGGCACACGCAGCAGTGCCGCGAGCTCGGGCTCCCGTTCGCGGCGGACCCGTCGCAGCAGCTGGCGCGGCTCTCCGGCGCCGAGGCACGCGAACTCATCGGCGGCGCCGAGTACCTGTTCACCAACGAGTACGAGTGGGCGCTGCTGCTCCAGAAGACCGGCCTGACCGAGAAGGAGGTCGCCGATCAGATCGGTCTGCGCGTCACCACTCTCGGCGCGAAGGGCGTCGAGATCGTCGACCGCGAGGGCAACTTCGTCCACGTCGGCGTCGTCCCGGAGCGGGCGAAGGTCGATCCGACCGGTGTCGGCGACGCCTTCCGTGCCGGATTCCTGACGGGCCGCAGCGCCGGACTCGGCCTCGAGCGGTCCGCGCAGCTCGGGTCGCTGGTCGCGGTGCTGGTCCTCGAGACCGTCGGGACCCAGGAGTGGACCCTCGACCGGGACGACGCCGTCAAGCGTCTCGCGGAGGCGTACGGCACCGAGGCCGCCGAGGAGATCGCCACCCTGCTGAAGTAGCAGGCGGCTGCGCCGCCCGTGAATCCTTCCGGTCCCGTGTCGGGCCGAGAGGACTCACGGGCGCGACGCGCCCTACACGTGGACCGGGTACACCGGCTCCTGGATCTGCGGCACGATCCGCTTCTCGACGAAGATCCCGTGCCACACCATGAAGCACAGCACCGTCCACAGGCGACGGCTGTGATCCGACGTGCCCGCGCGGTGCTCGTTCAGCATCGACGCCACCGCGGCCTTGTCGAAGATGTGGTCCGTCTGCGAGTCCGCGATCTGCTGGTGCGCCCAGTCGAACAGTTCGGTGCCTGCCAGCCAGTGCCGCAGCGGAACCGGGAAGCCCAGCTTCGCGCGGTGCAGCACGTGCGCCGGGACGATCCCCTCGAGCGCCTGCCGCAGTGCGTACTTGGTGGTGCTCTTGGTGATCTTCTGATCCAGCGGCACCTGTGAGGCGACCTCGAAGACCTCGGTGTCGAGGAACGGCACGCGCAACTCGAGCGAGTTCGCCATCGTCATCTTGTCGGCCTTGACGAGGATGTCGCCGCGCAGCCAGGTGAACAGGTCCAGATGCTGCATCCGCGCGACCGGATCCCAGCCCGCAGACTGCGCATAAATCGGCGCGGTGACGTCCCGGTGCGTCCACTCCGGGCGGAAGTCCCGCAGCACGGCCCGCAGCTGTGCGTCGTTGAAGCTGCGGGCGTTGCCGTAGTAGCGCTCCTCGAGGGTCATCGAACCGCGGTTGAGGAGGCTCTTGCCCCGAGTGCCTTCGGGGATCCGCTCCGACAGCTTCCCGGCGGCCCGGCGCAGAGGCGCGGGCAGGTATTCGAACGGCTTGAGCGACAACGGTTCCCGATAGATGGTGTACCCGCCGAACAGCTCGTCGGCGCCCTCGCCCGACAGCACCACCTTGACGTGCTTACGGGCTTCCTTCGCGACGAACCACAGCGGCACGAGTGCGGGGTCCGCCACCGGATCGTCCAGGTACCAGATGATCTCGGGAATCGCAGCGGCGAACTCGGCGGGGGAGACGACCTTCACGATGTGGCGGGCGCCGATCGCGGCGGCCGACTCGGCGGCCACGTCGACCTCCGAGTAGCCCTCGCGTTCGAATCCGGTGGTGAAGGTGATCAGCTTCGGGTTGTGCCGCATCGCCAGCGCCGCGATCGCCGTCGAGTCGATGCCGCCGGACAGGAACGAGCCGACCGTGACGTCCGCGCGCATGTGCTTGGCGACGGAGTCCTCGAGCGCCTCCGCGATCTCGCGGTAACGAACCTGCTCCGAGCCGGGCGCGAACGGCCGCACCGGGAATTTCGGGGTGAAGTACCGCGTGATCCGCGGCTGCTCGCCGGGACGCACCCACGCGTAGGAACCGGACTCGAGACGCCGGATGTCGGCGTGCAGCGATTCCGGCTCCGGGACGTACTGCAGGACCGTGTAGTGCTCGATCGCCCGCGGATCGAGATCGGTGTCGATGCCGATGACGTCGGCCAGTTCGAGCAGGCTCTTCTTCTCGCTGCCGAACGCCGTCCCCGCGGATCCGGACGCCAGGAACAGCGGCTTGATGCCGAACGGGTCCCGGGCGATGAACAGTTCCCGCTTCTCGGTGTCCCAGATCGCGAAAGCGAACATGCCGCGCAGCCGGCTCACCGCATCCGAACCCCAGTGATGGAACGCCGCGACGATGGCCTCGCTGTCACCCTCGGTGGCGAACTCGGCGCCGTGGTCGCGAGCGAGTTCCTCGCGCAACTCCAGGTAGTTGTAGATCTCGCCGTTGAACGTCAGCGCATACCGGGTCGGGTTGTCCGCGGGACCCCAGCGCAGCGGCTGGTGCGAATGCTCGATGTCGATGATCGAGAGTCGGTTGAAGCCGAAAACGAGGTCGTCGTCGTGCCACGTGCCGTGCTCGTCGGGGCCGCGATGACGCAGGCAGTGCATCGCGGAATCGACCCGGGCGACGGTGTCGTCGGAGGTTCCGTCCGAGGTCAGTAACCCGAGCAGTCCACACACAGCGTCCAATACCTCTATTCGCTTCGGGGGCACCTCCGCACCGGCGTGAACAGGTGGGGAGGAAGTTGCCGATTGATTCTGCCGAGTATGCCGCAGACCCGCCGAACCGCTGGGTGTGACCCGGGAGTGGATAGGCGACGGCTTTGGTCTACGCTGCGTAGTATTCGGGTGGTCCGCTGGGCTGCCCCTATCAATTTTGCGGCGATCAGGAAGGCGTGAACGTGGCGCAGAGTCGGATCCTTCGGCGAGCGGGGCTAGTGGTCTCATTGGGACTGGCCGCCATGCTGCTGTCGGGATGTTCGATCGACAATTCGGTGCTTCGCTTCGGATGGCCGTCGGGCATCACCCCCCAGGCCGAGCGGATGCGCGAACTGTGGACCTGGTCGGTCATCGCCGCCCTGTTCATGGGCGTGATCGTGTGGGGCCTGACGTTCTGGACGGTCATCTTCCACCGGAAGAAGAAGGACTCGCCGGAGTTCCCGAGGCAGACGGCCTACAACGTGCCGCTCGAGCTGTTCTACACAGCCGTGCCGTTCGTCATCATCGCCGTGCTGTTCTACTTCACCGTGGTCGTGCAGAACTACGTCCACGAGAAGAAGGAAGACCCGAACGTCGTCGTCGACGTGACCGCATTCCAGTGGAACTGGAAGTTCGGTTACCGGTCGATCGATCTCGGTGAGGGCACGGCGAAGTACGACGGCGTCGACAAGGAAGCTCAGGCCGCGGCCGAGGCTCCGGCCGAAGAGCAGATCATCCACGGCAAGGCCGTCCCCCCGCCGCTCGCCGGCAAGGGTGAGCACGACCTGTCCTACCTGCGCTACGACACCATCGAGACCGTCGGCAGCAGCACCGAGATCCCGATCCTGGTCCTTCCGACCGGCAAGCGGATCGAGTTCGTGCTCGCCGCGTCCGACGTCATCCACGCGTTCTGGGTTCCGGAGTTCCTCTTCAAGCGGGACGTCATGCCGAACCCGAAGGAGAACCACTCCGACAACGTCTTCCAGATCAGTGAGATCCAGAAGGAAGGCGCGTTCGTCGGCCGCTGCGCCGAGATGTGCGGCACGTACCACGCGATGATGAACTTCGAGGTCCGCGCCGTGAGCCCGGAGAAGTTCGAGCAGTACATCGAGCTGCGCAAGCCCACCGACGAGGGTGGCAAGGGCATGACGACCGCGGAGGCTCTCGACGCGATCGGTGAGTCGCCGGTTGCGACGTCGACGACACCGTTCAACACCGATCGCACCTACCGCCAGGCCACCGAGGTTCTCGAGGGCGAATACCAGTAGGCGCGCCGGGCATGCAGGGCATGCCGCGCCACTGGCATCCAACGACCTAGCTACCTGCTGAAGGACGAGCTGATATGAAGATCGAAGCGAAGCTCTTCGAGATCTTGACGGTGTTTTTCATCTTCATCGCGATCGTGTACGGCATCTTCACCGCCGTCTCACGCACCGGTGTCGAGTGGGCGGGCACCACCGCGCTGGTGCTGACCGGCGGGCTGAGCCTGATCATCGGAACCTACTTCCGATTCGTCGCTCGCCGCCTCGACACCCGCCCCGAGGACTACGAGGAGGCCGAGATCTCCGACGGTGCAGGCGATCTGGGCTTCTTCAGCCCGGGTAGCTTCTGGCCCATCCTGGTCGCCTTCGGAGCCGCATTCACGGCTGTCGCCCTCGCGTTCTTCCAGCCCTGGATGATCGTCGTCGGTGCCATCCTGGTCATCGCGTCGGCCGCGGGCCTGGTCTTCGAGTACCACGTCGGTCCCGAGAAGCACTGACAGCGGCACACACGTTCGCGCCGAGGGCGCCGCACTCCACACAGAGTGCGGCGCCCTCGGCGTTTCGGCGTGTCCGGGGTGCGGGTGTCCCTGTTGTTCGCCGCCGGGCCATGACCCGTTGCTCGCTCCGTTGAAGGGGCGCAGTTCACTCCCTAGCGATGTCGTCCTCCGATGAGGAGCACGCCGATGACCCCGACGACCACGAAGGCCACGGACGCGGGCAGCGCCCACGGACCGATGAAGGGGCCACCGAACAGGATGGCGCCCACGGTTCCCACCGTGCCGATGACGAGTAGGAGCGCCCCGATCGCGGCCACGACGTGTTCCCCTTCGGTTGGTCATCCCGGGCATTCAGGCCTGACGAGTGGCCGTCAGATTCGATCTCAGGGGCGAACGGGCGTCGACCTGCTCGTAGTGCTCGACCGTGGGGAAGGGCTCGTAGAAGTGGTGCAACAGGCGACGCCACTGCTGATACTCGGGAGATCCGCGGAACCCTTCGGTGTGGTCCTCCAGCGCCTCCCATTCGACGAGCAGTAGGTAGGCGCCGGGTCGTTCGATGCACCGGGACAGGCTCAGGCTTCGGAAGCCCGGCATCCCGGCGATGATCTGCTTGGCGTGACCGAACGCGGACTCGAATTCGGTGGCCATACCGGGCTTCACCACCAGGCGAGCGTGTTCCAGGATCATCACCGAATGGTAGGCCGCCGCTGTGGTCAGGCGGTCGGTCCTGGTCCGGGACGGGATTGTCCCGGACGCTCGGGACACCCACCTCTTCCACCCGGGACCTGTCGTTCGACACGATCACGGGGTGACGACAGTCGACGCGACGAGCCTGATCGCCGAACTCCCTCAGCACCAGCGGCTCGTACTGCATCTGCGCGTCGTGCGCGGACTGTCCGTGGAGCGCACCGCACGGCTCCTCGGTGTCGGTCCGGACGAGGTTCTCCTGCGTCAGCACTGGGCGTTGAACGCCCTACGGCGCGTTCTGCGGAACTCGGAGGCGATGGGGTAGGGGAGCGGTTGCCTGCACGCGCGTGAGCTAACCCGAGGCATCGACGGTCCGGGACGACAACGGGGAAGGCCCCGAACCCGTAGTGGGTTCGGGGCCTTCCCCGTTGTCGTTGCCGACTGCGATCAGTGCTTCGCGTCGCCGTCCGCAGACTCGATGCTCTTGGCACCGGACTCGATGCCGTGCACCTCGTCCTGGTAGTCCTTCAGCGTCGTGAGGAGCTCGTGCTCCTTCTCGTGCTCGGCGGCGAGGAGCGCGGCTGCCTCGTCTGCCGGGTCGGCGTAGAGCAGGCTGCCGGAACCGGGCTTGCCGGCCGATCCGAGCTTGTTCATCTTCTTCGGGATCGCAGCACCCTGGTACTCGAGCGGGATCGGGTGGCCGTGATCGTCCACCGGTCCGAGGGGCTGGTGAACCTCGACGTACTCGCCGTGCGGCAGGCGCTTGATGACGCCGGTCTCGATGCCGTGCTCGAGCACCGCGCGGTCGCTGCGCTGGAGGCCCAGGCAGAACCGGTAGGTGACGAAGTAGGCGATCGGAGGCAGCAGCACCATTCCGATGCGGCCGATCCACGTCATCGCGTTGAGCGAGATGTCGAACTTGAACGCGATGATGTCGTTGATGCACATGATCGTGAGGATCGCGTAGAAGGTCACGGCCATGACGCCGAGGCCGGTACGGACCGGCACGTCACGCGGACGCTGCAGCAGGTTGTGGTGCGCGTCGTCCTTGGTGAACTTCTTCTCGATCCACGGGTAGGCGATCAGCACCGTGAACACCAGGCCCATGATCAGCGCGACCGCGAACACCGCGGGGATCGTGTACCGGCCGAACGGGTAGAGCTCCCACGCCGGCCACAGTCGGGCCAGGCCGTCCGTCCACATCATGTAGATGTCGGGCTGGCTACCAGCGGACACCTGCGACGCGTTGTACGGGCCGATGTTCCAGATCGGGTTGATCTGCAGGACGCCACCCATGACGGCGAGGATGCCGAAGGTGAAGGCGAAGAACGCGCCACCCTTGAGGGCGAAGACCGGCAGGATTCGGACGCCGACGACGTTGTTCTCGGTGCGGCCGGTGCCGGGGAACTGCGTGTGCTTCTGGTACCAGACCAGCGCGAGGTGCGCGCCGATCAGGGCCAGGATGATGCCGGGAACGAGCAGCACGTGCGCGACGTACAGACGCGGGATGATCAGCGTGCCCGGGAAGTCGCCGTCGAAGATCAGGAACTGCAACCAGCTACCGACGATCGGGACCGACAGGGTGATGCCGGACAGGGCGGCGCGGAGGCCGGTGCCGGACAGCAGGTCGTCGGGGAGCGAGTAGCCGAAGAAGCCCTCGAACATCGCCAGGATGAGCAGCAGGCAGCCGATCACCCAGTTCGCCTCACGCGGGCGACGGAACGCGCCGGTGAAGAAGATGCGAAGCAGGTGGACGATGATCGACGCCGCGAACATCAGCGCGGCCCAGTGGTGGATCTGTCGGACGAACAGACCGCCGCGGACCTCGAACGAGATGTCCAGGGTGGTCGCGTACGCCCGCGACATCTCGACACCGCGAAGCGGCTGGTAGGCGCCGTTGTAGACGACCTCCGCCATCGACGGGTCGAAGAAGAGGGTGAGGTACACACCCGAGATCAGCAGGATGAGGAACGAGTACAGCGCGATCTCGCCGAGCATGAACGACCAGTGCGTCGGGAAGACCTTGTTGATCTGCTTTCGCATCCCGGCTGCCAGGTGGTAGCGCGAGTCGAGATTCTCGCCGGCTTTCGCGGCGTGAGCTGCGGCCTTGGTCTGGCCGCCAGTGATGGTTGTCATGAACGACGCTCCCAAAATCCGGGGCCGAGGGCCTCGACGAAGTCACCGTTGGCGACGAGGAAACCCTCTTCGTTCACGGTAATCGGCAACTGGGGCAGAGCGCGAGCCGCGGGACCGAAGATTGGCTTGCCGTACTGCAGAGCGTCGAACTGCGACTGGTGGCACGGGCAGAGAATCCGGTTGGACTGCTGCTCGTACAGCGAGGTCGGGCAGCCCAGGTGGGTGCACAGCTTCGAGTACGCCCAGTAGTCGCCGAAGTTGAAGCTCTCCTGACCCTTGCGGCGGACCGCGCGGTCGCTGTCCTCGGTGCGAAGACGGATCAGCATCACCGGGTTGTCGGCGCGCTTGAGTGCGTGCGCGAGCGCCTTCTCGTTGCCGCGCTCGGACTCACGGAACGGGAAGACCGTCTCCATGGCTCCCGCGTCGAGATCCTCCGGGCGAACCAGGACGATGTCGTGCGGACGGCCTGTGTAGCGGCGCAGGTAGATGGTCTCGCCCGGGAAGGTGGGGGTCCAGCCGGAGGTCCACAGGTCGGACTTGTCGCCCTTGGCCCACGGGTTCTTGATCAGGCCACCGAGCGGCATGATCGCCATGACGCCCAGCGCACCCGCACCGAAACCGAGAGTGCGCTTGATGACCTTGCGGCGACCGATCGTGGAGGTCTCCAGCGAATCGGACAGCTCGGCGACGATCGTCTTGCGGTCGACCTCGGCGGAACCGCCCTGGTCGTGACGATCCTGGATCGACACCTCTTCGGGAACGAACTTCTTGGTGAACAGCACCGCACCGACACCGAGCCCGAGGATCGCCAGGCCCATCGTCAAACCGATGAGCGGCGTGTACAGGCTGTACTTGTCGTAGCCCTCTTCTCCGATGCCCTTGTACTCCCAGGGCCAGAAGAGGTAGATCGCGATGAACGCGACCGCGGAGATGCCCGCGAGAGCGAACCAGTAGGCGACGGCGCGCTCGGCACGCTTCTCTGCCTTGGTTCCCTCGACTGTCCAACGCTCACGACGGAACGCCACGTCGACACCGTCGAGATTGGTGCCGAGGGTGACGAGCTCGTCGCGACTCATCGCGTCGAGTTCTTCCTTCGTGTAGTCCTTCTTCGGCGTACCGCCGTGTCCGGCGTCGCTCATGACCTTGCTCCGATCCACATTGCTGCGCCGACGACGGCAACGATTCCGATGGCCCACATGGCCATGCCCTCCGAGGCGGGGCCGAAACCGCCGAGGCCGTAGCCGCCGGGGCTCTGCGTCTCGCTGGCGGACTTGATGTACGCGATGATGTCGCGCTTCTCGTCCGGGCTCAACTGGCGATCCGAGAACTTGGGCATGTTCTGCGGACCGGTGGCCATCGCCTGGTAGATCTGCTGCTCGTTCGGGGCGTCGAGCTCGGGCGCGAACTTGCCGGACGACAGTGCGCCGCCGCGACCGGTGAAGTTGTGGCAGGACGCGCAGTTCAGCCGGAACAGCTCGCTGCCGCGGGCGATGTCGTCACCACGCAGCGACGTCGTTGCGATCTCGCCATTCTCGTCCCGCACGGTGGTCGGGCCGCCGCCGTTGGCCTGGATGTAGGCGCCGATGGCGTCGGTCTGACGGGCGTCGAACTTCGTCGGCTTGCGGACGGCCTGTGCTTCGTTGCGGACCATCGGCATGCGGCCGGAGGACACCTGGAAGTACACGGCTGCCTCACCGACACCGATCAGGCTCGGGCCGCGGTCCTGGACACCCTGCAGGTTCGCACCGTGGCAGGTGACGCACGAGGTGTCGTAGAGCTGCTTGCCCTCGCGGATCAACGCCGACGCGTCGTCGGACGCCGTGGCGACCTGCGGGGTGGGCGTGAGGGCCGAGGCGAGGAAGCCGGCGCCGACAAGTCCCATCATCAGGATCAGCGCGCCGGTGATCCGGCGGCGGAACTTGCGCTGACGACGGGCTCGTGTTGCAGACGCGCTGTCGGCGGCTGCTGAAGGGGGGGATGAACTCATCTGTATCCCTTTGGTCTCGCGGGACGGACTGAACGGGCTGGGGCTGGGTACTGCGTTCAGCTGCTAACGGATGAAATAGATGGTGGCGAACAGGCCGATCCACACGATGTCGACGAAGTGCCAGTAGTACGAGACGACGATTGCAGCCGTCGCCTGTGCCGGGGTGAACTTGCTGACTTTGGTTCGGACAATCAGGAAGACGAAGGCGACGAGACCACCGATCACGTGCAGGCCGTGGAAGCCGGTCGTGATGTAGAAGACGGAGCCGTACGCGCTGCTCGACAGCGTCGTGCCGTGCTCCACCAGGTGGATGTACTCGTACGCCTGGCCGAGCACGAAGAACGTGCCCATGGCCAGCGTGAGGACATACCAGCGGCGCAGGCCGAAGACGTCGCCCTTCTCGGCGGCGAAAACGCCCATCTGGCAGGTGAACGACGAGGCCACGAGCACCGCGGTGACCGGCACGGCGAGTGCCAGGTTCAACTCGGTGGGCTCCGGCGGCCAATTGCCGTTCGCCTGTGCACGCGCGACGAAATACATCGCGAACAAACCAGCGAAGAACATCAGCTCGCTGGACAGCCAGATAATGGTGCCGACGCTGACCATGTTCGGCCGGTTCAGCGAGTGCACGCGCTGGGTGATTGCGGATCCTTGGGTCCCTACTGCGCTCGTCACAGAAGGAAGTATGACGCGTTGTCGTACGAGAGGACCACCCGGGTCCGCTGTTGGCGCGTCGTGCCCGAATTCCAGTATGCCTGAAGTCGCGATTGTGCAGGTCGGTGCTCATGGCAGGCTGATCACATGACTGGTGCGCGGTGGTGGAAGCAGCTTTTCGGACGGGGCAAGACGGTGGCGCTGGACGCCGATCGCACCGATCTGGTGGTGGTCGTGTCGAGCTTCGACGACGCCGAGGCATGCAGCACCGCACTGGCCCGTGGCGCCGAGACCGCACCCGCGTGGAGTGAGCAGGACGAGGCTGTCCTACGGCACCATCTCCGGTTGCCGGGGGGCGGCGTCGAGCGCGCCGTCGAGCTGGCCGCCCAGGACGGGTACGTGATTGCCTCGGATCCCGTCGACGCCCCCGGAGTGGAGGTGTCCGACGGTCTGGTCGCCGTCGTCCTGCAACGCACCCAGACCCTCGACGCACTGCACTGCTCACAGGAGAAGTCGCGGATGGCGGGTCTGGCGCAGCGAGCGGGCGGAACCGTCGTGGGTTGGGATGCCCTGCAACCTCCGCGGAGCGGGGCGCTCTGACTAAGCTGCCTTGCGGATTGCAGCGACGACAAGAGGCGGTTGGAATGGCGACGTGGCCCGAGGTGCTTGGCGCTCTGACGGACGGACAGGATCTCGACGCGACGACCGCTTCCTGGGCGATGAGCGAGATCATGTCCGACAACGCCACCTCGGCCCAGATCGCGGCGTTCGGCGTCGCGCTCAAGATGAAGGGCCCGACGCCGTCCGAGGTGGCGGGGATCGCCGACGCGATGCTCGAGAACGCCCGGACCCTCGACGTGGACGACGATGCCGTCGACATCGTCGGAACGGGCGGGGACCGTCAGCACACCGTCAACATCTCCACGATGGCGTCGGTCGTGGTGGCGGCAGCGGGTGTCCGCGTCGTCAAGCACGGAAACCGGGCGGCGTCCTCGAAGAGCGGTGGCGCCGACGTCCTCGAAGCGCTCGGAGTCCGCATCAACCTCGACCCCGCCGGTGTCGCACAGTGCGTCCGCGAGGTCGGCATCGGCTTCTGCTTCGCACCGACCTTCCATCCCGCGTTCCGGTTCACCTCCGGTCCGCGCAAGGAGATCGGCATCCCCACCGTGTTCAACGTCCTCGGGCCGCTGACGAACCCGGCCCGGCCCCGCGCAGGCCTGATCGGGTGCGCGTTCGCCGACCTGCAGCCGGTGGTCGCCGGGGTCCTGGCGCGCCGGGGCGTGTCGGCGTTGGTGGTCCGCGGCGACGACGGACTCGACGAGATCACCACCTCCACGACCAGCACGGCCTTCGTGGTGGACGGCGGGACCGTGCGTGAGGCGCGGATCGACCCGACGGCGCTGGGAATCGAGCGTGTACCGCTCGACGCCCTGCGCGGCGGGGACGCCGAGGCCAACGCGACGATCGCCCGGTCGGTCCTGGCCGGCGAACGGGGGCCGGTCCACGATGCCGTGGTGCTCAATGCAGGCGCGGCGATCGCCGCCTACAGCGGACTCGGCGGCAACCTGGACGACGCGCTGCGATCGGGGATCGCGCGTGCCGTCGAGGTCGTCGACAACGGGGCGGCGGCCGAGCTGCTCCAGCGCTGGGTGGACGTCAGCACGCGCATCGCCGGCTAGCGAACGCCGACCGGGGCCGGCGTTCGCCCGACCGTCACTCTCCGATGGAGAAGGCGGCCTCGACGTCGGCGCTCGCGTAGGAGCGGAACGCGATGTGGGTGGTCGTCCGCAACACTCCGTCGACCTTGTTGATGGCGCCCGTGACGACGTCGGCGATCTCCTCGTGGCCGCGCACCTTGACGATGGCGATCAGATCGACGTCGCCCGCGCACGAGTACACCTCGGAGACACCTGCGATGTCGGCGACGGCCTGGGCGGTCTCGGGGATCCGGTTCGCCTCGGCGTGAATGAGGACGATGGCGTTGATCATCTCGCTCCTAGTGACGGGGGTGCGGTGCTCGTTCAGCGTATTCGCCCGCACCCCGGGCGAGCGCACACCACTCCTGCCACGAACCCGCGCCGCGCGCAGGTTCGCGATAGCCGTCGGTGGTGCGCACAATCCGCACCCCCGGCGCGTCGAGCCAGTTCGCGACCAGGCGAACCTCGTCGGCCATGGCCCCGCGCAGTGGCGACGGGTCCGGGAGAACCGTTTCCGCCGAGAGGGTGAGTGCGTCAACGACCGGCATCGGTGCGACCCCACGTGCCGCGACACCCGCCGACGCCAGTCGTCCCGATCTGATGACCGCGAACTCCCACCCGCCTTCGTCGCGGGGACGGGCGGCGACGAGTTCGTCGATCGCCGCGACCGCCGCGAGGCGTTGACAGCGCCGCAGCGCGATGCCGAGTGCGGCCGTCCGGTCCCGAAGTCGGGCGGCGTTCTCGAACAGTTCGGAGGCGGCCAGGTCTTCGATACGGGCACGCAGTGCGAGCAGGGGACGGTCGGTCTCGCCGCGGATCAGGTCCCGCGTCAGGTCGACGGTGACGGAGTACTGTGCGGCCGACTGTGGCGTGCTCCCGGCCGGACAGCCGCCCACGGCGTCGTCGGGGCAGTCCGGCCCGTGGAGGCCGTCCGGGCGAATCTTCCTGGTGCACTGCCGGAGTCGACAGGCTTCGGTGATCGTGGCCGCGATGTCGGTGGCGTCGGTGCGGTTGGTGAACGGGCCGAGTGCGTCGCGGCCCGCGCGCCGGGTGATCGACAGGCGCGGGAACGCTTCATCGGTGAGGGTGATCCACCAGGCGCGCTTCGGGAACTTGGAACGGCGGTTGTAGGGGGGCGCGTGGGCGGCGAGAAGTCGCAGTTCGCGTACGCCTGCCTCGAGTCCGTGCGCGCACTCGACGTGGTCGACTCGGGTGGCGAGCGCGACCATCTCCTTCATTCTGGCGCGGGTCTCGGACCCGGTGAAGTAGCCGCGCACCCGTCGCTGCAGATTGACGGCGGTCCCGACATAGAGGACCTCGTCCGACGGTCCGCGGAACAGATAGACACCCGGTGTCCGGGGCAGGTGCGCCGCGAGGCCCCGTTTGCCGCGCTGGGCGGCCGACACGTTGGGTAGGTAGTCGACCAGTTCCGGATAGCTGTGCACGCCGAGGTTGCCGACCCGTTCGATCAGGGCGTGGAGCACGTCGACGGTGGCGCGGGCGTCGTCGAGCGCCCGGTGGGTCGGTCGGGTCGACACCTGGAACAGGTCGGCAAGCGCGGACAGTTTCACCGACGGGGCTTCGTCGCGGGAAAGGACGCGCCTGGCCAGGCGCACGGTGCACAGCACCTGGAACGGTGGCCAGGCGACGTCGCAGCGGGTGGTTGCGGCTCGGAGGAAGCCGATGTCGAACGGGGCGTTGTGTGCGACCAGGACGGCGCCGCGGGCGAACTCGAGGAAGCTGGGGAGCACCTGCTCGATACGAGGTGCGTCGACGAGCATCGCGGACGTGATGCCGGTCAGTTGAACGATGAAGGGTGGGAGGGTCCGGCCGGGGTCGACGAAGGTCGACATCTCGCCGATGACCTCTCCGCCGCGGATCTTGACCGCGCCGATCTCGGTGATCGCGTCGTCGCCCGAGTTGCTTCCGGTGGTTTCGAGGTCCACGACGACGAAGGTGGTGTCCCGGAGCGGGGTGTCCAGTTCGTCGAACGTCAACTGGCGTGCTGTTGCGTCGCGGGAACTCACGGTGCCGAGATTAGGGGGCGGCACCGACACCGCCCGCCGGAGCGGGATTCGTCCTGGGCATTCCTGTCGGCAGGGGGCGTTACTTTGCCCCTGTCGGGCTCGAAAATCGCCCGGAAACGCCGAAAGAGACGAGGGTCACAGTGATTGTTGATTGCAGCGGATGTGCGGTGCGCGGTGTCGCGTGCGGCGACTGCGTCGTCACGGTTCTGCTCGGTTATCCGGAGTTCGACGAGTCCACGCAGACCCCTCGGTCGGGTGCTGTCGCGCGGATGAGTCTTGAGCAGGACGAACGGGTCGCGCTGGCGGTGCTGGCCGATGCGGACCTCGTTCCTCCGCTTCGGCTCGTCGAGGCGGCCGGCGGGACACAGACCGCCTGGTCGTTATCTGTTCGTGATGCGGGTGTCGCGTAGCCGGTGGTTTGCGCGCAATTAGGGCGAAATGTCGGGTTTGCGACGTCCGATGAGTCGACACCGCCCGGGTGCTTTCGTAATCTTCTCGAGACCTAGCGGAGTCTCGCCGCCCCAGACCGGAGCGGCGTCGCGAGGTACCGCCTAATCGAACTCCCGTGAGGGACTCGAACCGGGAACCCACCGTTTTCTGGGGTGAATCCCGACGGAGCGCACACGCGTGACGCCGGGTAGGGCTGATCTTCCCAGCCCGAACCCGTCAGCTAACTCGGTCGGCGGAGGAATGGAAGAAAGGCACCTCCTTTCGTGGCAACACTGAGTACCAAGGCCCGGCGCGTCGCCGTCGCCAGCACCCTCGCCCTCGGCGCGATCGCGGCATCCGCGGCCCCGGCACTGGCTGAGCCCGTCACCGTTCCCGGCGTCGGCACCTTCGACATCCCGGGTGTCCCCGCCCAGACGATCGAGATCCCCGGCCTCCCGCAGCTGCAGGGCCAGGTCCCCGGCGCTCCCGCGGCCGTGGCCCCCATCATCACCGCCGGTCAGAAGGCCGTCGACGCAGCCGCCAGCAAGATCGGCGCGCCCTACGTCTACGGCGCATCGGGCCCGGACTCCTTCGACTGCTCCGGCCTCGTCCAGTGGGCCTTCAAGCAGGCGGGCCTGAACCTGCCCCGCACCAGCTACGACCAGGCCGCGGCAGGCACCCCGGTGTCGACCAACGCCCTCCAGCCGGGCGACGTCGTCTCCTTCTACGGTGGCTCGCACTCGGGCATCTACGCAGGCAACGGTGAGGTCATCCACGCCGCGACGTCCGGCACCCCGGTCAAGCGCGCCCCGATCTCCTCCATGCCGATGGACGGCGCACGCCGCTACTGAGGCATGGCGCACCACGGCTGTGACAGGCTGCGCACCGCGACTGTGACAGGCTGCGCACCGCGGCTGTGACACGCCGCGCACCGCGACAGGGGAAGTGTCGCGGGCGCTCTCGGCGAGCTCACGACGGGCCCGGCGATCCGACTCGGATCGCCGGGCCCGTCGGCGTTGGAGATCCCGTCTGTCAGAGTGGACACCGTCGTATGCCGTTCCGTAACCTTGCCGAGACCTTTCAGCGCGGGAGAAGAGGAGTACCCGGTTCGTGGCGTCACTGAGAAGTAGGTCCACCACACTTGCGACCGGCGTGCTCGCGTTCGCCCTGATCGCCGGGACGGCCGGGCCTGCCGCAGCAGATCCCGCACTGGACAATCCGACCGCGGCCCTCGAACGACTCTCCGAGCTCTCGCGCACGTCCGAACAGACGGCCGAGGCCATGCACAACGCCCAGATCGATCTCGACTCGAAACTGGCCGTCCAGCGCGACTCGGAGGCACGTCACCAGCAGGATCTCGAACGCGCCGACGCCGCGCGCGCGGAGATGGCCCGGTTCCAGCCGGCCGTCGACCGGCTCACCGCCGCGAACTACCAGGGCGGACGCGTCAACCGGCTGTTCGCGGTGATGGTGTCCGATTCGCCGCAGCAGTTGCTCGACCAGATGTCCACGCTCAGCGTGCTCTCCGCGGACACCGCCGCCCAGGTGCGCGAGTTCAAGGATGCGAGTGACGCCGCCACCGCCGCCGAGGAGTCCTCGCGCAGGTCCGCCGACGATGCCAGGACCGCCACCGAGCACGCACGGGTGATCAGCGACGACCTGCAGCGCACCCAGAGCGACCTGAAGGAACAGATCGCCGACGTGACGGCGGCGTTCGCGGAGCTGAGCAGCGCGGAGAAGGCTCAGCTCGCCGGTTCGGTCTTTCCTCCCGGCTTCGACCCGTCGATCGTCCTGAAGGGTCTGGTTCCCGGGTCCAACGTGAGTGCCGTTGAGGCGGCGCTCTCCCAGGTCGGCAAGCCGTACGTGTGGGGCGCCACCGGGCCCGACGGCTACGACTGCTCGGGCCTGATGGTGTGGGCGTACCGGCAGATCGGCAAGGGGTTGCCGCGATCGAGCCAGGCGCAGGCGGCGGCCGGAATCCCGGTGCGCAGGCAGGATCTCCAGCCCGGGGACCTCGTCCTGTACTACGACGACGCGTCCCACGTCGGGATGTACGTCGGCGACGGCAACATCGTGCACGCGTCGACCTACGGAGTGCCCGTCAAGGTCGCACCGGTCGATGCGTATCCGTTCTACGGCGCCCGCCGGTACTGACCATCGAGCGGGGGAGTTCGCCGCGGGAGACGCGGCGCGGGATTCGGCGCTGGGAGGCGGTTGCGCTCGCAGGGCTCCTCGTCGCCGTCGCGGGCGCAGCGGGGATCGTGCTGAGCCAGCAGCCGGACGGTGCTTCCACGGTGTCCGCGGAGTCCAATCCGTTCGAGCAGGCTCGCCGCGAGGGCGTGCAGGACCTGCTGAACCGGTGGGCCAAAGCCGTCCGATCGGGTGATGATGCCGCGTTGGCGGCACTGTTCGACGCGGGCGCCGCGCCCGAGTTCCTGGCCGCGGAGGTGCGTCGGTCGCGCAACCTGGCAGGGGTGCCGTTGGCGGACTGGGGCTACGAAATCGGCTCCGGCCCAGAGACTCCGGTCCCCGGAGACATCGCCGAGCGCCTACAGGCCACCGACGTGTGGGCGCCGCACGTCCTCCTCAGGTACGGGATCGCGGGCGCCGACACGGCCTCGACCCGCAAGCCCGTCTCGCTCGTCGTGGCGCGGCGCGGCGAGGAGTGGAAGCTCGTCTCGGACGGCGCACTGCCTCAGTACGACCGGAGCACCTGGCGTGGCCCCTGGGACTTCGGGCCCGTCGTGGCACGGTCCGTGCCGACCGATGGCGGCGTGTCCGTGGTGCTCGGCCACCCGTGGCAGCAGGACCGCGTCGACGCCATCGCTGCCGAACTCGTCACCGCCGTTCCCGCGGTCACCGAGGTGTGGGGGCCGCAGTGGCCACGCCGAGCACTGGTACTCGTCACTGCGGGCCAGGAGGAGTTCACCGAACAGGTGGGCCATCAGCACAGTGGCTCGGACATCGCCGCCGTCGCGGTGTCCGATGCGGTGACGCCGGGGTCGGACACCGTAACCGGTCAGCGAATCGTGTTCAGCCCCACCGCGGGAGAGCGTCTCACGGAGGCGAGCAGGCGGGCGGTGCTCCGGCACGAGTTGACGCACGTCGCGGCCAGGTCGACCACCGTCGACGGGTCCCCGATGTGGGTTCTCGAAGGGTTCGCCGACTACGTCGGTCACCGCGGTTCCGGTTCCGACGTCGTCGACGTCGCACCGACGGTGTCCGCCGCGGTCGTGGCACACGGACCGCCGGTTCGCCTTCCCTCCGACGACGATTTCGGGGCAGGCGGCGAGCGGTCGCTCGCGGCCTACGAATCCGCTTGGACCGTAGCCGAATTCGTCGCCGACCGATTCGGCGAGGAAAGCCTGCGGTCGATGTACGGGGAGCTGTCGACCGGGCCTGCGGATCAGGCGACCGTCGAGGAACGGATCCGGTCGTCGATCGGGGTGCCGGCGCAGGAACTGATCGGACAGTGGGGGTCGTGGCTGTCCGACAACGTCCGGTGACCCGACCCCTCTTCCCGCACCGCGTCGACCACCGCCTACCGTGATCGCATGCGCCGAACTCTGCTGGTGACGAACGACTTTCCACCGCGACCGGGCGGCATCCAGTCCTATCTGCAGTCCCTGACGTCCGCGCTGCCCGCGCACGAGCTCATCGTGTACGCCCCCCGCTGGCGCGGTGACAGCCACATCCGGTTCGACGCCGAGCAACCGTTCGAGGTGGTCCGCCATTCCACGACCCTCATGCTGCCCACTCCGCTCGTCGCGCGGAAGGCGGCAAAGCTGGTGCGCAGGCACGATTGCGAGACGGTCTGGTTCGGCGCCGCGGCGCCGCTCGCGTTGCTCGGGCCGCACCTGCGTCGCGCGGGCGCGGACCGCATCGTGGCGAGTACCCACGGTCACGAGGTCGGATGGTCGATGCTGCCCGCGGCACGGCAGTCGCTGCGCCGGATCGGGGACACCACCGACGCCGTCACCTACGTCAGCAAGTACACGCGGCGACGGTTCTCGGCCGCGTTCGGTCCGCGGGCCGGGCTCGAGCACGTTCCGCCCGGCGTGGACAGTGAGACGTTCCGCCCCGACCCCGCGGCCCGAGCGGAGCTGCGGGCCCGGTACGGGCTGGGAGAGCGGCCGACGATCCTGTGCCTGTCGCGGCTCGTGCCGCGCAAGGGGCAGGACGTCCTGATTCGTGCGCTGCCGCAGATTCGTCGTGCCATCGACGGTGCAGTGCTGGTGATCGTCGGCGGAGGGCCCTACGAGGAGTCGCTGCGCCGATTGACGCGTTCGGTCGGAGTCGAGGACCACGTGGTGTTCACCGGTGGTGTCCCGTCCGCGGAACTGGCCGCACACCACACGATTGCGGACGTGTTCGCGATGCCGTGCCGCACGCGCGGTGCAGGGCTGGACGTCGAGGGCCTCGGGATCGTGTACCTGGAGGCCTCGGCGTCGGGTGTTCCGGTCATCGCGGGAGCCTCGGGTGGCGCCCCGGAAACGGTGCGCGAGGGCGAGACCGGCCATGTCGTGAACGGCCGCTCGGTGTCGGCGGTGGCGGAGTCGGTGATCTCGGTGCTCGAGGATCGTGACCGCGCGGCCGCGATGGGTGTCGCGGGGCGGGCCTGGGTCGCGGAGCAGTGGCGCTGGGACGTGCTCGCCGCGAAGCTCGCGTCGCTGCTGTAGGCGCTTCGCGCCGTGAGTCCTTTCGCCCGCACGGGGCGAAAGGACTCACGGGCGGCGGACCCACTACCGGCTGTAGATCGCCTCGATCGCGGCGCCGTGGTTCTGCAGGATGATGTTGCGCTTGAGCTTGAGGGTCGGCGTCAGTTCGCCGGTCTCCTCGGTGAAGTCGAGCGGCAGGATGCGGTACTTCTTGATCGACTCGGCGGCCGAGACGAGCTTGTTCGCCTCGGCGATGGCCTCGTCGATCTCCGCGATCAGGTCGACGTCGGCGATCAGGCTCTCGATGGTCGCATCGGAGGCCTTCTCGTTGCGCTCGAGCCAGCCCGGCCATGCCTCCGGATCGATGGTGATCAGTGCGCCGATGAACGGCTTCTGGTCGCCGACGACGAGGGCCTGGCTGATCAGCGGGTGCGCCCGCAGGTGATCCTCGAGGCCCGCGGGGGCGACGTTCTTGCCGCCCGCGGTGACGATGATCTCCTTCTTGCGACCGGTGATGCTCAGGTAGCCCTCGGTGTCGAGCGAACCGAGGTCGCCGGTGTGGAACCAGCCGTCCTCGATGGCGTCCTTCGTGGCGGCCTCGTTCTTCCAGTACTCGGTGAACACGACCGGGCCCTTGAGCAGGATCTCGCCGTCCTCGGCGATGCGAACGGAGTTGCCTGCCAACGGCTTTCCGACGGTACCGACCTTCTGGTTGCCGGGGGAGTTGACGGTGATCGCGGCAGTGGTCTCGGTGAGGCCGTAGCCCTCGTAGATGGTGACGCCCAGGCCGCGGAAGAAGTGACCGAGTCGCGCGCCGAGCGGCGCACCGCCGGAGATGGCGAGCTGGCACTGGCCACCGAGGGCCGCCTTGAGCTTGCCGTAGACCAGCTTGTCGAAGACGGTGTGCTTGAGATTCAGGAAGAAGCCCGCGCCGCCGGTGTCCTGGGCCTGGCTCCACTCGACCGCGACCTCGGCGGCCGCGTCGAAGATCTTGCCCTTGCCTTCGCTGTGCGCTTTCTGCCGGGCGGTGTTGTAGACCTTCTCGAACACGCGCGGCACCGACAGGATGAAGTCGGGCTTGAACTCGCCGAAGATCGCGACGATGTTCTTCGTGTCCGACGTGTGGCCGACGGTGGTGCCCGCGTTGAACGCGGCGAGGCTCACGGCCCGAGCGAGGACGTGCGCGAGCGGCAGGAACATCAGATTGCGTCGCCCGGGCTGCAGCAGCACCCCGAAGCCGGACGTGGCGATGGCGTTCGACTCCGCGATGAGGTTCGAGTGCGTGAGCATGCAACCCTTGGGGCGTCCGGTGGTGCCGGAGGTGTAGATCAGGGTGGCGGGGTCGGACGCCTTCAGCGCTGCCGTGCGGGCGCGCACCTCGTCGTCGGCGATGTCGGCGCCGCGCTCGACGAGGGTCGCGATCGCACCGGGCTCGTCGTCACCGGGTTCGATCTGCAGGACCGTCGTCAGGCCGGGGAAGTCGCCGACGACGCCGGCGACGGTGTTCGTGTGGGTGGCGTTCTCGACGATCAGGGCCACCGCGGCGGAGTCCTGGAGGATCCAGCGGACCTGCTCGGCGGAGGAGGTCTCGTAGACCGGGACGGTCACGCCGCCTGCCGACCAGATCGCGAAGTCGAGGATCGGCCACTCGTAGCGGGTGCCGGACATGAGGGCGACGCGGTCGCCCGGCCCGACGCCGGACGCGATCAGGCCCTTGGCGACGGCGGTGACCGTCTCGGCGATCTCGCGGGCGGTCACGTCCACCCACGTGCCGCCCGTCCGCCGCTTGAAGAGAGCAAGCGTCGGGTTCTTCTCGGCGTGGGCGTACACCGCGTCGACAGCGGATCCGTCGTCGGGAACGGTGAAGTTGAGGGGGACACTGAACTCACGCACGTGAGGCCTCCGACCTGAAAGAATACTGACGAGTAGGTTGTGCTCTTCTCACTGTAAACCCTCGAGGATGCGACCTGCGCCACGTCGATCGCGGGTGATGTGTGAAGCTGTCCGGGTGAGCAGCATTCAGGTCGCAGACCAGACGTTCATCGCGGCGGCGCCCGAGCGCGTCGCCGAGTGTCTGTCGGCGCAGCGCAAATGGGGCCGTTGGTGGCCGGACCTCCGCCTCGACGTGCGGGAGGACCGCGCCGAGAAGGGGATTCGCTGGACCGTCGGCGGTGCGCTCACCGGGACGATGGAGGTCTGGCTCGAGCCCGAGCTGGACGGCACGATCGTCCACTACTTCCTGCACGCCGAACCGGCAGGTGTGGCGGCCGGAGACGTTGCGTCCCTCGACCTCGCCGGAATGAACCACGCTCGCAGGCTCGCGGGCAAGGTCGTCACGTTCGAGGCGAAGCGGGAGCTCGAGGCAGGCCGCCCCGCCGGAGAGTCGCCGCAGTCCAGCTGACGCCGCGGCGTGGGTGACGGCGCGAGGAAAGGGAACGTTCTCGGATGTCGGAGAAGACCAAGAGGTCGATCACGATCGCGGCACCGCCGGGCCGCGTGATGGACGTGATCGCGGACTACGACAGCTACCCGGAATGGGTCGCGGCCGCGAAGTCGGTCGAGGTCCTCGACGTCGGGCCGTCGGGTCGTGCCCACCGGGTGCGATTCGTGCTGGACGCCGGGATGGTCAAGGACACCTACGTTCTCGAGTTCCGGTGGGCCGAAGACGGTCGCGCGGTGTCGTGGGAACTGGTTTCCGGCGAGATCCAGAAGGCGCAGTCCGGGTCGTACCTGCTCGCGCCGCAGCCCGACGGGTCGACCCTGGTCACCTACGAACTGACGGTGGACCTCACGATTCCGATGATCGGGCTGTTCAAACGCAAGGCGGAGAAGGCGATCACGGACACCGCGCTCAACGAGCTCAAGAAGAGGGTGGAGGGCTGAGCCCGCGGGAGGCCGACGCGCATCCGAGGGTGCAGTTCGTCGTCGGCAAGGGAGGCGTCGGCAAGTCGACCGTCGCGGCCGTCACCGCGGTGGCCGCTGCGCGTTCGGGTGCCCGGGTACTCGTCGTCTCGCTCGACCCGTCGCATTCGCTCGCGACGGTGTTCGGTGTCGACGCGAGGCCCGGCGGCGCGGACGCGATCCACGACGTCCCGGGGTTGACCGCAGGCGCGATCGCGATGCTCGAACTCGACACCCGCGCTCTGCTCGAGCGCAGGCTCACGACGCTCGCGGCCCTCGTGCCGGCGGGCGGCGACCACGACCACACCTCGCCGCTCTCGCTTCCCGAACCGGAGGAATTGACGGGGCTGCCGCTGGCCGAGGAACTGCTCGGGCTCGCGGAGGTGACGAGGCTCGCCGACGGCGGCGACTGGGACCTGGTCGTCGTGGACTGTCCCGCGACCGCGGACAGCGTGCGACTGCTGACGGTCGCCGATCTGGTAGCGGACGGCGTCGAGCGGATCTGGCCGCGGCACGCGCGCGTCACCCTGGGGCAGGGTGCCGCGCAGTGGCAGCTCGTGACGGCGTTGCTCGTCGACCGTCTCGTCGAGTCGACGGCGCCGATCCGTGCGCTGCTGACGGACCCGCAGCGGTGCGGCGTCCGGTTGGTGACGGAGCCGAGGAGGGTCGCCGCCGCGGAGGTACGGCGGACGATCACCGTGCTGGCGCTCCTGGGTGTTCACGTCGACGACGTCGTTGTCAACGGTGTACTCCCGCAGACTGATTCGAGTGCGGATCCGGACGAGGTCGACGACTCCGGATCGCAGTCGGGCCGGTGGTACGCCCGCCGCAGCAGCGAACAGTCCGCCGTCGTGGCGGAACTGCGTGCGGCTCTGTCGGACCCGCCGATTCGGGTGGTCCACGACGACGGCGGCGAGCCGGTAGGGTTGGGCGCTCTCGGGGTCGTCGCCGACGACGCCTTTCCGGACGGAGTCGATCCCGCACCCGCGGACGGTTCGACGCGCCTGGTGTCGACGGTGGAACTCGAATCGGAAGTGGGGGTGGACTCGGTGTACGCGTTGCGGATTCCGCTGCCCCTCGTCGACCCCGCGACCGTGACGCTCGGACGCGTCGGCGACGACCTGCTCGTCGGCGCCGCCGGAGTGCGGCGGCGGTGGCCACTGGCGTCGGTGCTGAAACGGTGCGACGCGATCGGCGCGGGCGTCGAAGGGCAGGATCTCGTGGTGCGGTTCCGGCCGAATCCGGAGGTATGGCCGCAGTGACCGCCGACCACGCCGCGCTGATGGCCGAACTCCGGGCGATCGCGCTGGCCGCGCTCGACCGCCTCGAGCCGATCCTCGAACGTGCGGCGCAGGCCGCCTCGGAGTCGACACACGACGGCCCGCAGCAGGATCCGGGCACCGAGACCGCCGGCGATGCCGCGGGGGGAACCTCTGGTTGCTCGTGGTGCCCGGTGTGCGCGCTCGTCGCCCTCGTCAGGGGCGAACCGCACGATCTGGTGACACTGGTGAGCACGCAGATCGCGGCACTGCTTGCGCTGGTCCGGGCGCTGCTGGCCGAGTACGACGGCGGCGACGGTCCCGACGGCGGGGGTTCGGATGGTGACCCGCAGGCGACGCGGAGTCGCGCCTTCGTCCCGATCCAGGTCCGGATCGAGGACAATCCCGAAGCATGACGACAGCGCGCGGAACCGGCCTGACGATCGGCGTCGACGTCGGAGGCACCAGCATCCGCGCGGCCGTGGTCGACTCCGGCGGCGACGTCCTCGACACGGCGCAGGCTCCGACGCCGAGGTCGGCGAGCGCACTGGAGGACGCCCTCGACCGCACGCTCCGCGAACTGATCGGCCGCAACGCGGTCGACGCGGTCGGGCTCGCGGTCGCCGGCTTCGTCTCGCAGGACCGCAGGGTCGTGAGGTTCGCCCCGCACCTGCCGTGGGTGGAGGTGGAGGTGGCCCGAGAACTCGGTGGCCGCCTCGGGCTCCCGGTCGTGCTCGAGCACGACGCGAACGCAGCGGCGTGGGCCGAGCGCCGCTTCGGTGCCGCGACCGGCGGCGGCAACGTCGTCACGGTCGCGATCGGCACCGGTATCGGTGCCGCGTTGCTGGTGGACGGCGAGTTGTACCGCGGCAGCTTCGGAGTGGCGCCGGAACTCGGGCACCTCCAGGTGGTGCCGGACGGCAGGCCCTGCTCGTGCGGGAAACGCGGCTGCTGGGAACGCTATTGCAGCGGAACCGCGTTGGTGGAGACGGCGATCGAACTGCTCGCCGCCGACCCGTCCGGCTCGACGGTGCTCGCCGCGGAGGTCGCTCGCGATCCGGGATCGCTCACGGGGCGCCGGATCGCCGGGGCGGCCAGGGACGGAGACGTGGTCGCGACACGGACGATGGCGGACTTCGCACGGTGGCTCGGACTCGGGCTGGCGATGGTCGCGGACGTCTTCGATCCGGAGTTGATCGTGATCGCCGGTGGCGTCGCGAGTTCGGCGGGCCTGTTCCTCGACGATGCGCGGGAGCACTACGCCCGAGCGCTCACGGGGGCGGGACATCGTCCACTCGCCCGGATCCGCCCGACCCAACTCGGTGAGGCCGCGGCGATGGTCGGGGCCGCGGATCTGGCCCGCACGCGGATGTGACCGTCGACACCACTGGCGTGTCGTCGTGTGGTCGCGCACACGGGGCGTCGGTACAGTTCGCGACACCGGATGTGTCGTCCGGGTCGGGAGGCGAGCATGTGGTACTGGCTCTTCAAATATGTTCTTCTCGGCCCCGTTCTGTTCGCCCTCGGCAGGCCCCGAATCGAAGGGGCGGAACACCTTCCGGCGCACGGACCGGCGATCCTCGCGAGCAATCACCAGGCGGTGATGGACTCGTTCTACCTGCCGCTGCGGGCGCCGCGGCGCATCACCTTCCTCGCGAAGAGCGAGTACTTCACCGGCCCCGGGCTCAAGGGTCGATTCCAGAAGTGGTTCTTCACCGCGGTCGGGCAGGTACCCATCGACCGCACCGGCGCCGACGCCGCGGCCGACGCGCTGGCCGCGGGACTGCGGGTACTCGGTGACGGCAATCTGCTCGGCATCTACCCGGAGGGCACACGCTCCCCGGACGGACGGCTCTACAAGGGCAAGACCGGCATGGCCCGGATGGCCCTCTGGTCGGGTGTGCCCGTGATCCCGGTCGCGATGATCGGCACCGCGAAACTCAATCCCATCGGATCCCGCTTTCCGCGACCGGCGAAGATCGTGGTCCGGATCGGTGAGCCGATCGACTTCTCGCGTTTCAACGGGATGGCGGGCAACCGCTTCGTCGAGCGAGCCGTCACCGACGAGGTGATGTACAAGCTGATGCAACTCTCCGGACAGGAGTACGTCGACGTCTACGCGGCGTCGCTGAAGACGTCCGACCCGAAGGCGCAGGCGCCGACCACACCGAAGCGCGCCGTCGCGGAGAAGTGATCGGTGTGTGGCTGATCAGGGTGTGGTGACGGGATCGGCGACGGGCCGCTCCGCGGCAGGCATCGACGTCCGAGCGGGCAGTCGGACCACCGCGAGCAACACGAGCGTCGCGACGCCCCACCAGACGTACGACGACGCCAGCACCTGGTCGAGGATCGGCCAGTCGAGGCCGCTGGACCGGCCGGGTGTGAGCCGCCAGTGCGGGGCGACGACCATCAGCGCGATGCCTGCGAGCGTCCACCCGGCCCACAGCGCCCGCCGCTTCGGTTCCTGCTCCGCCCGGCCGATCGCGAGGTGACCGAACGCCATCAGCAGCGGGACCACCCACACCCAGTGGTGAGACCAAGACACCGGCGACGCCAGCAGTCCGAGGACCGCCACCGACGACACCGCGAGCACGAGGTGACCGGACGCGAGCACGCGCCGGACCGCGATCACCGTGAGAACGAGGGCGAGCGCGCAGAGCGCCAGCCACACGACGGATCGAACCGAACCGTCGAGCCCGAGGCGGGCCAGCATGCCGTTGATCGACTGGTTCGCCGGATACGCAGGCCGGCCGATGCGGCCGGAGTCGAGGAGCGTGTCCGTCCAGTACTGCTTCGCGTCGTCGAACGTCACGAGGAATCCGAGTGCGGTTCCGCCGAGGAAGCCGATGCCCGTGGTGATCGTGGCGCGGAAGTCCTTGCGCAGCAAGAAGTACAGCACGAACACCGCGGGGGTCAGCTTGATCGCGGCCACCAGCCCGACGAGCAGTCCGCGCGGCCACGGCGTCCTGGGAAGCAGGCAGTCCGCCGCCACCAGCGCCATCAGCACGATGTTGACCTGCCCGTAGTCGAGCGTCGAGTACACGGGCTCGAGGAGCAACGCGCCCGCGAACACGGACACCGCCGTCCATGTCGCCGTCGCGCGGTCGACGATCCCGAGTGAGCGGAGCGTCAGGGCGACGGTGCCGAACAGTGCCGCCAGCGAGATCGCGGTCAGTACGACGCTCGCCTGTTCCAGGCTGATCAGCGACAGCGGACTGAACACGATCGCGGCGAGCGGGGGATAGGTGAAGGGCAGTGCGCTGCCGATCTCGGTCGGCGGCATCGCGCCGTACAGTGCGAGGCCGTCCACGAGGGCGGTTCCGCCGAGTCGGTAGACGTCGAGGTCGATGCGGTAGTGGGCGGCGAACTCACGTAGCGGTGGGAACCCGACGAGGTTGTATGCGATTCCGATCAGTGCGGCGACCGTCGCCGCGATCCGCAGCATCGCCCCTGCCGGGGTCGCCGCGGGCGGCAGCCAACTGCGTCGAGGTGATGCGGACTGGTCGGCGTCGACCTGCGCAGCGGCTGTCGCGGGGTCGCGGGGAGTCGGCACCAAGTCATCCTTCGGTTCGGGGGCGGTCGCGTCACCAGTGTGCCGGGCGCATAAGGTGCCCGTCGTGCGCTACTTCTACGACTGCGAGTTCATCGAGGATGGTCGCACAATCGACCTGGTATCCATCGGCGTGGCCGCCGAGGACGGCCGAGAGTTCTATGCGGTGTCCACCGAGTTCGACGCGTCCCGCGCTGGAAAGTGGGTTCGCAGCAATGTGCTCCCGAAGCTGCCGCCGCGGTCGTCCCCGGCGTGGCGCAGCCGCGAGAAGATTCGCGACGACCTGCTGAAGTTCCTGATCCCGCGGCCCGGCATCGTGCCCGAACTGTGGGCGTGGGTGGCCGCGTACGACCACGTCGCCCTGTGCCAGTTGTGGGGTGACATGACGGCGTTGCCGCAGTCGATGCCGCGGTTCACGAGGGAACTCAAGCAGTACTGGGAGGACGGCGGCAGGCCTGCGTTGCCGCCCGCGCCGACCGACGCGCACGACGCGCTCGCCGACGCCCGCCACAACCTGGTGAAGTTCGAGGCCATCCGTCGGGCCCAGATGCTGCGCTGACCGACCGGCCCGCCCGGTCACGGGAGGGCGACAATCGCACCCACCCGTGTCGGTCGTCACCGCGACCGAATATCCTGGATCGGTGAACTGGACTGTCGACGTGCCGATCGACCGCTTGCCCGAACTGCCGCCGCTGCCCGCGGCGCTGCGAACGAAGCTGGACGAGGCGCTGAGCAAGCCCGCCGCGCAGCAGCCGTCGTGGCCCGCCGACCAGGCTGCCGCGATGCGCACCGTTCTCGAAAGCGTCCCGCCGATCACGGTGGCCAGCGAGGTCGAAGACCTGCAGAACCAGCTGGCGAGCGTGGCTCGCGGCGAGGCGTTCCTGCTGCAGGGCGGTGACTGCGCGGAGACGTTCGCAGACAACACCGAACCGCACATCAAGGGGAACATCCGCACCCTGCTGCAGATGGCCGTCGTGCTCACGTACGGCGCCTCGCTCCCGGTCGTGAAGGTCGCTCGGATCGCCGGTCAGTACGCGAAGCCGCGCTCGTCCGACACCGACGCGCTCGGTCTGCAGTCGTACCGCGGCGACATGGTCAACTCGATCGTCGCCGACGCCGCGGTCCGCGCGCACGACCCGTCGCGTCTGGTTCGCGCGTACGCGAACGCGAGTGCCGCGATGAACCTGGTCCGCGCGATCACCGCGGCAGGCGAGGCCGACCTGCACCGCGTGCACGACTGGAACCGTGAGTTCGTGTCGTCGTCGCCCGCAGGCGCACGGTACGAGGCACTCGCCGCCGAGATCGACCGCGGCCTGCGGTTCATGGACGCGTGTGGCGTCGTCGACCCGAACCTGAAGGCCGCGAAGATCTTCGCCAGCCACGAGGCCCTCGTCCTCGACTACGAGCGCGCGATGCTGCGTCTCGACAACACCGGGGACCATCCCAAGCTGTACGACCTGTCGGCGCACTTCCTGTGGATCGGCGACCGTACCCGCCAGCTCGACGGCGCGCACATCGCGTTCGCGGAGCTGATGGCCAACCCGATCGGCCTGAAGATCGGCCCGTCCACCACGCCGGAGATGGCCGTCGAGTACGTGGAGCGCCTCGATCCGACGGGTAAGCCGGGCCGCCTGACGCTGATCTCCCGGATGGGCAACGGCAAGGTGCGCGACCTGCTGCCCGGGATCATCGAGAAGGTCCAGGCCACCGGACACCAGGTGATCTGGCAGTGCGACCCCATGCACGGCAACACGCACGAGTCGTCAACCGGGTACAAGACCCGCCACTTCGACCGCGTCGTCGACGAGGTGCAGGGCTTCTTCGAGGTGCACAACGCTCTGGGCACGCACCCGGGCGGCATCCACGTGGAGCTCACGGGCGAGGACGTCACCGAGTGCCTCGGCGGTGCTCAGGACATCTCCGACGTCGACCTGTCGGGACGCTACGAGACGGCGTGCGACCCTCGCCTGAACACCCAGCAGTCCCTCGAGCTCGCGTTCCTGGTCGCCGAAATGCTGCGTGGCTGAACGATTTTCAGTTGACCCTCGGCCCGTCCCGGTTTCTCCGGGGCGGGCCGAGGTGCGTCTCGGGCCGACGGTGTCGGCGCCCGGCGTTATGGTCGCGGTGATCGATGAATCCCACACCGAGAGTGAGGCACGCATCATGAAGATCACCGAACCGCAGCTCGGCGCACCCTGCTGGTCCGAACTGGGCACCACCGACCTGGCCGCCGCGGGCGCGTTCTACTCGGAACTGTTGGGCTGGACCCCGGGCGAGCCCAGCGCGGACGCGGGCGGCTACACGAGAATGCTCCTCGACGGCGACCCGGTGGCCGCAACCAGCCCGCTGTACCAGGAGGGACAGCCGGTCGCCTGGACCGTGTCGATCGCGGTCGCGGACGCCGACGCCACCGCGGCGAAGGCGACTGCGGCCGGAGGAACTGTGATCGCCCCTCCGATGGACGTGTTCGACCTCGGTCGGTTCGCGGTCCTCGCGGACCCGGCGGGCGCGGTGTTCTCCGTGTGGCAGGCCCGCGGATTCGCAGGTGCCGCGCGGCGCGACGAGACCGGCGCACTGTGTTGGATCGAGCTGCGTACCCGCGACACCGCCGCCGCGCAGGCGTTCTACGCCGAGGTGTTCGGCTGGTCCGTCAACGCCGGCGACGGCTACACCCAGTTCGGGCTGGAGGGCGCCGATTTCGGCGGCATGATGGCGATGGGACCGGATTTTCCGGAGGGCATCCCGCCGCATTGGGCGCTCTACTTCGGTGTGGACGACGTGGACGCGTCGGCGGCGAAGGCCACCGAGCTCGGTGGCATGGTGCACGTCCCCGGCACCGACATCCCCGGCACCGGCCGGTTCGCGGTGCTCACCGACCCGCAGGGCGGGGCATTCGCGATCTACACCCCGCAGTCCTGATCGGAACCCGCTAGATCGGCGCAGACCACGCCGGGTAGACGAAGTGGCCCGGTCCGCCGCCCGGCAGTGACGACCCGGTGACGTTCGGCAGGTTCGCGGGCAACTGCACCAGCTTGTGCGGGTTGCCGTAGCGGTCGGCCTGCCAGCACTCCAGCAGCACGCCGTGGAAGGCGGTGCACACGATGCGGGTGCTGTTGCCGTACGGCGACGTCAGCCGATCCTGGTTGACGAACGGATTCCAGTACGCGGGGTTGTCCGGCGTCAGGAAGTCCGACTTCTCGAACGGGACGAGCGGAGTCGGGTAGTCCGGCACCGTCGGCCAGGCGTCCGCGGCGTGGGCGGCGGTCGGTGCGGCGAGAACGGCGACCGTGGCCATCGGTACGACAGCCGCCCGGGCGAACCGACGAGAGTGGACTGCGGGCATCGGTACTCCTTCGGTCAACTTCCTGTGGTCCAGAGCGGGTACACGAAGTGCTTGGCGCCTCCGCCGGGTCGCCCGTCGGGGAACAGGGCCGGGAAGTTCATCGGCAGTGCCCGCAGCTTGTGCGGATTGCCGTCCCTGTCCGCCTGCCAGCACTCCAGCAGCACGCCGCGCCAGGAGCTGCACACGATGCGGGTGCTCGTGCCGTAGGGCGACGTGAGTCGGCTCTGGTCGACCAGTGGGTTCCAGTAGTCGAGGTCGGTGGGAGTGAGGAACCCACTGGTCTCGTACAGGGAACTGAAGTAGTCCTTCTGGTCCGGCCAGGCGTCCGCCGCGTGGGCGGTAGCGGGAACAGCGAGCGCGGCCGAGGCCAGTAGGCCGGCGAGCCACATCGAGCGACGGGGCATCGGGCCTCCTCGGGACGTGTGTCCTGTGTGTCGTGGGAGATGAGGCGCGCGTTACCAGGTGTTCGTCAGGGCAGGGCTGTCAGCGTCACGGTGCCGCCCGGCTCGATTCGCTCACCGACACCGGGATTCTGCGCGACCACGAGCGACTTGTCGGACTTCGAGACGCGCCGGATCTCCACGTCGAGGCCGAGGCGTTCGAGCTCGTCCCGGGCCGATTTGACGGTGCGTCCCAGCATCGACGGCATCTTCACCGCGGTCGACACCGTCAACGTCACACTCGATCCGGCGCCGACGGTGGTGCCCGGTGCCGGATCGGAGCCGACCACGTCGCCCGCGTCGACATCCTCGTCAAAGACCTCGCGGGTGTCGGACACGGCGATTCCCAGCGCATCGAGTTCGGCGCGGGCCTGATCGACGGTCTTGCCCTGCAGATCCGGCACCTCGACCGGCGGTGACCCCTTGCTGCGCAGGACCTTCACCTCGGATCCGACGGGGAGTTCGGTGCCGGGGCCGGGGTCGAGGGCGGCGACGGACCCGACCGGGGCGTTGGTGCTGAACGCCTCACCGCCGTCGACGGGGACGAACGTCCGGGACCGGAGGGCGTCCTCGACGGCGGCGATGTCGGCCCCGACGGACAGGCTGGGGACGGTGGGTTTGCCGAGCGATACGAGCAGCGCCACCGATCCGTCGCGCGGCACCCGGGCACCCGTGTCGGGGTCGGTGCCGAGGAGCGTGTCGACGGCCACGGTGTCCGAGTACTCGCCGCGGATCTCCGTCGTCAGTCCCGCGGCCTCGATCGTGGCCGTTGCCCCAGCCCGGTTCATCCCTTCCACGGACGGCACCGACGTGTAGCGACCGGAGCCGAGCCACCAGCCCCCCAGCCCGACGAGAGCTGCCAGGAGGACGATCACGGTCAACCAGATCACCATCGACCGCCGGGACCGGAGCCGGTCGGCAGCGAAATCGGGGAATTCGTACCCGCGCGGTTCCGGATGGTCGTCCGGTGCGGCCGGATCCATCGGATCGAGGGGCCAGTCCTCGCGGTGTGTCAGCTGGGTGACGGCCTTCGTCGGCTGCGGCGTGACGTGCTCGACCGCGGGATGCGCGACGACGGTGGTCGGCGCGGCGGTGGAGACCGTCGGTGCCGCGGCCCCCGGCACCTCGGTGGCCGTGGTGGCCGCCGCGACCTGCATCGCCGCACTCAGGTGCTGGGCGGAGCGTCGGGGGGCGGGTACTCGGTAGTCGGGCAGGTTGAGCTGTCGGGCCGCGCCCTGCAGCGCGGCACTCATCTCGCCCGCGTGTGCGAACCGGTCCTCGGGGTTGCGGGCAGTGGCCTGGAGAACGATCTGGTCGAACTCGGGGGGCACGCCGGGGATCATCGAACTCGGTGCCGGGACGTCGGTGTTGATCCGCTGGTAGGCGATCGACAAGGACGTGTCGCCGGTGAACGGCGTTCGACCGGTGAGCGTTTCGAACAGCATGAGGCCCGTGGCGTAGACGTCGCTGCGGGGATCGGCGTAGCCGGAGGTGACCTGCTCGGGCGACAGGTACGCGGCGGTGCCGAGGATGACGCTCGACGAGGTGACGTTGGACGCCGCGACCGCGCGAACCAGGCCGAAATCGGCGATCTTCACCTCACCCGCGTCCGAGATCAGGATGTTCTCCGGCTTGACGTCGCGGTGCACCAGTCCGGCGCGGTGCGCGACGGCGAGGGCATCGAGCACCGGGCGGACCACCGCCGTCGACGCATGCGGTGGCATCGGTCCGCGTTCACGGAGCAGTTCCCGCAGCGTTCCGCCCGCGACCAGCTCCATCACGAGGAAGACGTGTTCGCCGTCGACGCCCTGGTCGTGGACGGCAACGAGGCCGGGATGGCTCAGTCGGGCCACGGCTCGGGCCTCGAACTCGAATCGGGACAGGAACTGCGGGTCCTGCGCGAACTGCGGGTCCATGACCTTGATCGCGACCGGCCTGTCCAACCTCAGGTCCATGCCGCGGTAGACCGTGGACATGCCGCCGCGCGCGATCGGGGCGTCCACCCGATAGCGTCGCTCGAGCAGCTCGCCGATGAGCCGCTGATCGCCTGCCCCCACCCGGAGTTACCTCGCTTCTCGTGATGCTGCCCGCAGGCAGGTCGACGCCGCCCGCAGGCGGTCCTGTGCGATCGATCGTAGCCAGCGCGGTCACCCGTCGGCCGAACCCGATACCGTAGCGGGTGTGAGTGCCATTCCGTACACCGACGACGTCCTCGATCCCAGCGTCTCGCTCCTGCAGTTGCCCGACGTGGCCAAGGTCCTCGGTCTCGTGGTCACACGAGTCCATCAGATGCTGCGCGACGGCGAGCTGATCGCGATCCGGCGTGACGGCATCATCTCCGTGCCCGAGGACTTCTTCTCCGACGAGGGCGTCGTCCGGATGCTTCCCGGCCTGCTGAGCGTCCTGCGCGACGGCGGGTACACCGACGTCGAAATCCTTCGCTGGCTGTTCACCGAGGACGACACGTTGCCGGGGACTCCGGTCGCCGCCCTGCACACCGACTCGGCGCGCGAAGTGGTCCGGCGCGCACAGGCAATGGCCTTCTGACCCTGTTCGACGCCTGTCCACCGGCGTAACGTCACGCCGGTGGACAGCCTTGCAGGCAAGGTCGTACTGATCACCGGCGCAGCGCGCGGCATCGGTGAAGAGGTGGCCCGGCGGCTGCACCGCCGCGGCGCCCGACTCGTTCTCGTCGACCTCGACGAGGTTCCCCTGAACGCTCTGGCCGCCGAACTCGGGGACCGGGTGGCGACCGCCGTCGCCGATGTCACGGATCTGCGGTCGATGGACGCCGCGGTGGCGACGGGAGTCGACGCGTTCGGGGGACTCGACGTCGTGGTCGCCAATGCGGGAATCTGCAGCTACGGCTCCGTCCTCGCCGTCGACCCGGCGGCGTTCAGGCGGGTGATCGACGTCAACCTGGTCGGCGCATTCCACACCGTTCGCGCAGCCCTGCCCTCGATCATCGACAGCCGGGGCTACGTACTCGTCGTGTCGTCGGCTGCGGCCTATGCCCCGGCCCCGGGCATGGCCGCGTACGACGCCTCGAAAGCGGGAGTCGAACACCTCGCGAACGCCCTGCGCCTCGAGGTCGCCCATCGCGGCGTCGACGTCGGGTCCGCGCACATGGCGTGGATCGACACCCCGCTCGTGCGGGAGGCGAAGGCGGACCTCGAATCGTTCAGGACGATGCTCGGTTCGCTGCCCGGTCCCCTGAGCAGGACGACGTCGGTGCAGGAGTGCGGGAAGCGGTTCGAGAAGGGCATCGCCAAGCGGTCCCGACACATCGACGTCCCGGGCTGGGTCGCATGGCTGCGGCGGTTGCGTCCGATACTGCAGTCGCGGCTCGGGGAGCGTGACACCCGACGGACGGCCGCAGTGCTCGTGCCGCAGGGAGACGCCGAGGTCGAGGCGCTCGGACGATCCGTCAGTGCCCGGACCCGCGCCCTCGGCGACGGTCACACGGCCGGCTGACGCCGTCCTGTGAGGGCTGCCGCGACGATCGCGGCACGCCTGCGCCGCGGCACCACCACCCGCCGCTGGAGCACCGGGAAACCACCTCGTTCGATCTCGTCGAGGATCGCCGCGTACAGCTCGAACGCGGCGATCATCCCGGGCCGCACGCGTGGGGACAGCATCGCCAGGCCGGGTTCGGCGAGGCGGTACCAGTGTCGGTTGACCGCGATCAGGTGCGCGAGGGCGCGGTCGACTCGCGGATCCCGACGGCCGCGGTCGCGGCACGCGCGGAGCAGGTCCGCGTCGACGCCGAACGCGGCGAGCTCGTCTGCCGGGAGGTAGACGCGACCCCGGTCGAGGTCCTCGCCGACGTCGCGCAGAAAGTTCGTCAGCTGGAACGCCTCGCCGAGCGTTGCGGCCGCAGGTTCCGCCTCGGCGGTCGCGACCACGGTGCCGAGGACGGGCAGCATCTGCAGTCCGATCGCCGCCGCAGACCCGTGCATGTACTCGCGCAGGGCTGTCATCGTCGGATAGGTGGCCCGAAAGTGGGGAGCGCCGGGCAGGTCCATGCGCATCGCGGTGAGGAACGAGGCGAAGTGAGCGGGGTCGATGCGGTACCGGGTGATTGTGTCGGCGACGGCCCGCACCACGGACCGGGTGCTCGTCGCGTCGCCGGCCAGCGCCGCCGCCAGTTCCGTCTCGATGCGGTCGAGCTCCGCGAGACGCGCGGCGGGGGAGTCGGCGGAGGTGTCCACGACGTCGTCGACGGTCCGGGCGAATCCGTACAGGGCGTGGACGGCGGGCCGGTCGCGGCCGGGAAGCAGTCGCGTCGCGAGGTGGTAGCTCTTGCCGTGGTGGGCGGCGAGCTGCCTGCAGTACCGGTACGCGGCGTCCAGGTCGGGGTCGGCCTGCGGTAGGCCCACGGCGGTCACGTCAGTCACTGGTCGCGGTGACGACGGCGGCCGCCGGAGCGTTCGCCTTCGCGGTCCGCACCGATCGCAGTCGCAGGGGATCGACCACGACGAGTGAGCGTCCCGCCACCACGGCCGCGAACGTCGCGAGCAGGACGTGCGGCAGCGAGTACAGGCCGATGGACCCGTCGGGCTGGAACACCAGCATGAGCCACGTGGACAGGCCCACGAGCCACGCCAGGGTGGTCGTGGACATCGCGAAGCCCGCGGCGACGGCGAGCGGCCACGAGTAGTACCAGGGCAGCGCGGCAGGGGACAGCAGCACGATCACGACCAGCGCGACGAGGATGCCCAGCACGGCCTGCTTCTCGGTCCTGCGGAAGTGCCACCAGATCGCGACCAGCGCCACCACCATGACCAGCGCGGAGATCGCGCGTGTCACCTCGAGCACCGGTCCGAGACGCAGTCCGGTCGCCCACGACGTCGAGACGGTCACGATGTGCGCGAGGATCGTCGGAACCGACAGCCAGTTGATGATCTTCGCCGAACCCTGCAGCGCGGTCAGCCACCCGAGCCCGACCCCGGCGATCAGCGAGCAGACCGCGAATACGGCCGCGAAGACACCGAAACCGGCGCCCGCGGTCCGGGCGAACAGCATGACGGGCGACGCCGGTTCGCGTCCCTCGTCGCGCGCCTTCTCGCGTTCGTGGATCATCCAGATCCACACGACGAACGGCAGCGCGATCCCCGCCATCGCCTTCACCGCGACGCCGAGGGCGATGACCGCGATGCCCGCGACATGCCTGCGTTCGAGCGCGAGAACGATCCCCGCGACCATGAGGCCGACCATGAGCAGTTCGTTGTGCACGCCGCCGACCAGGTGGATCAGGACGAGCGGATTGAGAACGGCCAGCCAGAGGGCGGTCGCCGGGTCGCCGCCGAGGTGGCGTGCGAGTTTCGGCAGCGCCCACATCATCAGAGCCAGACCCGGAAGCATGGTCAGGCGCAACAGCATCGTGCCCGCGATGACGTTGTCGCCGGTCACGGTGGTGATGCCCTGCCCGAGGAGCAGCGAGACCGGACCGTACGGCGCCGTCGTGGTCGTCCACACGTTGCTGACGTTGTCGAGCAGGACGCCCGGATTGGCGACGGGCCCGACGGCGTAGGGGTCGTACCCGTCCCGGAGCAGTGCGCCCTGGGCGAGGTACGAGTAGGCGTCCCGGCTGAACAGCGGGACCGCCAGCAGCAAGGGCGCGGTCTGTGCGGCGATCACCCAGCGCAGTTCCCGCACGTCCACGAGCCCGGCTCGAACGTTGCGACCGATCCGCACCCAGGCCGCGATCATCAGCAGGACGCCGATCCAGACGATCAGGCCGGACAGGATCAGGCCGTGTCCGAAGCGCAGCCACGACAGATACATCGATTCGAGCAGTGGATCGCGGCGGCGTACGGCACCGGAGCCGAAGCTGCCGAAGGTGATCATCACCGCACCGACGACTCCGAGGATCGCGGCGTGGCCTGCGTCACTGCGGAGGAAACGGCCGCGTGGGGCCGACACAGGCAGGGGGGCTGACATCGGTTGCGGATCTCCCCCCGAATCGGCGTGCGGCAGCCACCGGCGTCGGAGCGGTGGAACAGTGTCGGCCACAGAGTTTAGTAGGTGTTCGGCCGGACCCGGGAATTGTGCCGACGCGTAGCTGTTCACCTGGCGTTTCGTCTCCGGTCACGCGCACGCGATGCGGGCAGCTGCGAGTTTGCCCGACAACAGAACCGTCGGTACCCCGACTCCCGGGGTTGTTCCGCAGCCGGCGAGCACGACGTTCTCGGCGCCGGTGTCGAGGTTGCCGCGTCGGAACGGGCCGGTCTGGACGAACAGGTGCGCGGCGGCGAACGGTGAGCCGTCCGCCATGCCCTTGGCCGCCCACGTGAGCGGGGTGTCGAGGAGATCGACGCGGAAGTGCTCGGCGATCCCGGTGTAGCCGCGCGACTCCAGCAGCGCCAGCAACTCCCGGACGTACGGTTCGCCGAGAGCGGCCCAGTCGAGACGGGCGCTGCGCAGGTTGGGGCACGGGGCGAGTACGGAGAGCGGTTCGTGCAGTTCGCCGTCGCGGGTGAGCCGCAGGGCCGGGTCGGTGCAGGCGGGCCGGGTGAGCAGCAGTGACGGGTCGCTCATCAGTCGGCCACGACCGGCGCGCGCGGTGATCTCCCTGAAGGTGCGCGACCACGCGTCGCCGAAGTCGATGGTGTGGTGTCCGCTGTCACGCCACTGCTGCGCGACCGCGACCGGGACGGTGCCGTGCGCGACGACCGCGGACGGGGAGTGCCGGACCGGCCGGCGCGGCAGCCGTCTGCGGGGGAGCAGGGACTCGGCAGAACCGAGGTCGGCGGTGACGACGACGGCGTCGGCGTCGAAGACCCGTCCGTCCGCGGCTCGCACCGCCGCGGCGCGATCCCCGTCGTAGTCGATCGAGGCGGCCTCCGTATCCAGTTCGATCCGACCGCCCGCATCGGTCAGCGCCGACGCCATCGCCTCGGCGACCCGACGCATGCCGCCTTCGGGGAAGTACACGCCGGTCGAGGTGTCCATGTGGGCGATCGCGCCGTACACGCCGAGAGCCCGGGACGGCGCGACGCCGGCGTAGAGGGCCTGGAAGGTGAAGATCCGCTGCAGCCGCGGATCGTGCACCAGGCGGGCGACCTGAGGGCCGAGTCGGCCGAACCCGCGGTGTCGCACCAGCGTCACCAGGTCGCGGCGCGCGGACGACGAGCGAACCAGGTCGAGTGGCGAATCGAAGTTCGCGTCCATGAAGCTGTCGAAGTCGGCGTCGAAGATCGTGGCCAGCCAGGCCCGCAGCCGGCGGTATCGGGTGCTCTCCTCGGGTCCGCAGACCCGCGTGATCTCGTCGGCCATCGCGTCCTCGTCGGCGTGCACGCGCAGCGCGGACCCGTCCGCGAATCGAGCGTGGTACGACGGGTCGAGACGGTGGATGCGCAGCGGTGGGGTCACGGATCCGGCAGTGGCGCCGACTGCGGCGAGAGCCTCGTCGACCAGGTCGGGCATCGTGAGAACCGTTGCACCGCTGTCGATGTCGTATCCCGGGCCGTGGAACACCCCGACCCGGCCGCCGACGCTGTCGTCGCGCTCGAGGACCGTCACCTCGCGTCCCGATCCGCGCAGGTGCAGGGCAGCGGCGAGCCCGGCGAGGCCGGCGCCGACGACGACGACGCGGTCGGTGGGCCCGGGAACCGTGCGAACCATCAGGCGCTGCGTCTGCCGACCGCGACGGCCATCGCCCGCAGTTCGTCCTTCGCGGCCGCGGTCGCCGTCGACGCGTCCAGTGCACGCAACCCGGCCGCGGTGAGGTCGTCGATACGCGCCTGCACGGCGTCCACTGCGCCGACGTCGGTGATGACCTGCCGCATCCGCTGCACCTGATCGTCCGTCAGATCGGCGCCGATACCGCGGCGCAGGAAGTCCGCGGTCCCCGGATCGGACGCGTCCGCGCGCACCAGGGCTTCGGCGAACAGCACCGTGCGCTTGCCCTCCCGCAAGTCGTCACCGGACGGCTTCCCGGTCACCGCCGGGTCCCCGAAGACCCCGAGCAGGTCGTCCTGGAGTTGGAACGCGATACCGATGTCGGTGCCGAACTCCCGGTACGCCGCGATCAGCGCGTCGTCGGCGCCGGCCAGCGCGGCACCGAGATGCAGTGGCCGCTCGATCGTGTACGCCGCGGTCTTGTAGCGGTTGATCCGCAGGGCCGCCGCCACCGACTCGTCGCCCGTGACCTCCGTGCTGATGTCGAGGTACTGCCCGCCGAGGACCTCGGTGCGCATAGCCGACCACACCGGCGCGATCCGGGCCTGCGCCGCGGCGTCGACGCCGGATTCGCGGACCATGTCGTCGGCCCAGGAGAGGGCGAGGTCGCCGAGCAGGATGGCGACGGACTCGCCGAACTTCCCGGGGTCTCCGGCCCAGCCGCCGACGGAGTGCCGGTGCGCGAACTCGACGTGCAGCGTCGGGAAACCGCGGCGGGTTGCCGAGGAGTCGATGATGTCGTCGTGCACGAGTGCGCACGCCTGGACCAGTTCGAGGGCCGCGCACGCGCGGAGCACCGCGTCGGCGTCCCGGCCGTTCGGGTCGCCACCCGCGCCGAGCCAGCCTGTCCACGCGAACGCCGGCCGCACCCGCTTACCGCCCCGCAGGACGAACGCCTCCAGAGTCGCCGTCGCGTCCGTGAACGTGCCGCCGACCGCCTCGGTCAGGGGACGACGGGACTCGAAGAAGCCGCGCAATGCCGCCTCGACAGCCGGCAGTGGAGAGATGGTCGGGCCGGGAGGGGTGGTCATGGGCGTCAGCCTAGTGGTGGCCGGTGATCGCCCCACGGGCTCGCCCCTATGATTGGGCCGTGACTTTTGATGCCGTCAGGGGGCGGTCCAGCGAGGGATGGGTGACCCGGACCCCGTCCATCGTCGACCGTATCGGTGCCGCCGAGGGCAGGATCCCGTTCTCCGTCGAGTTCTCTCCGCCGCGCGACGCCGACGCCGAAGCGCGGCTGTGGCGCGCCGTCCGCGAGTTCGAGCGCATGGGCCCGGCCTTCGTGTCCATGACCTACGGGGCGGGCGGGTCCACCCGAGACCGGACCGTGCGCGTCACCGGCGACCTCGCCGAAGAGACCACGCTGCTTCCGGTCGCACACCTGACCGCGGTCGGGCACAGCGTCGACGAGCTGCGCACGATGTGCGGCGCGTACGCGGACCGCGGAATCAGCAACGTCCTCGTGCTGCGCGGCGACCCCCCGGGCGACCCGCTGGGTGACTGGGTCAAGCATCCGGAGGGCGTCGAGTACGCGGAGGAACTGGTTCGCCTCGTCCGCGACATGGGCGACTTCCACGTCGGCGTCGCATCGTTCCCCGAGGGGCACTACCGCGCACCGGACCTCGACCACGACACGAAGTACCTGGTGGCGAAGCTCCGAGCGGGCGCCGAGTACTCGATCACCCAGATGTTCTTCGATGTCGACGACTACCTGCGCCTGCGGGACCGAGTCGCTGCGCTCGACCCCGAGCAGGGCGCGAAGCCGATCATCCCGGAGATCATGCCGATCACGTCGCTGCGGTCGGCGCGGCGCAGTCTCGAGCTGTCGGGGTCGAAGCTGCCTGCGGTGTTGGAGGAGCGGCTCACGAGGGCCGCCGGGGACGGGCCGGAGGAGAACCGGGCCGCCGTCCGCGAGGTGGGCATCGAGGTGGCCACCGAACTCGCCGAGCGGCTGATCTCCGAGGGTGCACCGTGCCTGCACTTCATCACGCTGAACTTCGCGCGCGCCACTCGTGAGGTGCTCACCAACCTGGGCCTCGCGAGCCACGTCGCGTAGGCGCCTGCGGCGCCCGTGAGTCCTCGTGGTCCGTGGGCGGGCCGAAGGCGCTCACGAGCCGCGGAGCGGCCTGTTCTTCCAGGTCAGGGTGCCGCGGCGGCGTCGTAGGTGGGAGTCGGCGGTCAGCGCCGCGAGCCCCACCACGGACAAAGGGTGCGCGGCGGCGTCGACACCGTCCCGCACGGTGAGTCCGCGTCCCGACTCGACGCGGCGAGCCAGCAGTCGTGATGCCACGGCAGCGGCGAACGCCGCCGCACCCCACCGGCGCGGACGGGTGACGAGCGGGCCGGTCGTGTACCCGAGGACCGCCACGCCGAGCACCGCCGCGGCGCCGACCGGGGACCCGAACTGCGTCCACAGCCAGCGGCCGTGACCGTCTCGAACCTGGGCGGCCGACGAGTACATCCGGCACGACGCGAACTCGCCTGCGACGGCGACGGCGGTACGTCTGCCCGCGCGGCGCATCGTCCGCGCCAACTCCAGGTCCTCGGCCACGCACGATGCGACGGCCCGGTGTCCTCCGACGGCGCGGTAGGCGGCGGCGTCGAACACCAGGAACTGGCCGCACGCCACCGCCATCGAGGGGCGCATGCTTCGGTTCGCGATCGGCAACGGCGCGGTGGCCAACCACGACCAGCCCAGCAGCGGCTGCAGCAGCCGCTCGCCCGCCGTCACCGCGACCTGGAAGGGCCACGGCGACAACAGATCCACCCGGAGCTCGCGCAGGGCACGCGCGGCAGCGGCCAGCGCGTCGGGGGCGAGTCGGACGTCGGCGTCGAGAAAGACGAGGACACCGCCGCGATCGGCGGACAGGTCCGCGAGTCGCGAGCAGGCGTGCGGTTTGCCGAGCCATCCGGCCGGGGGATCGCCTTCGGCCTCCTCGATCGAGAACCTGCCGTCGGCCGCGGCGGCTGCTATGGCCGCCGCAGCCGTCCCGTCACCGGAATCGTCGTCCAGGATCAGGATCCGTAGGTCCGGGACGCCGCGCTGCGCACGCAGGTCGGCGACGAGACGCGGCAGCGTCTCGACCTCGTCGCGAGCCGGAATGCACACCGTCACCGGCTCGGTGACGGGTGAACCCGCGCGCAGACGCGGCGCGGTCGCCGCATTCAGCGCCGCGATGGCCAGCCCTGCCGCGGACACAGCGACCGGGACACCGACGAATCGGCGCGTCACACCTTGTTCTGGTTGGCGCCGTCGCTGCGCACGTACCGGGGAGAGCGGTCCCGCTTCACGTAGGCCATCACGCCGACGACGATTGCCACACCGAGGGTGATGCCGCCCATGATGCCCGCCCAGCCCGCGAAGCCCCTGGTGCTCGGATCCTGATACCGGACCTCGGCGCGCATCGTGTTCACCTCGCCGGGCACGAGCTTCCAGGTGACGATGGAGTCGCCGTCCCTGGTCCCGTTGGTGGTCGCGACCCGCGCGGGGAACGCGACGGTGACCTGGATGTCGCTGCTGTCGGGCACGGCCTTGAGGTCGGCCTTGCCGTCGAGGGTGACGACGTCACCAGCCCGCTGGAAGTTCAACTGCACGGCGGTCCCGGTCTGGCTCGACATCGATCCGAGCTGCTGGACCTCGCCGAAGGTGAGGTCGGTGAAGAACACCTGGCTGCCGACGTACCCGTCCTGCTTGTACTCCTGGACGCGTACCTTGCCGGTCAGCGAGTCCGGCGCCGTCAGCTCGGGACCCTTGTCCTCGGCGCTGGTGGGGACGTTCGCGGCAACCAACTGGCCCGATACCCGGTCGTCGGAGGACACGCCCATCGACACCTGAACCCGCAGGCATCCGCTGAGCAGCGGCACGGCGAGCAGCAGCAGCGCGGTCAGCGCGGCCACTCGGGCGCGCGGTCGTCGAACACGGGGCGGGGTGTCGGTGAGCACTCGGATATGGTGCCAGCCCGCCGAGAACGCGTCACCAGCGGCACGCCGACGATCCCCATGCCGACGAGCCCGTAGAGCGCGGACCACCCGAGTTCCGGGAGGAAGACGGCGTGGGCCAGCGCCGATCCGAGCCAGGTCCACAGGAAGAGCGAGAGCGGAACGACGTCCTCACGTCGGGTCGAGGTGGGCCGGGACCGGTCGAGCCACGCGAGGGTGACGGCGATCGCGCCCGCGATCAGCAGCCAACCCAGGTAGTTGGTCCACGGAATCGGTTCGAGCCCGGGCGGCGCGGGATGCGGCGAGCACCACACCCACTGCCCGTCCGCGACCATCTGCGGATCCAGGTAGAGGTCCCAGCCGACGATGCCGACGGTTACCAGTGCGACCCGCACGACGGGCCGGGTGCGGTCGGCGACGTGGGTGACGGCGATCCACACCGGATAACTGCCCGCCGTCCATGCCAGCGGCACCAGCAGCGGCACCCCGGCCAGTTCCGGGCCGAGCCTGCCGTCGGCATACGCGTAGCAGCCGAACGGGAAGCCCGTTGCGGTGCCCACGATCTCCGAGAACAGCCCGAGTCCGGCGGTGACGGCGAGCATGATCGCGGTCCACCGGCCTCCGCGCGTCGCCCACGCATGCGCGACCGCGGCGACGGTCAACGCGAGCACCACGACGACGGTGACGGTGTCGCGGGCGTCGCCGTCGACGAGCGGGTAGACGATCTGCGCGGCGACCGCGACCACCGCGGCGACGACGGCCGGGGCCTGCCGACTCATCTGTTCAGCAGGCGGCGGAACCTGCCGAATCTCGCATCCGACAGCGCGATTCGCGCGGCGCTGCGGCCACTCGACCCCGACACCCCGCCGCCGGGATGGGTGGATGCGCCGGTCAGGTACAGCCCCCTCGCGTCGGGCACCCGATGTCCGGCCAGTTCGGGGAGAGGACGCCACATGAACATCTGATCGAGCGACATCTCCACGTGCATGACGTTGCCGCCGATCAGGCCCAGTTCCGACTCGAGGTCGGCGGGCGTCTGCACCAGGCGGTGTGTGACGGAACCCGCGAAACCGGGTGCGAGGCGCTCGATCTCACCGACGATGCGGTCGCCCTCGGACTCGGCCAGATCGGACCAGCGGCGACCGCCCGAGAGCCGGTACGGATGCCACTGTGACCACAGGGTCGCCTGGTGCTCGCCGGGTGGACACAAGCTGGGGTCGAGGCCGCTGAAACTCATCGCGAGGACGGCAGGCGTCGGCGGCAGTTCACCCGCGAGGGCCGCGCCGTGCGCGAGCCGCAGTTGAGCGCGATCGGAGACGAGCAACTGCAGCCCGGACGTGACCGTCGCATCGGGGGGAGCACTCGGATACCGCGGCAGCGCGGACGTGCCCAGGCGCACCACCATGCCGATACCGGGTCCGACGCGGATCCGGCGTCGCCAGTCGGTGATCCGCTGCGCGTCGTATCCGCCGCGTTCGAGGAGGCCGAGTGTCGTGAGGACGTGGCAGCCCGCGATCACGGTGCGGGAGCGCACCTCGTGGCCCGCCTCGGTGCGCGTCACCCAGCCGTCGCCGTCCCGGCGCAATTCCACGACGGCGTCCCCGAACCGGATCGTGCCCCCGTCCGCCGCCAACCGAGATGCCAGCGCCGCGGTCAACGCGCCGCTGCCACCGACTGCGCGACCGGGCGGGATCGTGTGCATCAGCGCGGCGAAACCCACCATCGGCGCGGTGCCCGGCTCGGACATCGGTGGGCCCGACTGCGCACCGAACCAGGCCAGAGCCGCCTTGAGGCGTTCGTCGTCGAACCAGTCGTCGAGCAGGGCGTCGCCGGACGCCAGGAACTCTCGCGACAGGGTGGCGGGACCGGCGCCGGTGTCGAGACCCCAGAACGAGCGGACCAGGCGTCCACCGGTGGGCGGCGCACCGAATGCCTTCATCACCGACGCGGTCCGCGGTCCCCACACCTCGACGAATCGTCGGTAGGCGTCGGCGTCGCGATGCGAGCACGCCGCCGCGATCGACGCGCAGGTGGCGTCGACGTCGCGGTGGAAGACGATGCCCGGACGCGAATCGCCCGGCGGGGCAGGCGCGAACGCCCACGGGTCGCAGTCCAGGTAGCGCAGGCCGTGCGACGCGAGGTCGAGCTCCTCGACGATCCCGGTGTGCCGGACCATGATGTGCGCCGACGAGCCACGATCCACCCGGTGTCCGGGGAAGCGCTCCACGGTCGAGACGGCGCCGCCGAGTTCGGTGTCCCGTTCGAGGACCTGCACCGACCACCCGTCCCTGGCGAGGTAGCACGCCGAGACGAGCGCGTTGTGTCCGGAACCCACGACGACGGCGTCGATCATGAGGTGGCTCCGGGGCCGGCGGTGGGGCGGTGGAGGGGTAGCTCCCGGCCCAGTACCGCGAAGGGACGGCTGTCGCCGCTGAACCGGAAGTGCCTCACCACGTCGGTGAATCCGAGCCTGCGGTAGAGCCGCCAGGCTCTGTTGTCCTCGAGGGGCACCTCTGGGGTCGACAGCAGCACCCGGGCTTCCGGGCGTCCGGCGAGCAGCGCCGTCAGCAGCGCCGCACCCGTGCCGTGTCCCTGGGCGCGCGGGGACACGTGGAGTTCGGTGAGCTCGAAGTAGTCGCCGAGGATCGACTCGGCGGTGCGCCGGTCTGCACCCGAGCGACGCAGACCCTCTCGAACCTGCTGATGCCACCACTGGTGCGGGGCGCCGCGGTAGCCGTAGGCGATGCCGACCAGCGACGTGCCGGGGTGCGCCGAGGCCCCGGCGTCGCCGTTGGGGGCGCCGGTGTCGCGGTGGGGGGTGGTGAAGGCAGCGATCGCACGCCATCCCGGACGGGTGGCGTGCTCCGCCCACATCGGGGCGCGGTGCAGTTCGGTGCCCCTGGGGTAGTTCATCGCCTCGACGTAGACGGCGAGCGCTTCGTCGAGGTGGGCGCGCAGGTCGGCTGCGGACAGTTCGACCAGTCGGGGTGCGGGGGTGGTGTCGACCGGACTCACCCTCTCTCTTGACTGCGTGTCGGTGGGTGCAGTTATATTGAATAGGTCGAACGGATGTTCGATACCGGCAATCCGGTGAAGCGTGAGGGAAGCGCGCTTCGCCGGATTGCACGGCAAGGCTGCGGGTCCAGGAGCATCCCACCGACGGGTACGTCGCGCAGGGGTAGGCGCGTCGCCCCCCGTCGGTTCGGTCGCGAGGTCGGGCCCGGCGCAGGGGAGGTGTTCGGAAGATGGCAATTCGGGTGAATCTGCTCGACCGAGCGGACGCGCTGTTGGCGGAAGCTGCCGGCGCTCACGACCCGGCGGACCGGTTTCGGGCCGCTTATCTCGCTGCACTGCGCGGCGCGGGTGCAGCGCTGGCGGGGCGCACGGCCCGGTCCGGGTCGAGGAGTGCGTGGGCCCTGCTGAGTCGGGTCGAGCCCGACCTCGCCGGGTGGGCGGAGTTCTTCGCCGCGCATTCCGAGACGCGCGCCGCGATCGAGTCGGGCATATCCCGCACGATCACGATGGGTGAGGCCAATCGATTCCATGCCGAGGTCTCCCGGTTCCTGACGGTCGTCGAGGACGGGCTGTCCGCACGTCGGGTCCACGGAATGCCCGGTGAGATCGGTCTCGGACGCAGGTCGGCGTGACTCCGGTGGAACTGTCCACCAGGCGATCTCCGCGTCCGAACGAAATTCTCGGACAACTCGTATGCGGAGTAGGTGGTACGCGGTGACGTGTACTCGTATCATTGACGGCAGGTAGCCGCGATCGGCGGCAACCGGTCGAATCGACCCACGATTCGACCGCCACCTTGATGTGCCGGGGGAGGTAACCGTGCCACTCTCCGAGCACGAGCAGCGGATGCTCGATCAGATCGAGAGCGCTCTCTACGCCGAAGACCCTAAGTTCGCATCCTCTGTGAGAGGTGGCCGCATGCGTGCGGCCTCGAGCAAGCGTCGGATGCAGGCGGGGGCTCTTTTCGTTCTGGGACTCATCCTTCTCGTCGCGGGCATTCCGCTCGCGGCGAAGGCGGGTGCGTTTCTGATCATCAGCTTGCTCGGCTTCCTTGTGATGTTCGGAGCCGGCGTCCTGTTCCTGCGGGGATCGGGCGCGGCTGTGAAGGCAGGATCGGGCGAGAAGTCCGGATCAGCCACTGCGGCGAGCAAGCCCTCGGGCGGCCGCAAGGGCGGCGGGTTCTCGTCCCGCATGGAAGATCGCTTCAAGAAGCGGTTCGAACAGGAGTAGGCAAACTCCGAGAACCGCAGCGCCAAGGCGCGACACCACGAGGTGTCGCGCCTTTGTCGTGTGTGCCTCGCGGCTGCACCTGTGGTGTGCGGGGGAGTTGCGTGGAGTGAGCCCCCCCACGACTCCCCACGTGGGTCACCCACATCTCCCCACTCCGCACGACCCTGGTGGTTTCGCTCGCCGAATGCGAACGTGGCGAGTCCGCGACCTGGGATTTCGGCGTGAGCGCTGCGGGGTGGCCGGGCGGTGGTGCAGGACACACGGAAATCCCCCCACCTTCCACCACCGTACTGACCTGCGAAGACAGGCTGTAGAGGCGGTTGTTCGCCGAGTGTTCGCCTTGAATGTGGGGGAAAGTGGGGTAACGTGGTGGCCACTGGTTCGCCTCGGCGAATCACAGGGCAAGGTGTTCTTTTTTCCCGTAGCAGGGAGGTGCCGAGATGTTCCTCGGTACCTACACGCCGAAGCTCGACGACAAGGGGCGGCTCACGTTGCCCGCGAAGTATCGCGACGCACTGGCGGGAGGGTTGATGGTCACGAAAGGGCAGGACCACAGCCTCGCGGTGTACCCCCGTGAGGAGTTCGAGACGCTCGCTCGTCGAGCGGCCGCGGCCTCGCGGAGCAATCCGGAGGCGCGTGCGTTCGTGCGCGCTCTCGCCGCAGGCGCCGACGAACAACGCCCCGACGCTCAGGGCCGCATCACCCTCTCGCCCGGCCACCGGCGCTACGCCGGGCTGACCAAGGACTGCGTGGTTGTCGGATCGGTCGACTTCCTCGAGATCTGGGACGCCCAGGCGTGGAACGCCTACTCCGACGAGAACGAAGAAGCCTACTCCCAAGCCAGATCCGACTCACTCAGCGAGATCCTGTAGCCGCTTTCGTCGAGGCGAGTGCCGCGAGGCCTCTGCCCGATGCCGACCCTGACGCACTTCCCCAGCGCCAGGTCCGGTGAATCGGACAGAGACCTCGCGGCATCCGCCCCCACCTCGAGAAGCAGAGATGACCGACCAGGACGTAAGGGAGTGCTCGTGGACGACGACCTGAACCCGCCGGGTGACCCTGGTCGAGACCCCGAGCCGGAGTTCGCTCACGTCCCTGTGATGCTCACTCGCGCAGACGAGTTGCTCGGCCCCGCGATCACCGCCGAGTCCGAGGACGGCACGGGTGCGGTCATGATCGACGCGACACTCGGGTTGGGCGGGCATTCGGAGCACTTCCTCCGCACCTACCCGGGACTCCGCCTGATCGGGCTGGATCGCGACCCCGCCGCGCTGGAGATCGCAGGCAGTCGACTCGAGCCCTTCGGAGACCGGGTCACGTTGGTACACACCCGATACGACGGCATCGCCGACGCGCTCGAGATCGCGGGCTACGACCAGATCGAGTCCGTGCACGCCATCCTGTTCGACCTCGGTGTGTCCTCGATGCAGTTGGACGAGGCCGATCGCGGATTCGCGTACTCGGTCGACGCTCCGCTGGACATGCGGATGGATCCGACGCGCGGGCAGACCGCCGCCGACATCCTCAACACCTACAGTCACGGTGAACTGGCGCGGGTGCTGAGCACCTACGGTGAGGAACGATTCGCCGGCCGGATCGCGTCGGAAGTGGTGCGGCGCAGGAAGACCGAGCCGTTCACCACGAGTGCCCAGTTGGTCGAGGTGCTCTACGCCTCCATTCCGGCCGCGACACGGCGAACGGGTGGGCATCCCGCGAAGCGGACCTTCCAGGCCCTGCGCGTCGAGGTGAACGGTGAACTCGACTCACTGCGGGACGCCGTGCCCGCGGCGTTGGACTCCCTGGCAGTGGGTGGACGTGTCGTGTTCATGTCCTACCAGTCGCTGGAAGACCGTCTGGTGAAGCAGGAATTGACCCCACGTACGCGCTCTCGCAGTCCGGAAGGACTTCCCGTCGAGTTGCCGGGCATGGGACCGGAGTTCGCGATGCGCACGCGCGGCGCCGAGCGGGCCAGTGATCAGGAGATTGCGGAGAACCCACGGTCGGCGCCGGTTCGATTGCGCTGTGCCGAACGGATTTCGAGGAGGGCGACGGAATGACAGTTCCCGTGCAGGACCGCGCTGCGACGAAGCCCGCCCGGGTCGGGCGACGAGTCCCGGCGAAGCCGACCGATCGTTCCGTCGCGCGGTCGAGTGCCGCGCAGCGCGCCTACGCCAAGCGCAGTCAGCGTGCCGCGGTCGACGCGTCGACCCCGAAGGCCGCACGCCCCGGCTTCACGGCTCGGATCCCGTTCGTCGCAGCCGTGATCGGTTTGCTGTCGGTCGGTCTGGCCGTCACGCTGCTGCTCACGACGCGGGCGGCGGAGGACTCGTACAAGCTCAGTGCCGCCAAGGCGTACAACCAGGAACTGATCGAGAAGAAGGCTGCGCTCGAGCGCGACTTCCGGGCGGCGAACTCGGCGCCCGAGTTGGCCCGCAAGGCTGCGGAACTGGGCATGATCCCGGTCACGGACGTGTCCAGGCTGGTCGTCGCGGACGATGGATCCGTCACGGTCGTCGGCGAACCGAAGCCTGCGACGGGTACGCCGGTTGTTCCGCCCGCACGTCCTGCTGCCGCGCCTGCCGGTACCTCTCGGGGCGCCGGAGTCACGGCCGCGGATCTTCCGCCGGTCGGTACGCGTGCGACGGCAGATCTTCCGCCGATCGGTTCACGGGCACCCTCCGCGGTCGCGGCACCCGCGCCGGTAGCTCCGGCACCTGCGCCCGTCTCGCCCGCCACGCCGCCGGCAGCCAATTCCCAGCAACCGGCCGCGCAGGATGAACAATTGGTGCCCATGGCACGCGGAGACCAGGCAGCGGCGGGAACCGGCACCGGGGGTGCCGCCGACACCGGCGGTGCACGGTGACCGGAGGTCGTCCCACTCAACCCCGCCGCACGGATCCGCGCGGCGGGGTTCGCCGTTCGGGCGCCGGCCGTCGGAGCGATCACGGTGGGTCCGGAAGCTTCCGTTTCCGGCACAAGTGGGGCCGGGTGGTGATGTTCGGCGCACTGGGCCTCGCAGTGTTGCAGTTGCTGTGGCTTCAGGTCGTGCAGGCGCCCCAGTTGTCCGCGCAAGCGGCCGACCAGCGGTCGACGACCCTGATCGATCCCGCCACCCGTGGATCGATCACCGACCGCAACGGCAAGCCGATCGCGTTCACGATGGAGGCCAAGGCCCTCACCTTCCAGCCGCCCAAGGTCCGCAAGGAGATCGAGGAGAAGGCACGCGAGAAGGGGGAGGAGCCGAAGGTCGCCGAGCGGCTCGCGGCCATCGCCAAGGGCATCCACGACGAACTCGGTGACGCGGCACTCGAGAAGGACGTGCTCGCCAAGCTGAAGAGCGACCTGACCTTCGAGTATCTCGCGCGCAGCGTCGACCCGGACGTCGCGGCACGGATCGCGGAGAAATTCCCCGAGGTGGGTCTCGAACGCCAGGACATCCGCGAGTACCCGGGAGGAGACCTCGCCGCCAACCTCGTCGGCGCGACCGGCTGGAACGGGCACGGGTTGCTCGGGCTCGAGGACTCGATGGATTCGACCCTCGCAGGCACGGACGGGTCGCAGACCTACGACCGTGGCTCCGACGGTGCGGTGATCCCCGGCAGTTGGCGGGACAAGCAGCCCGCCGTCGACGGGTCCGGTGTCGAGCTGACCATCGACGCCGACCTGCAGTTCTACGTCCAGCAGCAGACCCAGCGCGCCAAGGACCTGTCGGGGGCGAAGAACGCGTCGGTGGTGGTGCTCGACTCGCACACGGGTGAAGTGCTGGCGATGGCGAACGACAACACCTTCGACCCGTCGATCGGCGTCGGCAAGAACGTCAACAAGGAACTCGGCAACCTGCCCGTCAGTACGCCGTTCGAACCGGGATCGGTCAACAAGATCGTCACCGCCGCCGCCGCGATCGAGTACGGATTGACGAAGCCCGACGAGGTACTGCAGGTGCCGGGCTCGATCCAGATGTCAGGCGTGTCGGTGAAGGACGCGTGGGACCACGGCGTGGTCCCGTACACGGCCACCGGTGTGTTCGGGAAGTCGTCCAACGTCGGCACGCTGATGCTCGCGCAGCGGGTCGGTGAGGACCGGTACGCGGAGATGCTCGAGAAGTTCGGGCTCGGCCAGCGCACCGAGGTCGGGTTGCCCGGCGAGAGCGCGGGCAGCGTGCCGACCCGCGACCAGTGGTCCGGCGGTACGTTCGCGAACCTGCCGATCGGCCAGGGCCTGTCGATGACGCTGCTGCAGATGGCGGGGATGTATCAGGCCATCGCCAACGACGGTGTGCGGATCGCGCCGCGCATCGTGCGGGCCACCGTCGACGCGGACGGCAATCGGACCCCGACCGAGCACCCCGAGGGTGTCCAGGTGGTCAGCGAGCAGACCGCGACCACGGTCCGCGACATGTTCCGGTCGGTCACCCAGCGCGACCCCATGGGCTACCAGCAGGGCACCGGCTCTCAGGCGTCCGTGGAGGGCTACCAGGTCAGCGGCAAGACGGGAACGGCGCAGCAGGTCGACCCGGCCTGCAAGTGCTACTCGAACTCGAACTACTGGATCACGTTCGCGGGGATCGCGCCCGCCGACAGCCCGAGGTTCGTCATCGGGATCATGCTGGATGCACCGGTTCGCAGTGCCAACGGGTCGGGCGGCCAGTCCGCCGCACCGCTGTTCCACGACATCGCGTCCTGGATTCTGCAGCGTGACCGGATCCCGCTCTCCGCGGACCCCGGCCGGCCGTTGGTGTTGCAGGCCGACTGACCGCGGCACCCGCGGGACGCCGACTCCCCACCTTTGGGGACTCGCCGGTAACGTGACACGTCGGCCGAGCCAGCCGACCGGCATTCGAATCACCGTCAGCACACAACCTCGCCCGAGAGGAGTCACCTGCCCGTGCAAGGGACCAACGACAGCTCCGAGGCGGGTCCGCAGAGCGTGCCACCGGGATTGCGACCGGCACATCCGCCGACGACGGCCGTGGCGACGCTGGCGCGGCTCGTCGGAGCGGACCTGCAGTGGCACGGGGGTGACGCCGATCCTGCCGATCACACAGCCGACGAGGTGCTGGTGACGGGAATCGATCTGCGAGCTCAGGGCATCGTCGCGGGTGATCTCTTCGCGGCACTGCCCGGTGCACGGGCTCACGGAGCCGATTTCTCCGAGGACGCGATACGCCGAGGTGCGGTCGCCGTGCTCACCGACCCGGCGGGCGCCGCCCGGATCGATTCGCTGTCGCGGCCCGTCGCGGTGCTCGTGCATCCGGACCCCCGCGCGGTGCTCGGTGTCGTGTCGGCTGCCGTGTACGGGAATCCGTCGGAGCGGCTGCGGATCGTCGGCATCACCGGTACCTCGGGCAAGACCACGACGTCGTATCTGGTGGAGGCGGGGCTGGCCGCATCGGGTCGTCGACCCGGACTGGTCGGCACCATCGAGACCCGCATCGAGGGCAGGCACGTGCCCAGCGCACTCACGACGCCGGAAGCGCCGCAGCTGCATGCCCTGTTCGCCACGATGCTCGAACGTGGCGTCGACACCGTCGTGATGGAGGTGTCCAGTCACGCACTTGCCCTCGGCCGCGTCGACGGCACCCGCTTCGCGGTGGGAGCATTCACCAACCTGTCGCAGGATCACCTCGATTTCCACACCGGGCTGGACGACTACTTCGGCGCGAAGGCCCGCCTGTTCGACCCGGCGTCGACCGTGCACGCCGAGCGTGCGGTCGTGTGCGTCGACGACGAGTGGGGTCGACGGATGGCCGACGTCGCGGGCGCGGGCGCGGGCACCGTCACCGTCGCGACGACGGGCACCGCTCAGTGGACCGCACGCGACGTCGTCACCGACGCGGACGGATCGCAGGCGTTCACGGTCGTCACCCCGGACGGTGCCGACATGACCGCGTCACTGCGACTCCCTGGCCGATTCAACGTCGCGAACGCCCTCTTGGCGCTCGCGGTACTGCACGAGTGCGGGGTCCCCGAGGCGGACGCCGTCCGTGGGCTCGCCGAGGTGGACGTGCCGGGCAGGGTGCAGCGCATCGATCGTGGACAGCAGTTTCTCGCGGTCGTCGACTACGCGCACAAGCCGGCGGCGCTGGAGGCGGTCATCGCGACGCTACGTGGGCAGACCGCGGGACGCCTCGCGGTTGTCGTGGGTGCGGGCGGCGACCGCGACCACGGGAAGCGGCCGCTGATGGGCGACGGCGGCGCCAGGGGAGCGGACCTGTTGATCGTCACCGACGACAATCCGCGCACCGAGGATCCGGCGGTGATCCGCCGGGCACTGCTCGACGGTGCGCTGGCGGTTCCCGACGGGGAGCGCGGCGAGGTCCGTGAGATCGGCGACCGGGCGGCGGCAATCGCGGCCGCCGTCGAGTGGGCACGGCCCGGCGACGTCGTGCTCGTCGCGGGTAAAGGACACGAGATCGGACAGGAGATTGCTGGGGTGAAGCACCCATTCGACGACCGCGAGGTCCTCGCGGAGGCCATCGATCGGGTGATCGGGGTGGAGCAGTGATCGAGATGTCGCTCGCCCGGCTCGCCGAGATCGTCGGCGGCACTCTCCACGACGTCCCGGACCCGGACGTCCTGGTCACCGGCACGGTGGAGTTCGATTCGCGGAAGGTAACCGCGGGTGGCCTGTTCCTCGCGCTGCCGGGCGCACGCGTCGACGGTCACGATCACGCAGCAACGGCGATCGAGGCGGGCGCCGTGGCGGTCCTCGCCGCGCGCCCGGTCGGCGTTCCCGCGGTCGTCGTGGAACCGCTCGGCCCCTCGGACAGCAACGCGATGGCCCTCGAACACGACGTCGACGGGTCGGGTGCCGCGGTTCTCGCCGCGCTGGCCCGCCTCGCCCGCGCCGTGACGTCGGAGTTGCCGGACCTCACGGTTGTCGGCGTCACCGGTTCGTCCGGTAAGACGTCCACCAAGGATCTGCTCGCCGCCGTCCTCGCTCCGCTCGGTCCGGTGGTCGCTCCGCCCGGATCGTTCAACAACGAACTGGGCCATCCCTGGACGGCGCTGCGTGTCGACCGCAACACCCGTTTCCTGGCGCTCGAACTGTCGGCGCGCGGCGTCGGGCACGTCGCGGCATTGGCCGAGGCGGTTCCGCCGCGTATCGGCGTCGTCCTCAACGTCGGCACCGCGCATCTCGGCGAGTTCGGGTCGCAGGAGGCGATCGCCCAGGCGAAGGGCGAGCTGGTGGAGGCGTTGCCCCCGGCCGAGGATGGTGGTGTCGCGGTCCTCAACGCGGACGACCGCCTGGTGTTCGCGATGGCGCAGCGGACCCGCGCTCGCGTGGTGACGGTCGGGTTGTCGCAGTCGGCGGACGTGCGTGCGGTCGACGTGCAGCTCGACGACCAGGCGCGGGCCGAGTTCACGCTCGTTGCGCCGCAGGGCAGCGTCCGGATCGCGCTCGGTGTGCACGGTGACCACCAGGTGGGCAACGCGCTCGCCGCGGCGGCGGTTGCTCTGGAATGCGGCGCCACCCTCGAGCAGGTCGCCGACGCACTCGGCGCCGCCCGCGCGGTGTCGGCGAAGCGGATGGACGTGCGTACCCGCGCGGACGGCGTCACAGTCATCAACGACTCCTACAACGCGAACCCCGACTCGGTCCGCGCCGCCCTCAAGGCACTGGTCACGATGGGTCGCGCCGCGGACACGCCGAGGCGGACGTGGGCGGTGCTCGGAGAGATGGCCGAACTGGGCCCGAACACCGTCGTCGAGCACGACGCGATCGGTCGATTCCTCGTTCGCCTCGACGTCACCAAGCTGATCGTCGTCGGCGAGGGCCGTCCGCTGCGCGGCATGCATCAGGGCGCGATCATGGAGGGCTCGTGGGGTGACGAGTCGACGCTCGTGCCCGACGCCGACGCGGCGCTCGAGATCCTCCGCCGGGAGGTGCGCCCCGGTGACATCGTGCTGGTGAAGGCATCGCAGTCCGTGGGGCTGTGGACGGTCGCAGACGCCCTGCTCGCCGACCCGCAGGAAGACAACGAGACGAACGAGGAGCGCGACCGGTGAGACAGATCCTCTTCGCAGGTGGCATCGCGCTCGCGGTGTCGATCCTGCTGACGCCGGTGCTGATCAAGGCGTTCTCCCGGCAGGGATTCGGCCAGGAAATCCGCGTCGAGGGCCCGGCCAGCCACCAGGCCAAGCGCGGGACGCCCACGATGGGTGGTGTCGCGATCATCATCGGCCTGTGGGCCGGTTACTGGGGTTCGCATCTGATCGGCATCGGGTACGACGCCGACGGTCCGAGTGCCTCGGGTCTGTTGGTGCTCGGCCTGACAACGGTCCTCGCGGGCGTCGGCTTCCTCGACGACTTCATCAAGATCCGCAAGCAGCGGAACCTGGGCCTCAACAAGACGGCGAAACTGGTCGGTCAGCTCCTCGCGGCCGTGGTGTTCGGTGTGCTCGCCTTGCAGTTCCGGGGCGCGACCGGACTGACGCCGGGCAGTCTGCACCTGTCGTACGTTCGCGACATCACCACCGTGACCATGGGGTCGGTGGTGTTCATCCTGTTCGTCTACCTGCTGGTCAGTGCCTGGTCGAACGCGGTCAACCTGACCGACGGACTGGACGGTCTCGCCGCCGGGTCGATGACCCTGGTCCTCGGCGCATATACGGTGATCACCTTCTGGCAGTACCGCAACGCGTGTGAGACCAATCCTGGCAAGGGATGCTACGACGTCCGTGACCCGCTCGACCTCGCACTGATCTGCGCGGCCGCGGCCGGCGCCTGCATCGGCTTCCTGTGGTGGAACGCGGCCCCGGCGAAGATCTTCATGGGCGACACCGGTTCACTCGCACTCGGCGGCCTGCTCGCCGGGTTGTCGATCACGACTCGCACCGAACTGCTGATGGTCGTGGTGGGCGCGCTGTTCGTCGCCGAGGCCGCATCGGTCGTCATCCAGGTCGCGGTGTTCCGCTCCAGCAGACGACGTGTGTTCCGGATGGCGCCGTTCCATCACCACTTCGAGCTCGGTGGCTGGGCGGAAACCACGGTCATCATCAGGTTCTGGTTGCTGGCGGCGATCGCGTCCGCGGTCGGCCTCGCACTGTTCTACAGCGAGTACCTCGCGGTGGTCGGGAACTGATGATGGACACGGCCCCAGCCGGCGACCTGCCCGAAAACCCGCCCGAGGACCTCGCGCGACTGCGAGGCGCCCGAGTCCTGGTCACGGGAGCAGGCATTTCCGGGCGCGCGCTGATCGCCCCCCTGCGAGACCTCGGCGCCGACGTCACCCTCACCGACGGCAACGCCGACGCTCTCGCCGCGACCGCGCGCGAACACGACGTGGCAACGGTGAGCCCAGACGACGCCGCCCGCGCGATCTCCGGATATGCGCAGGTCGTCACCAGCCCCGGCTGGCGCCCCGATTCGCCGGTGCTGTCAGCGGCAGCCGGCGCAGGCGTTCCGATCTGGGGAGACGTCGAGTTCGCGTGGCGCCTCGACCGGTCCGGCGTCTACGGTCCCGCTCGGGACTGGCTGGTCGTCACCGGAACCAACGGCAAGACGACGACGACCTCGATGCTCGAATCGATCCTGCGCGCGGGCGGAATCTCCGCCGTCGCATGCGGGAACATCGGCCTCCCGGTGACCGACGCCCTGCGCGCCGAGTCACCCGCTTACACGGCGCTCGCGGTGGAACTGTCGAGTTTTCAGCTGTTCTGGGCGCCGTCCGTGCACCCGACGGCGGGCGCGGTGCTGAACATCGCGGAGGACCATCTCGACTGGCACGGCGGAATGGACGGCTACGTCGAGGCGAAGGCGCAGGCCCTGACGGGCGGGGTCGGTGTGCTCGGTCTCGACGACCCGGTCGCGGCGTCCCTGCGTGATCGTCCGGGCATCGCACGGACCGTCGGATTCCGCCTCGGCGTTCCCGGCGCGGGCGAACTCGGCGTCGAGAACGGCACCCTGGTCGACCGCGCCTTCGCGACGGACGAGACCCTGGCCGACGTCGCCGACGTGACCCCATCCGGGCCCGCAGGTGTGATGGACGCGCTCGCCGCGGCCGCGCTGGCCCGCACGGTCGGGGTGTCCGCGGATGCCGTGCGCGACGGACTGCGCAGCTACCAGGTCGGTCCGCACCGGGCCGCGACGGTCGGGCAGGTTGCGGGAGTGACCTACGTCGACGACTCCAAGGCCACGAACCCGCACGCGGCGCGTACCTCACTGCTCGCGCACCCGCGCGTCGTGTGGATCGCGGGCGGTCTACTCAAGGGGGCCAGCGTCGACGAGCTCGTCGTCGAGGTCGCCGATCGTCTCGTCGCCGCGGTCCTCTTCGGCCGTGACGCAGGCCAGATCGCCGACGCACTCGCCCGACACGCACCGCAGGTCCCCGTCCGCCGCGTCGAACCGGGGCACGATGAGAACGTGAAGTCGACCGATGCACCCGACGCCGTGATGGCGCGCGCGGTGCGGGTTGCCGCCGATGCGGCCGAGCCGGGGGACACGGTGCTCCTCGCCCCCGCCGCGGCGTCGCTCGACATGTTCACCGACTACGGTCACCGCGGCCGCAGTTTCGTCGCGGCCGTGGACGCGTTGGCGGACGATGGCGCCCCCTGATCGTCGCCGCCGCGATCCGAACCCCGTCCCGGGACTCGCCGCCGCGTGGGCTCGTTTCGGTGCGTGGCTCGCGAGGCCCTTGGCGTCGTTCCACCTGATCGTCACGATCGCAACACTGCTGACCGTGCTCGGCCTGGTGATGGTGCTGTCGGCGTCGAGCGTGGAGGCCTATGCCGACACCGGGTCGTCGTACAGCATGTTCACCACCCAGGCGACGTTCGCCGCCCTGGGTGCCGTGCTCTTCTACGCCGCCCTGCGCATTCCGGTGCGCGTGTTGCGGCGCCTCGCGACACCGGCCTTCGTCGTGGCGCTGGTGATGCTGTTCCTGGTGCTCATCCCGGGTATCGGCACGCTGTCCGGTGGTGCGCGGCGTTGGTTCACGCTGGGTCCGCTGTCACTTCAGCCGTCCGAGCTGGCCAAGGTGGCTCTCATCGTCTGGGGTGCCCATGTGCTGGCGTCCCGGCCGCGTGGCGGTCCGGTCAAGGACCTGCTGGTGCCCCTGATCCCGGGTGCGCTGCTCGCGTCCGTCCTGGTGATCCTCCAGCCCAACTACTCGACGACGGTCACGTTCGTCATCATCGTGGGTTCGCTGCTGTGGTTCGCCGGGTTGTCGGTCAGGCTGTTCGCGGGCGCAGCCATCGGTGTTCTGGCACTGGGCGTCGTCCTCGCGTTCTCCGCCGACTACCGCGCCGCGCGACTGTTCAGCTTCCTCAATCCGGGCGACGATCCGCAGGGCGCCGGCTATCAGAGTCGCCAGGCCAAGTTCTCACTCGCGGACGGGGGATGGTTCGGTCGTGGACTCGGGCAGTCGCGGGCGAAGTGGAACTACCTGCCGAACTCGCACAACGACTTCATCTTCGCCATCATCGGCGAGGAACTCGGGTTCCTCGGGTGCGCCGCCGTCATCGGCCTGTTCGCGCTGTTCGCCTACGCCGGACTGCGGATCTCGATGCGGTCGGTCGATCCCTTCCTCCGCCTGCTGACGGCAGCGGCCACGACGTGGATCGTCGCGCAGTCGATGATCAACATCGGTTACGTCATCGGCCTGATGCCGGTGACCGGTCAGCAGTTGCCGCTGGTCTCGGCGGGCGGTACGTCGACAGCCGTCACCCTGCTGATGTTCGGCATCATCGCGAACGCTGCACGACACGAACCGGAGGCCGTCGCGGCACTGCACGCCGGCCAGGACGGCCGATTCGGCCGACTGTTGCGGCTGCCCAAGCCCGAGCAGTACTCGCCGGCGAGAGCCGCCGAGGCGCGCCGCGCCGCGGCGGTGAAGGCGGACCGCAAACGGGCCGCGCAGCGGGAGGCGCAGCGTCGGTCCGCCCAGCAGCGGGAACGGCGAACACGTGAGGACCAGCGTCGCCGCGAGGATCAGCGCAGGCGGGAGCAGCAGCAACGCCGCATCGAGGCTGGTAGGGGCGGGGACGCACGCCGCGAGACCCCGCGCCGCGGTCAGGCACTAGCATCGGACCAGCGACGGGACCGTTCGTCCGGCCGCGCCCAAGAACGTGGATTCCCTGAACGAGGTTTTCGTAGGTGAGTGAGAGCGGTACATCGTCCGGCCTGTCCGTCGTCGTCGCGGGGGGTGGCACCGCAGGCCACATCGAACCCGCACTCGCGGTCGCAGACGCGTTGCGGCGCCTCGATCCGTCGGTGACCGTCACCGCGCTCGGCACCGAGCGAGGACTCGAGACGACGCTCGTGCCCGAGCGCGGCTATCCGCTGGAGCTGATCCCGCCGGTGCCGTTGCCCCGCAAGCCGACCGCCGATCTGCTCCGCCTGCCCGGGCGGGTACGGGCCTCGGTCCGGCGCACGCGCCAGGTCCTCGACGGCGTGCAGGCCGATGTCGTCGTGGGATTCGGCGGCTACGTCGCACTCCCCGCCTATCTCGCGGCGGGGCGGGGTGTCACCCGCCGCAGGCGTGCGATCCCGGTGGTCGTGCACGAGGCCAATGCGTCCGCCGGAATCGCGAACAAGATCGGTGCACGGCTCGCGGCACGGGTTCTCGCCGCGGTCCCCGGCTCGGGTGTGTCGGGCCGAGGCCGGTCGGATGCCGAGATCGTCGGCATCCCGGTGCGCTCGTCCATCACCGGCCTCGACCGCGGCGGGCTGCGCGCGCAGGCGCGTGAGCACTTCGGACTGCCCGCCGACGGACCCGTCCTCCTCGTGACCGGTGGGTCGCAGGGCGCGAGGTCCCTCAACGAGGCCGTGTCGGGTGCCGCCGAGGCACTCGCCGCGGGCGGCATCTCCGTGTTGCACGCGTACGGGCCGAAGAACTCCGTCGAGGTTCAGCAGCACAATCCCGCGGCGCCGTACGTCGCGGTCCCGTACCTGAGCCGGATGGACCTGGCGCTGGCCGCCGCCGACGCGACCGTGTGCCGCTCGGGGGCGATGACCGTGGCGGAGATCTCGGCCGTCGGCCTGCCCGCGGTGTACGTGCCGCTGCCGCACGGCAACGGGGAACAAGAACTGAACGCCCGTCCGGTGGTCGCGGCGGGAGGCGGGCTGCTGGTCGCCGACGCGGACCTCACGCCCGCGTTCGTCGCCGACTCGGTGGTCCCGTTGCTGCGGGATCCCGAGCGGCTCGCCGCGATGGGTGCGGCCGCAGCCGGTGCCGGGCACCGGGACGCGGCCGACACGGTCGCCCGGATGGTCCTCGAGGTTGCGAAGGGTGGTCGACGATGAGTGCGGACGACACACAGAATCAGGTTTCGGCACTTCCCGACCATCTGCAGCGTGTGCACATGGTCGGGATCGGCGGCGCAGGCATGTCGGGGATCGCGCGGATCCTGCTGGCCCGCGGAGGGCAGGTGTCCGGATCGGACGCCAAGGAGTCGCGAACCGTGCTGGCGCTGCGGGCACGTGGCGCACAGGTCCGCATCGGACACGACGCGAGCGCGCTCGACCTGATCCCGGGAGGGCCGACCGCGGTCGTCTCGACGCACGCGGCGATCCCGAAGGACAATCCCGAGCTGGTGGCGGCCGCGGAGCGTGGCATCCCCGTCGTCCTGCGGCCCGCCGTTCTGGCGTCGCTGATGTCCGGGCACCAGACGTTGCTCGTGGCCGGGACCCATGGCAAGACGTCGACGACGTCGATGCTCGTGGTCGCACTCCAGCACTGCGGCGTCGACCCGTCGTTCGCCGTCGGAGGCGAACTGAACGAAGCGGGAACGAACGCGCACCACGGGTCCGGCACCGTGTTCGTCGCCGAAGCGGACGAGAGCGACGGTTCGCTGCTGCAGTACGACCCGAACGTCGTGATCGTGACCAACGTCGAGGCCGACCACCTCGACTTCTTCGGCACTACCGAGGCGTACGTCCAGGTCTTCGACGACTTCGCCGACCGGATCGCGCCGGGCGGGGTGCTGGTCGTCTGCCTGGACGATCCGGGATCGGCGGCACTCGCCGAGCGGGTCGCGGCGCGGGGGCTGCCGATCCGGGTCATCGGCTACGGCGGTGACGACCCGGCGGGGACGGTGCCGCTCGCGGCGCGCCTGCTCGACTGGGAGGCCAGGGACGTCGGCGGCGTCGCACGGGTGCAGCTGGACGGCGAGGATCACCCGCGGACGATGACGCTGTCGGTTCCCGGCAGGCACATGGCGCTCAACGCTCTCGGAGCCCTGCTCGCGGCCCGCGAGGTCGGGGCGGAGGTCGACGAGATCATCGAGGGCATCGGCGGCTTCGGAGGCGTCCACCGCAGGTTCCAGTACACCGGGCGAGAGAACGGTGTCCGGGTGTTCGACGACTACGCCCACCATCCGACCGAGGTCAGGGCGGTCCTCGGAGCGGCCCGCGAACTGGTCCGCACCTCGGGTGGCCGGGTCCTCGTCGTGTTCCAGCCGCATCTCTACTCGCGGACGTCGGCGTTCGCGACCGAGTTCGGCGAAGCACTCGACCTCGCGGACGAAGTGGTCGTGCTCGACGTGTACGGGGCTCGCGAGAAGCCGCTGCCGGGCGTCACGGGTGCGCTGGTCGCACACGCGGTGACGAAGCCGGTGCACTATCAGCCGGACCTGTCGATGGCGCCGCGTCAGGTGGCGGCACTGGCCCGCTCCGGAGACGTGCTCATCACGATGGGCGCCGGTGACGTGACGATGCTCGGCAAGGGGATTCTCGGGGCACTGGCAGCGGCGCCGTCGGCGACCCGGAACCGGCCCCGCCCCGACGCGGCGGGACGGGCCGGAGGGCAGCGGTGAGCCGTGGGCGTCGACCGGAACGCACGCGCAGCACCGGAACCGCGGTGCGGTCGGGTTCTGCGCCGCGCCCGAAGCGTCCTCGCAAACCGATCTATCTGACGGTCGCAGCGGTCGGCGCCGTCGTGGTGCTCGTCGTCGTGGCCTGGTTCACGCCGCTGCTCTCGGCGCGCACCGTGACGGTCGTCGGCAATGCCGGCGTCCCCTCCGAGGAGATCCTCGCTGCCCTGTCCGTCCCGACGGGCCAGCCGCTGCTTCGGGTGGACACGGGTGCGGCCGCGGACCGGGTGGCCTCCATCGCGAAGGTCGACCACGTGCGGGTCGAGCGCAACTACCCGTCGACGATCAAGGTCACCGTGGTGGAACGGGCTCCCGCGGTGTTCTACGACGCGCCCGAGGGCACGCACCTGATGGATGCCTCCGGTGTGGCGTACGCGATCGAGCCGCCGCCGCCCGGGTTGCCGCGACTTGCGGTAGCGCGTCCGGCGCAGGACGACGCCGCGACCGTCGACGCGCTGACCACACTGGAGTCGTTGCCGCCGCACCTGCGGCCGCAGGTGACGGAGGTGTCGGCGGCAACGCTGCCGGACATCCGCCTGACGCTGGTGGACGGAAGACAGGTGCTCTGGGGGAGCGTGGAGGAATCGGAGCACAAAGCGGCGATCCTCGGGCCCCTTCTGGGACAGCCGGGGCAGGTGTTCGACGTCTCGAGCCCAGATCTCCCGACCGTCAAGTAATCCGGATCCCTCGACAAATCGGCGTGTCCGTCGGCGCGCCTGCTGGCATCGAGGGGTCACCGTGCATAGCGTTCCGCCTAGTCATCCACTTGACATAACTGTAAGTCTATGGTTGAGGTTGAGGGTTTGGCTGCACCAATCGGTGGCACAAAGGCGACCGGCCGCACACGCGGCACAGGCCACACCAGTAGCCTCTGCACCACAAGTAACGTCAGCATCGCCAGAAACACCCTCAGTGCGACTACAAACGGAAGGCGAGAGCCCATGACGCCCCCGCACAACTACCTCGCCGTTATCAAGGTCGTCGGCATCGGCGGCGGCGGTGTGAATGCGGTCAACCGCATGATCGAGCAGGGACTCAAGGGAGTCGAGTTCATCGCCGTCAACACCGACGCGCAGGCACTCCTGATGTCCGACGCCGACGTCAAGCTCGACGTCGGACGTGAACTGACCCGCGGCCTCGGCGCAGGCGCGGATCCCGAGGTCGGGCGCAAGGCGGCCGAAGACCACAAGGACGAGATCGAAGAGGTCCTCAAGGGCGCCGACATGGTGTTCGTGACCGCAGGCGAGGGTGGTGGCACCGGCACCGGTGGCGCGCCGGTCGTCGCATCCATCGCACGCAAGCTCGGCGCACTGACCGTCGGCGTCGTGACGCGTCCGTTCTCGTTCGAGGGCAAGCGCCGCGGCACCCAGGCCGACAACGGCATCCAGGCGTTGCGTGAATCCTGCGACACCCTCATCGTCATTCCCAACGACCGCCTCCTGCAGCTCGGCGATGCCGCGGTGTCGCTGATGGACGCGTTCCGCTCTGCCGACGAGGTGCTCCTCAACGGCGTCCAGGGCATCACCGACCTGATCACGACCCCCGGTCTGATCAATGTCGACTTCGCGGACGTCAAGGGCGTCATGTCCGGAGCGGGCAGTGCGCTGATGGGCATCGGTTCGGCCCGTGGTGACGGGCGCGCCATCCAGGCCGCGGAGACGGCGATCAACTCGCCGCTTCTCGAGGCGTCGATGGAAGGTGCGCGTGGCGTGCTGCTCTCCATCGCGGGTGGTTCCGATCTGGGACTCTTCGAGATCAACGAGGCCGCCTCGCTGGTGCAGGAAGCCGCGCACATCGACGCGAACATCATCTTCGGAACGGTGATCGACGATTCGCTGGGTGACGAGGTCCGTGTCACCGTGATCGCTGCCGGCTTCGACGGCGGAGGGCCCGTGCGCCGCATCGAGCAGCCGCAGCAGCAGCAGCCCGCGGCCGGGCGGGGCAACATCGGTGTCGCTCGGGCGGGTGAGATCGGAAAGTCCCCGGCGGCTGCGGACGAACCCCAGCCCGTCGAGCGTGCGCCGCAGCATAGCACCGACTCGCGTCGCGAGACCGGCGGCTCGCTGCCGCCGATCCCCGTCGGTGCGACCGCTCGGGCCGTGCCCGTCACGGACGACGACGGCGAGGACGACGTCGACGTCCCCGACTTCATGCGTCGGTGACGGCACCGACAGTGACGTCCACGGTCCGGGTTCGCCGGGTCGTCACCTCGCGAACGGGTGGCGTCTCGGCGGCTCCGTACGACACGTTCAATCTCGGTGACCACGTCGGGGACGATCCGGTGGCGGTCGACGCCAACCGGCGCCGCCTGGCCGCGGGAATCGGACTGCCGTTCGAGCGGCTGGTGTGGATGGAGCAGATCCACAGCCGGAACGTGGCCGTCGTCGACGGTCCGGTCGGTGCGCCCGTCGAGGCGACGGATGCCCTCGTCACCGCGGAGCGGAACCTCGCTCTGGTGGTGCTCACGGCCGACTGTGTGCCGCTGCTGCTGTCGGACGACGAGGCCGGGGTGATCGCCGCCGTACATGCGGGTCGGGTCGGTGCGCGCATCGGCATCGTCCCTCGGGTGCTCGACGCGATGGTTGAGAAAGGCGCTGACGTGTCACGGATCGGCGCCTTCCTCGGCCCCGCCGCCAGCGGCAGGCAGTACGAGGTTCCCGCGGCGATGCAGGCCGACGTCGAAGCCCACCTGCCGGGCAGCGCGACCCGGACCGCACGCGGAACCCCGGGACTCGACCTCCGCGCGGGCCTGCGGCGGCAGCTCGAAGCGGCGGGAGTCGCGGGGATCGCGGAGGATCCGCGGTGCACCATCGAGGACAGGACGCTGTTCAGCTACCGCCGTTCCGGAGCGACGGGACGCATCGCCGGGGCGATCTGGATGGAGTCCGTCGGACGTGACTGACGAGCGCCACAGGGAGATCGCGTCGGCGCTCACTGCCGTGCAGGAGCGTCTCGGACGGGCGTGCGTCGCCGCGGGTCGTGATCCGCGCGATGTCCAGCTCCTGCCGGTCACGAAGTACTTTCCGGTGTCGGACGCGCGGATCCTGTACGACCTGGGATGCCGGGAGTTCGGTGAGTCGCGGGACCAGGAGGCGTCCGCGAAGGCCGCCGATCTCACCGGTCTGGTCGCGGGGGAGCGTCCCGGCGGTGTGGACGACGTCCACTGGCACATGATCGGGAGCGTGCAGCGGAAGAAGGCACGCTCGATCGTGCGCTGGGCGACGGTCGTTCACTCGGTGGACAGCGAGCAACTCGTCGACGCCCTGTCGCGAGCCGCGGCCGCGGCGCTGGACGCGGGCGAGCGCGCGACTCCGCTGCAGGTACTGCTGCAGGTGAGTCTCGACGACGACCCGAAGCGCGGCGGAGTTCCGCTCCCGGAACTGCCCGCATTGTGTGAACATGCCGCCGCCGCAGACGGACTCGAGTTCGCCGGACTGATGGCAGTGCCACCACTCGGCGCAGACCCCGACGTCGCTTTCGCTACACTCGCGGCCACCCACCGCGACGTGCTGCGTGACCATCCCGACGCGCGCATGCTCTCGGCCGGGATGACCGCAGATCTCGAAAGCGCGGTCCGACACGGATCGACCTGCGTGCGTGTCGGAACGGCGCTGTTGGGTTCTCGGCCGTTAGCCTCGGAATGAACTGATCGGCGTTCCGACCGATTATCCGCCGCGCCAAGGAAGGTCGACCGATGAGCACTCTGCACAAGTTCAAGGCTTACTTCGGCATGGTTCCCCTCGACGATTACGAGGACGACTACCTCGACGAGCCCCGGCGGGCGCCGAGGAGCGCCCGCTACGAGGACGGAATCGACGGCGGATACGACGACGCCGGGTACGGCGGACTCGACGAGATCGACGACCGGCAGCCGGCACCGCGACGGATGGAGCCGCTGCCGCCGCGTTCGACCCGTCCGACGCAGGCACCCGTGTCGCGGTCCACGGCGACGCACGGTTCGCTGGCCGTCAACCCGGCGCCGCGGGTCGAGAGCAGGCGCGCGCCCGTGTTCGACGAGGGCGGGCCGCTGTCGAAGATCACCACGCTGCGCCCGCGCGATTACGGGGAGGCCCGGATCATCGGTGAGCGGTTCCGTGACGGAACGCCGGTCATCATGGATCTGGTCGAGATGAGCAACGCGGACGCGAAGCGTCTCGTGGACTTCGCCGCAGGCCTGGCATTCGCGCTGCGCGGCTCCTTCGACAAGGTCGCGACCAAGGTGTTCCTGCTGTCGCCCGCGGACATCGACGTGTCGGCGGAGGAGCGGCGGAGGATCGCCGAGAACGGCTTCTACAATCAGAAGTGACATCTCACCCCGTGCAGAGGGTGTGAACGACGGGTGCGACCGGGGGTTCCGGTCGCACCCGGTTCGTGAGAGGAACCCGGTTGTGAGTGGCGTGGAGAGGTCAGGCAGAGTGGTGGAGTGCCCTTGTTCGCGGTGATCTACTTCGCTCTGTTCGTATTCTGGCTGCTTCTCATCGGCCGAATCATCATCGAGTTCATCCGGACGTTCGCGCGGGACTGGCGCCCGACCGGTGTCGTGGTCGTCGTGCTCGAGGCGATTTTCACGGTCACCGATCCGCCGATCAAGTTGCTGCGGCGACTGATTCCGTCGATTTCTCTCGGCGGGGTCCGGCTGGATCTGTCCATCATGGTCTTGCTTTTCATCGTATTCGTGCTCATGCAGGTCACCCAGGGACTTGCCACGTGACGTGCGCGAATCGAGTCGTGGCACGGGCCTGCGGGTTGGGTGTGACAGAATGACCCGCAGTTACAGTGTGAAAATGTGGTCCTGCAATGAGTGCGCCATAACTGAATGCTTGCTTGACCGCCAACAGATGCGCGAAGGGATCCTTCCATGCCGCTGACACCAGCTGATGTCCACAACGTCGCGTTCAGCAAGCCTCCGATCGGTAAGCGTGGCTACAACGAGGACGAGGTAGATGCCTTCCTCGACCTCGTAGAGCAAGAGCTCGCTCGCCTGATCGAGGAGAACGCAGACCTGCGCCAGCGTGTCGGCGAGCTCGACCAGGAGCTCGCGGATGCAAAGAAGGCGCCGCGCCCGAGCGGTCCGCCTGCTGCGCCCGCGCCCGCGCCGATTCCTGTTCCGGAACCGCCGAAGCCGGTCGCCCCCGTGGTTGCCGCTGCGCCGCCGGCTCCGCCGCGCGCCAGCGGCACGGAAGAGGCCAACCTGCAGGCCGCGAAGATCCTCGGTCTCGCCCAGGAGATGGCCGACCGTCTCACCGGTGAGGCGAAGACGGAGTCCGAGCAGCTGGTGTCCAGCGCCCGCGCGAACTCCGAGCAGCTCGTCAGCGACGCGCGGACCCGGTCCGACGGAATGGTCGCCGAGGCCAAGCACAAGTCGGAGGCACTGCTCGCCGATGCGCAGACGCGCTCGGAGACGCAGCTGCGGCAGGCCAAGGAGAAGGCCGACGCACTCCAGGCCGACGCCGAGAAGAAGCACACCGAGATCATGGCGACCATCAACCAGCAGCGCAGCGTGTTGGAGGAGCGGATCGAGCGGCTCAAGACGTTCGAGCGCGAGTACCGGGTCCGCCTGAAGTCGTACCTGGAGTCGCAGCTCGAGGAACTGGAGCAGCGTGGTTCGGCGGTTCCCGTCGACGGCGGCCAGGATGCACTCGGTTCCGAGGGATCCAAGTCGTTCGCCAAAGGGAGCAACTGACCCGGCGTCGCTGGGGCCGCGGTGATGGTTCACTCGCCCGGCGGTCGCGTCCTGTCGGCTGGTGACAGGGGGATTGCGTGCTGGTCCTGACACTTGCCATGGCGGCGGTCGGGTTCGCCCTCCTCGTCCTGGCGCTGACGACAGGTTCGGTCGCCTGGGCGTGGGGCTGCATCGCGGTCTGCGTCGTCGGTGCGGTTCTACTCTTGGTGAGTTCGCTGCGCGGGACCACGCCTGATCGGGAGCGTTCGATTCCGCGGGCTGCTCCGGCGCGGGAGGACGATCCGCCCACTGAGTGATTTGACCGTCCCGAGTAGAATCGAACAACGACATTGGCCCGATCCGATCGGGCCGTGACACACGACGTCGATCCGGCCATCACCGGGGAGTCTTCGGAAGAACGGTGACGCCAGGCCCCCGTGGGCCGGGTCACTCAGTAGAACCGAACGGGTTCGGCCCGTCACAGCCGACTACGAGAGGCCGGGTCCGGTGGAGGAATCCACCGGATCGGGCAAGCGGGGTGGTACCGCGGCCAGGCGCACCGGCGCCGACGTCGTCCCCGTGCCGGATGAACAGGCACGAGGGAGCTCGACAGTGTCCGACAGCACCGACGGTGTGAATTCCACCTATCCACGTGTCGATCTCGCCGGCGGCAGGTCCGGCGCGAGCGTCAACTTCCCCGAACTCGAACAGCGCGTGCTGGCCGAGTGGAGTTCGGACGACACTTTCCGCGCGTCGATCTCGAACCGTGACGGCGCCGAGGAGTTCGTCTTCTACGACGGGCCGCCGTTCGCGAACGGGCTCCCGCACTACGGTCACCTGCTGACCGGGTACGTCAAGGACCTCGTGCCCCGCTTCCAGACGATGCGCGGCAAGAAGGTCGAGCGTCGTTTCGGCTGGGACTGCCACGGTCTGCCCGCCGAGCTCGAGGCGGAGAAGCAGCTCGGCATCAAGGACAAGTCGCAGATCGACGCGATGGGCCTGGCCGAGTTCAACGCGTACTGCAAGCAGTCCGTGCTGCGCTACACCGACGAGTGGCGGGACTACGTGACCCGGCAGGCCCGCTGGGTCGACTTCGACAACGACTACAAGACCCTGGACCTGGACTTCATGGAGTCGGTCATGTGGGCGTTCAAGGAGCTCTACGACAAGGGCCTGATCTACCAGGGCTTCCGGGTGCTGCCGTACTCGTGGTACGAGCAGACGCCGCTGTCGAACCAGGAGACCCGCCTCGACGATGCGTACAAGATGCGTCAGGACCCGGCGGTCACCGTCGACATGGTGATCGCTGCTCCCGGCCATGACCTGGACGGCGCCAACGCGCTGATCTGGACCACGACGCCGTGGACCCTGCCGTCCAACCTGGCGGTCGCGGTGCACCCCGACGTCGACTACGTGCAGGTCCGCGCAGCGGACGGCAAACGCTACGTCCTCGCCGCGGCGCGGGTCGGTCACTACGCTCGTGAGTTCGGGGAGTCGCCCGAGGTGCTGGGCGAGTACAAGGGCAGCGACCTCGTCGGTCTGACCTACGAGCCGCCGTTCGACTTCTTCCACGGCCCGGGCAAGGGTCACGAGAACGCGCATCGGGTGCTGTCCGCTGATTACGTCACCACCGACTCGGGCACCGGAATCGTCCATCTCGCACCGGCTTTCGGTGAGGAGGACATGGACGTCGCGACGGCGAACGGCATCGAGATCGTGCAGCCGCTCGACCCGGGAGGCAAGTTCACCTCGCTGGTGCCGCCGTACGAGGGCATGCAGGTCTTCGATGCGAACCCGGTGATCATCAAGGACCTCAAGGCCGCCGGAAAGCTGTTGCGGCACGAGACGATCGAGCACTCGTACCCGCATTCGTGGCGGTCCGGTCAGCCGCTGATCTACATGGCGGTGCCGTCGTGGTTCGTCGCGGTGACGAAGTTCCGCGACCGGATGGTCGAGCTGAACCAGGAGATCACCTGGGTGCCGGAGCACATCCGCGACGGCCAGTTCGGCAAGTGGCTCGAGGGTGCCCGGGACTGGAACATCAGCCGGAACCGCTACTGGGGCAGCCCGATCCCCGTGTGGGTGTCGGACGATCCGGCGTACCCGCGAGTCGACGTGTACGGCTCCCTGGACCAGCTCGAGGCCGACTTCGGGGTGCGTCCGACGGACCTGCACCGCCCGATGATCGACGACCTGACCCGCCCGAACCCGGACGACCCGACCGGCAGGTCGACGATGCGCCGTGTCCCCGAGGTGCTCGACTGCTGGTTCGAGTCGGGCTCGATGCCGTACGCGCAGGTGCACTACCCGTTCGAGAACCGCGACTGGTTCGAGACGCACTTCCCGGGCGACTTCATCGTCGAGTACAACGGCCAGACTCGCGGCTGGTTCTACACGCTGCACGTGCTCGCCACCGCACTGTTCGACCGGCCGGCGTTCAAGACGGTTGCCGCACACGGCATCGTGCTCGGCGACGACGGCCTCAAGATGAGCAAGTCCAAGGGCAACTACCCCGACGTGAAGGAGGTGTTCGACCGGGACGGCTCCGATGCGATGCGCTGGTTCCTGATGTCGTCGCCGATCCTGCGCGGCGGAAACCTGGTCGTCACCGAGCAGGGCATCCGCGAGGGCGTCCGGCAGGCGCTGCTGCCGCTCTGGAACACCTGGAGCTTCCTGCAGCTGTACGCATCGAAGCCCGGCACGTGGCGCACCGATTCGACGAACGTCCTCGACCGGTACATCCTCGCGAAGCTCGCCGCGACGCGGGATGCGATGACCGACGCGCTCGAGGTCAACGACATCGCAGGTGCGTGCGACGAGCTGCGCACCTTCTGCGACGCACTGACCAACTGGTACGTGCGGCGCTCGCGCTCGCGGTTCTGGGACGAGGATCGGGACGCGATCGACACCCTGCACACCGTCCTCGAGGTCACCTGCCGGCTGGCGGCGCCGCTCCTGCCGGTGGCGACCGAGGTGATCTGGCGGGGGCTGACCGGTGGGCGCTCGGTGCACCTGGCGGACTGGCCGGCCGCGACGGATCTGGTGCCGGACGCCGACCTCGTCGAGTCCATGGACGAGGTGCGCAACGTCTGTTCCACGGTCCTGGGGCTGCGCAAGGCGCAGAACCTGCGGGTGCGGCTGCCGCTGCCCGAGGTGACGGTCGCGGCGTCCGATGCCGAGCGGCTGCGGCCCTACCTGGGCATCATCGCCGACGAGGTCAACGTCAAGAAGGTCGATCTCACCGACGACGTCGACACGCACGGGAAGTTCGAACTGGTCGTCAACGCCCGCGCGGCGGGCCCGCGACTCGGCAAGGACGTGCAGAAGGTCATCAAGGCGGTCAAGGCCGGTGACTGGTCCGAGACCAACGGTGTCGTGACCGCGGCAGGCATCGAACTGCTGCCCGAGGAATACACGCAGCGTCTCGTCGCGGCGGAACCCGAGTCGACGGCGGCGCTGCCGGACAACGCCGGACTGGTCGTGCTCGATTCGGCGGTCACCGAGGAGCTGGAGGCCGAGGGCTGGGCGAAGGACCGGATCCGTGAACTCCAGGACGCGCGGCGCGCCGCCGGACTCGACGTCTCGGATCGCATCTCGGTCACCCTCGAGGTGCCCGCGGATCGGCTGGACTGGGCGCAGCGCTACCGCGACCTGATCGCGGGCGAGATCCTTGCCACGACACTGGAACTCGGCCCGGTCGGTGCCGGAGCAGTGGACCTCGGTGAGGACGTCCGGGCCGTCGTCGTCAAGGCGTGAGGTGAGTACGCCTCGGCGGTGCCGGCTGTGACGACGCGCCGGCGGTGCCGGCGGTGCCGGCTGTGACGACGCGCCGGCGGTGCCGGCTGTGACGACGCAGCGTCGGTGGGTGCTGCATCTCGACATGGACGCGTTCTTCGCGTCGGTCGAGCAGCTCACCCGGCCGACGCTGCGCGGCCGCCCGGTCCTCGTCGGAGGGCTCGGCGGCCGCGGCGTCGTCGCGGGCGCGAGTTACGAGGCGCGGGCGTTCGGGGCCGGGTCGGCGATGCCGATGCATCAGGCCCGGCGTCTCGTCGGGGCCCGTGCGGTGGTGCTGCCTCCGCGTGGGGCCCTGTACTCGGCGGTCAGCAAGTCGGTGTTCGACACCCTGCGCACCCGTGTGCCCGTCCTCGAGATGCTGTCGCTGGACGAGGCTTTCGGGGAGCCTCCGGAGTTGGAGGGCGCGGACGCCGACGCCGTTCGCGACTACGCGGAACAGTTGCGCACGATGATTCGCGTCGAGACGGGTCTGGTGGCGTCGATCGGTGCCGGATCGGGGAAGCAGATAGCGAAGATCGCCTCCGGTCTCGCGAAGCCGGACGGGGTGCGTGTGGTGACCACGGACGAGCAGGCGGACCTGTTCGAGGCGTTGCCGGTGCGCAAGCTGTGGGGGATCGGCCCGGTGGCGGAATCGAAGCTGCGCAGGCTCGGAATCGAGACGATCGGGCAGTTCGCGGCGACCAGTGAGTCCGAGGTGGTCACACTCCTCGGTGGCACGGTCGGGCCGGGTCTGCACCGGCTGGCGAAGGGGTTCGACGACCGGCCCGTTGCCGAGCGCGCGGACGCCAAACAGATCAGTGCCGAAACGACTTTCGCCGAAGACCTGGTGACGATGGATCAGCTTCGCGCCGCCGTCGAGCAGTGCGGGGGACACGCGCATCGCCGACTGGAGAAGGACGGGCGTGCGGCTCGCACGGTCGTCGTGAAGCTGAAGAAGACGGACATGACGATCGTGAGCCGGTCGGCGACCCTGCCGTACGCGACGACGGATCTGCAGACGCTGATCGCGACGGCACGCAGGCAGTTGATCGACCCCAGGGAGCTCGGCGCGGTGCGTCTGGTCGGGGTGTCCTTCGGCGGGCTGACGGCGACACAGCAGGGGTCGCTGTTCCCGGATCTCGACCACGGAGAGGCGGACGAGGGCGCTGTGACTCCGGACACAGTCGCGGTGCCGGAGCCGGGTCGGTCCGCGGTACCGGCACCGGGATCGAGATGGCGTCCCGGGCAGGACGTGCACCACACCGAGCACGGTCACGGCTGGGTGCAGGGTTGCGGGCACGGCGTGGTGACGGTGCGGTTCGAGACCCGATCGACGGGTCCGGGGCCGGCGCAGACGTTTTCGGACGACGACGGGGCGCTCCGGATCGCGGACCCCGCCGACAGTCTTCGTTAAGGAAGCCCTTATTTTTCCCGTGTTAACTAAGGTGACACCTGCTCGCACGCGGGCTCGGCCACTGTCGGGCGGTGCCGAAGCACCGATCCCGACCGCGGTTACAGCGAAATGCACAGTTCAAACGAAGAGAAGGACACACATTGATGCTCCGGAAGACCCTCGTTGCCGGTGTCGCGGTTGCCGCCGCGCTGACCCTCGGCGCTTGCAGCAGCTCTGACGGTGACGACACCACCAAGACCACCACCAGCAAGGCCACCACCACGTCGGCCGTCGCCGACGCCGGGACCGAGACGCCGCCTGTGCCGACGGCTGCCGAGCTGAACGCGATGCTGGTCAAGGGTCTGGACCCGGCCACCCCGGTCGAGGAGAAGATCACCCTCGTCGAGGACGGCCAGTCCGATCCGGGCCTGTTCGACCAGGTCGCCGCTGCCGCCAAGCAGAACAACGCAACCGTCGAGGTTGTCGACCCGATCCTCGACAACGGCGACGGCACCCTGACCGCCACCGTCAACATGACCATCGGCGGCCAGGTGAACCCGGGCACCGCCACCTTCGTGGTTCAGGACGGCCAGTGGGTGCTGTCCAAGGAGTACGCCTGCAACATCGTCAAGCTGGCGAACCTGACCTCCCCGGCCTGCGTCTGACACGCTGCGCTCACGCGAATGCCGGCACCCGATCGGGTGCCGGCATTCGGCGTCTGTGAGAGGTCCCGTCAGGGGGTGTCGGCGTGCAGGTTCTCCGCCGCGGTCCGGGCCAGTGCGGTCAGGACGCCGGGGTCGACGGGGTCCTGACCGGTCGCGGTCACCTGGACGACCACGCCGTCGACGACCGCGATCACGGTGTCGGACACCATCGTGAATCCCTCGCTGCCCGTCTCGAGCCGAACGGCGATCGAGGCGTCGCCGACGGACGGCTGGTCGAGTCCGCCGAGCCGGTAGGTGACGGCGATCCCGTCGGCGTCCGTTCCCGAGTATTCGGTGCAGGCGGCGAGAGTGCGCTGCACCGCGGCGAACGCCGCGCCCGCATCGGCGTACGCGGCGGCGTCGGTGTCGATGCTGGCGAAGTCTGGTCCGGTGAACCGGGCCACCGCCTGCGCGGTGGCACCGGGCGCCTGGTCCGAGATCGGGGCGAGCACGTCCGCGCACACGCGCGGTTCGGTGGACGACAGGTCCGACTCGGCGGACTCGGAGGCGGGCGGCAGTCCGAGGTCGTCGACGGGGTCGGGCAGCGGAACGAATCCTACGGGCAGATCGGCCTGGCCGAGGAGTGCGGCCCGGAGCGCCGCGTCGTCGAAGGACCCGGCGGCGGTGGTCGCGGTCGGGGGTGCAGCCGTGGTCAGCGGCGGCAGCGATGCTGCGGTGTCGCCGCCGCACGCGACGAGCAGAGGGAGGACCAGCAGGGGAAGCGACAGGGCGGCCGTGCGCGGCGTCCTCACTGCCCGGACCACCGGACCGTGTTGGTCGTGGCCTGGCGCAACCGGGTGGTGCTGTTCGGGTCGGAGTAGGTCTGCTCGCCGCTGACGGTGACGAAGCCGTCCACCGGGAGCGACGCACCCAGGTCGATGACGAGGGTTCCGGTGCCTGCCATCACGAACGTGTCGATGTTGAGTGTGCCCGAGTCCCCGGGCAGATCCCACACCTGCGCTTCCGGTGCCTGGCGGATCGCGACGTCGACGGTGAGCCGATCGCCGGTCCGTTCGCGCAACGTCGCGGTGGTGACCTGTCGCAGGACCATTCCGCTCATCACCTGCTGCTCCATCGTCCACACCGCCCCGACACCGATCTCGGCGTCGGGGAACGCGACACCGCGGTACACGGCCTGGAAGAACGCCTGCTCGATCGCGGATCGCGCGATGTCCGTCGAACCTGGGTCCGGGGTGATGCGCAGGGCGGAGATCGCACCGTTCGGCTGGACCGTCAGGCCTGCCTTCGACCCCTCCGAGGAGGCGAGTGCGTCCTGCAGTCTGCGATCGGGCGACTGCATCGCACCGAGCGTGAGGTCGACCGACACCGCGGGAGTCGGCGCCGCCGCGACGGCCGTCAGCGGCATCGTCAGTTCGGGTGTGGACAGATCCTGCTGGGGCTGGTCACCGATCTGCTGGTGGATGTCCGAGCGCGACGTCATCACCACCTGCTGGGCGACACCGGCGGGCGGAGCGAACGTGATCCGGCTGCGCGGCTCCGCTCCGGCGTCGACGACGGCGGTCGTGATCGCCGAGATGGGGACCGTGGTCTCCTTGGTGGTTTCGGTGGGGGCGGGTGCTGCCCCGTCGTCGCTGCTGCACGCGGTGGCGAGCGCGACCGCGGAGAGGACGGCCGCGACCTGCGCGACCCGTTTCGAGAACACTGACACCCGACCAGGTTAGCCACGGTTCGGCTCGGCGAACCGCGGGCCGTGCCGTGCGAGGACGGTGCCTGTGCCCGCCGACGGCGCGGTAAGGGATGATGGCGTGGTGAGTGAAGTGGACAAAGAGGTGAACGCCGCTGCGCGTCCGCCGGTGCGAATGCGGATGCTGGTCGTGATCGCGGCGACGGTCCTGGCCCTCGATGTGGCCACGAAGGTGGCTGTCGTGCACTTCATCGAACCCGGAAACCCGGTCGAGGTCCTCGGCGATTTCGTCACGCTGAAGCTGATCCGCAACCCCGGCGCCGCGTTCTCGATGGCGACGGGAATGACGTGGCTCCTGACGCTGGTCGCGATCGCCGTCGTGGTCGGGGTGATCCGAATCGGCCGTACCCTGCGGTCGCCGTGGTGGGCACTCGGGCTCGGGTTGGTGCTCGGTGGCGCACTCGGCAATCTGATCGACCGCCTGTTCCGGGCGCCCGGACCGCTGCAGGGCCACGTCGTCGACTTCGTGTCCGTCGGCTGGTGGCCGGTGTTCAACGTGGCCGACTCGGGGATCGTGTGCGGCGCGATCCTGCTGGTCGTGTTGACGTTGTTCGGTCTGAACCCGGACGGAACCCGCGGCCAGGCCGACGAACAGGTCGAGTCGGACTCGTCCGCTGGGAAGGAGTCCTGATGCGCGAGACGCGGTCGATGCCGGTGCCCGACGGGCTCGAAGGCATGCGGGTGGATGCGGGTCTCGCTCGTCTCCTCGGACTGTCCCGCACGACGGTCGCAACGCTGGCCGACGAGGGATCGGTTCTCGTCGACGGTGGTCCGGTCGGGAAGTCGGATCGCCTCCCGTCCGGTGCGTGGCTCGAGGTGACGTTGCCCGAGCCCGCGCGTCCGCTGGCGGTCGAGGCGCAGCCCGTCGAGGGCATGGACATCCTGTATGCGGATGACGACATCGTCGCCGTCGACAAACCGGTCGGTGTCGCCGCCCACGCCAGCGTCGGATGGACCGGACCGACGGTCGTCGGGGGACTGGCCGCGGCCGGATTCCGGATCTCGACGTCGGGGTCGCACGAACGCCAGGGGATCGTGCACCGCCTCGACGTCGGCACGTCCGGGGTGATGGTCGTCGCGACGTCGGAACGCGCCTACACCGTGCTGAAGCGAGCGTTCAAGCAGCGCACCATCGACAAGCGGTACCACGCTTTGGTGCAGGGGCATCCCGATCCGTCGAGCGGAACGATCGACGCCCCGATCGGCAGGCACCGCAGCAACGACTGGAAGTTCGCGGTCACCGCGGACGGTAAGCCGTCGATCACGCACTACGACACGGTGGAGGCGTTCCAGGCGGCGAGCCTGCTCGACGTCCACCTGGAGACGGGACGCACCCATCAGATTCGGGTGCACTTCTCGGCGTTGCGCCATCCGTGCTGCGGCGACCTCACGTACGGGGCGGATCCGCGGCTCGCGGAGCGGCTGGGCCTCGAACGGCAGTGGCTGCACGCGCGCTCCCTCGGCTTCGCGCACCCCGCCGACGGTCGCTGGGTCGAGATCAGCAGCGAGTACCCGAAGGACCTCCAGCACGCGCTGGATGTCCTGCGGAGTGCCTGACCGGATCGCCACCGCCGCGGCCGTGGTGTGCGCGGTCGCCCTCGCGGTGGTGGTCGTGGTGCTCGGCGTCGAGAATCCGCCGACTCCTCGACCGGTCTCCACCGACAGTCTCGGCCCCGACGCCGGTGAACCGGTGGCCGACTACCTCGCCCGCGCGGCCGTGACGCTGGACGAGGCTGCGGTGGACGGAGCGGACTCGGACCCCCGATGGGGCCTGGTCACGTTCGACGACGAGGTCACCGCGACGGACGCGGATGCGCTGACGGGCGACGTCCGTATCTCCCAGGTGTGGTTCCGGGTCCCGATCGACCGGGTGCAGACACCGATCGTCCCGGTCGGGGTAGCGGGGGCGGAATCCGTCGCTCGCGCATCGGGACTCGCGGCGGCGCAATTGCACGGCACCACCGGTGAGTGGGACCGGCAGGCGCGGGTCGATGCGGTGTCGGCGTGGCGCCTGACGCAGGACTGCGCGTGCGTCGTGGCAGTGACGGTGCGAGCACCTCTGTCCGAGCTGGCCGCGCTCTCCGACGTCGCAGGCGTCCGGTCCGTGGAGTCGTTGCCGGCGGACGCGGTGTTCGGGCGTTTCGCGGTCCGACCGTTGCTGCCGGAGCAGACGGAGGCGGTGACACCCGGTCCCGACGACGGCGAGGTACCGGAGCGATGAGCCGGTCCGGCCGGAGGCAGCGGAGCGATCGCGAGGTCGGCATCGCGTCCGCCGTCGGCGCCTACGCGCTGTGGGGGATGTTCCCGATCTTCTTCGGTCTGCTCGCCCCGGCGGGCCCGGTGGAGATCCTCGCGCAGCGGATGTTGTGGACGATGGTGGTGATGGTCGCCGTGGCGGCGGTCATCGGCAGGCTGTCCCGGCTGCGTACCCTCACCCTTCGAACAGCGTTGATGGTGGTCGCGGCGGCATCGGCGATCTCGATCAACTGGGGTGTCTACATCTACGCCGTCACGTCCGGCCGGGTGGTCGAGGCGGCGCTCGGTTATTTCGTGAACCCGTTGGTGAGCGTGCTGCTCGGCATGGTGGTTCTGGGGGAGCGGGTCAACCGCTGGCAGGGTGTCGCGCTCGGCTTCGGCGGGCTCGCGGTGGTGATCCTGACGGTCGACTACGGCAGGCCGCCGTGGATCGCGCTGATCCTCGCCTTCAGTTTCGGGGCGTACGGGCTCGTCAAGAAGACGATCCCACTCGACCCGGTGACGAGCCTGACGGCCGAGGGGATCGTGACGGCTCCGTTCGCGATCGGCTATCTCGTCTGGCTCACGGCCGCGGGCACGAGCACGTTCCTCGGTCACGGTGCCGGGCACACGCTGCTGCTGATGTCGGCGGGCGTGGTGACCGCGGTGCCACTGCTGCTGTTCGGTGCGGCCGCGCAGCGCGTGCCGCTGGTCACCCTCGGCCTCATCCAGTATCTGAATCCCGCCCTGCAGATGACGTGGGGTGTCGCGGTCCTGCACGAAGCCATGCCTGCATCCCGCTGGGCGGGGTTCGCGCTGATCTGGCTGGCACTCGCCGTGTTCACCGTCGACGCGGTGCGGCGAGCGCGGCGGACACGGCGCGACGGCGCTGACTCCCCAGCACGCAGTCCGTCGACGTGATTCAATTCACGCATGCGAAGCGGACTGCTGGTGGCAGCGATGAGCTCGTTGTGTCTGGTCGCCGTCGCGGCGCCCGCGAGCGCCGCGCAGCCGTCGTGGTCCGGTGACTACTCGGTGAAGCGGTTCGCTGCGACGAAGACCGGGACCAGCCTGGCGGCGAGCCAGGGGGAGCCGGATTTCGCCGACACGTACCGATTCGAGACGAGCTGCTCGGACCCGCAGTCGGACGAGTCCTGCGTGGCCACGGTCGTCGACGGGCCCACGCCCGCCAATCCCACGTTGCCGCTGCCCCCGCAGTACACCTGGGACGGGACCAGCTGGGTCCACGTCTACGACTGGCAGTGGGATTGCTGGCAGGGTGAAGGCGTGCCCAAGGTGTGGACTCCGGCACATTCGGTGGCGTACTACACGCCGCAACCGGACGGCACGCTGACCGGTTCCTGGCGCACCGACATCACCGGTGGACCGTGCGACGGCTCGGTGATCATGGACGTCGCCGCCTATCCCGTGAACGCTCCGGGCCCGAGCCCGTTCAGCAGCTAGGACGGCCCGACAGGCACGCGGTGACCGGGACCACGGACCGGTCGGCGCGGCGGTTCGAGACGTCGGTGAGGTCGCGTACGTCATAGTTCCCGTTGCCGGCGAGGCGGGAAGGCCACAGGTCGAAACGTGAGCCGACGGTTGGGCGCGCGGCCGATCGGTTCCGCCGGTCCACTGTTGACGACGGTCAACCCCTTCCTTGCGGGACGCGGGGGATTGGCCGCGGAAGCATCCTCTATCTGCGATAACGTCATAACGGGGCTTATCGGCGTTCAAGCCCGGCCAGTGGGCATGGCTGGGCGAGCGATCACAGGGGTGGATAGATGAGGCGTCCCGGGCGATCGGTGACGACAACGAGCTGCAGGCGCGGCAAAGCCGAGCTGATGCCGGTGGACGGGACGGGAGTCTTGGGCCGTGGTGTCCTCCGAAGGAGGGGGTGCACGCGGGCCGGCGGGTCACGTCGGTCACGTCGTGGCGGGGTAGGTGCAGGTGACCCGGCGCGCCGGGAATCGGTGTCGCGCCGACCCCCTACACTCGGTGCGTGGCTGACTCCTTCGTCCATCTTCACAATCACACCGAGTACTCGATGCTTGACGGCGCGGCGAAGGTCGGACCGCTGTTCAAGGAGGCCGAGCGCCTCGGCATGACGGCGGTCGGGATGACGGACCACGGAAACATGTATGGCGCCAGCGAGTTCTACAACAAGGCGAAGGCCGCCGGCATCAAGCCGATCATCGGGATCGAGGCGTACATCGCGCCGGAGTCCAGGTTCAACACCAAGCGTGTCCTGTGGGGCGATCCGAGCCAGAAGTCGGACGACGTGTCCGGTTCCGGTTCGTACACGCACATGACGATGGTCGCGGAGAACGCCACCGGGGTGCGGAACCTGTTCAAGCTGTCGTCGCGGGCGTCGATCGAGGGTCAGCTGGGTAAATGGGCCCGGATGGACGAGGAGATCATCGCCGAGCACCACGAGGGCATCATCGCCACCACGGGCTGCCCGTCGGGGGAGATCCAGACCCGCCTGCGCCTCGGACACGACCGCCAGGCGCTCGAGGCGGCGGCGAAGTGGCAGGAGATCTGGGGCAAGGACAACTTCTTCCTGGAGCTGATGGACCACGGCCTGTCGATCGAGCGTCGCGTCCGCGAGGGCCTGCTGCACATCGGCAAGACGCTCGGCATCCCGCCCCTGGCGACGAACGACTGCCACTACGTCACCAAGGACGCCGCGGAGAACCACGAGGCGCTGCTGTGCATCCAGACCGGCAAGACGCTGTCGGACCCGACACGGTTCAAGTTCGACGGTGACGGCTACTACCTGAAGTCCGCGGAGGAGATGCGGGCGATCTGGGACACCGAGGTGCCCGGTGCCTGCGACAGCAGCCTGCTGATCGCGGAACGGGTGCAGCCGTACGACGACGTGTGGCAGCACCGGGACCGGATGCCGATCTTCCCGGTACCCGAGGGCTTCACGCAGCAGTCGTTCCTGCATCACGAGGTGATGCGCGGCCTGCGCGAGACCCGATTCCCGGGCCGCGAGATCCCGGCGGATTACATCGCGCGTGCCGAGTACGAGATCGGCGTCATCAACGAGATGGGCTTCCCGGCGTACTTCCTGGTGGTCGGCGACCTCATCAACCATGCGAAGAACGTCGGGATCCGTGTCGGTCCCGGTCGTGGGTCGGCGGCAGGTTCGCTCGTCGCATACGCGATGGGCATCACGAACATCGACCCGATCCCGCACGGTCTGCTGTTCGAGCGGTTCCTCAACCCCGAGCGCGTGTCGATGCCCGATATCGACATCGACTTCGACGATCGCCGCCGCGGTGAGATGGTCCGCTACGCCACCGACAAGTGGGGCAGCGACAAGGTCGCGCAGGTCATCACCTTCGGCACCATCAAGACGAAGGCGGCGATCAAGGACTCCGCGCGAGTCCAGTTCGGTCAGCCGGGGTTCGCGATCGCCGACCAGATCACGAAGGCACTGCCGCCGCCGATCATGGCGAAGGACATCTCGGTGTCCGGCATCACCGATCCGGACCACGAACGGTACAAGGAGGCCGTCGAGGTCCGGGCGCTGATCGAGTCGAATCCGGATGTCGCGAAGATCTACCAGACGGCCAAGGGACTCGAGGGCCTGATCCGCAATGCGGGCGTGCACGCCTGCGCGGTCATCATGTCGTGCGAGCCGTTGACCGACGCGATTCCGGTGTGGAAGCGCAACCAGGACGGCGCGATCATCACTGGCTGGGACTACCCGTCCTGCGAGGCCATCGGCCTGCTGAAGATGGACTTCCTCGGCCTGCGCAACCTCACAGTGCTCGGCGATGCCATCGAGAACCTCAAGGCGAACCGCGGCATCGATCTGGATCTCGATGCGCTGCCGTTGGAGGACCCGGCGACGTACGACCTGTTGGCCCGCGGTGAGACGCTCGGCGTCTTCCAGTTGGACGGCACGGCGATGCGCAGCCTGCTCAAGCTGATGAAGCCGACCGGCTTCGAGGACATCGTCGCCGTGCTCGCGCTGTACCGGCCCGGTCCGATGGGTGTGAACGCACACACCGACTACGCGAAGCGCAAGAACGGCCTGCAGGAAGTCAAGCCGATCCACCCGGAGCTCGAGGAACCCCTGAAGGAGATCCTGGCCGAAACGTACGGCCTGATCGTCTACCAGGAGCAGATCATGCAGATCGCGCAGAAGGTGGCCGGGTACTCGCTCGGACAGGCCGACCTGCTGCGCCGCGCGATGGGCAAGAAGAAGAAGGAGATCCTCGACGAGGCGTACGACGGGTTCGCGGCGGGCATGAAGGAGAACGGATTCTCCCAGGCCGCGATCACGGCGCTGTGGGACACCGTCCTCCCGTTCGCCGGATACGCGTTCAACAAGTCGCACGCCGCCGGGTACGGCCTGGTGTCGTTCTGGACCGCGTACTTCAAGGCGAACTACCCGTCGGAGTACATGGCCGCGCTGCTCACGTCGGTCGGCGACGACAAGGACAAGTCGGCGATCTACCTGGCGGACTGCCGGTCGATGGGCATCACGGTGCTGCCGCCGGACGTCAACGAGTCGGTCGTGAACTTCGCGTCGGTCGGTGAGGACATCCGGTTCGGCATGGGCGCGGTGCGCAACGTCGGAGCGAATGTCGTGGAGTCGATCATCGCGGCCCGCAGCGAGAAGGGGAAGTACACCGACTTCTCCGACTACCTCAACAAGATCGATGCGGCGGCCTGCAGCAAGAAGGTCACCGAGTCGCTGGTCAAGGCGGGTGCGTTCGACTCGCTGAACCATCCCCGCAAGGGTCTGTTCCTCGTGCACACCGACGCGATCGACGCCGTCATGGGAACGAAGAAGGCGGAGGCGGCGGGGCAGTTCGACCTGTTCGGCGGTGCGGACGCCGACGAGTCGATCGCGTCGGTGTTCAACGTGAAGGTGCCCGACGAGGAATGGGACACCAAGCACCGTTTGGCGCTGGAGCGGGAGATGCTCGGCCTGTACGTGTCCGGTCATCCGCTCGACGGTGTCGAGCACGTGATCGCCGCACAGACGGACACGCCGATCGCCGCGATCCTCGAGGGGCAGGCCGGTGACGGCTCACAGGTAACCGTCGGAGGCATCCTCGCGTCGGTGACCCGGCGCATCAACAAGAACGGATTGACCTGGGCGGCAACGGAACTCGAAGGTGTCGGCGGCGCGTCCGTCGAGGTGATCTTCTTCCCGCAGGCTTACTCGGTGTACGGCATGGACATCGCCGAGGACTCCGTCGTCCTGGTGAAGGGCCGCGTCAACGTTCGCGACGAGCGGGTGTCGATCATCGCCAACGATCTCGCGGTGCCGGACCTGTCGGCGATCGGGGTGGCGAAGCCGCTCGCGGTGAGCCTGCCGACCCGACTGTGCACGCCGGACAAGGTGGGGGCGCTCAAGCAGGTGCTGTCCAAGCATCCGGGCACGTCGGACGTGCATCTGCGTCTGGTCAGCGGCACGCGGATCACGATGCTGAAACTGGACGACAGTCTGCGGGTGGAACCGTCGTCGGCGCTGATGGGAGACCTGAAGGCGTTGCTGGGACCGAGCTGCTTGAGCGTGTAGCCCGGATCGCCCGGAGTTCGCGGACGAGAACCGCGCCGAGCACCGACGCGAACACCACGACGTGGATGTTCACGAGGATCTTCGTGACCGGCCACGCCGGCGGGTACAGGAAGAGCCCGATCACCACGTTCGTGTCATCCCAGTGGTACGGCCAGGCGCCCGCCACCACGTACAGCGCGCCCGCCGCGATCCACCAGCGTGGTTGGGTCAACGCCCGGTGCACGAGATACACCGCCAGCGGAACGAACCACACCCAGTGGTGGCTCCACGAGAACGGGGACACCGCGGCCGCGGTCAGCCCAGAGAGGGTGACCGCGAGCAGGTGTTCACCTGCCGCGGACAGGCGGGCCGTCAGCCACAGGCCGAGAGTGGCGACAGTGGCCGCCAGGAGGATCCACAGCCAGACCGGGGTGGATGTGCCCGTGATGTGCGCGACGACCCCGCGGATCGACTGGTTCGACGGATGGGTGTCGTCGGCGATTCGCGTGGACTGGAAGAACGTCGACGTCCAGTACTGACGCGAGTCGACGGGAAGGACGAGCCACGCCCCGACGATCGTCGCCGCGAACACCGCTCCGGCGGTGGCGGCCGCACGCCATTGCCGCAGCGCCAGGAACACGGCGACGAAGTACAACGGCGTGAGCTTGATGCCTGCGGCGAGGCCGACTCCGACTCCGCGAAGGCGGCTGCGGTCGTCGCGGGAGAAGTCCCACAGCACCAGCAGCATCAGGATCACGTTGATCTGGCCGTAGAACAGGGTGGTCCGAACGGGTTCCAGGAAGGTGCACGCGCCGGTCAGCAGAACGCTCAGGGTGACCAGTCGCGGTGTCGCGCGGTAGCCGAGCATCTTCCACGACAGGAGGACGCAGCCGAGTAGGGCGGCCAGGTTCAGGGCCATCCACACGTGGTTGACCGCTCCCCACGGGATCAGCTCGATCGGGATGAACGCCAGCGTCGAGAACGGCGTGTAGGTGTACAGCAGCCCGAACAGCACCGTTTCGGTGTACAGCGGGTACCCGTGCGTGACGCGGAACGCGCCGTCCCGGTAGACGTGCAGGTCCGCCCCGCCTGCGAGGATGCCTGCGCCGTCCAGACGTGGATCGACCGTGGTCAGCAGCAGGAGCGCGGACAGCACGGCAACGGCTCCGAGCGCTGCCGTCACCCGACGGGGAATCCGCCTTGCCTGAGATTCCCCCGCCACCGTGTTCCCCGATTCGCCGTCGACAGACCGACGGCGGGCGCCGTCGGTCGACTACGACGCTAAGGATGGGTAAGGAATTTGTCGCGCGGACGCGCGGGGGAGTGCGGTTCGTGTCCGAAGAGGCGTCGAATCGAGACGCTCGGAGTCGTCAGTGTCCGGCGGTGTTCAGTGTCGGGCGGTGTTCCAGTGGCGCCGGCGCATCCACCACACGACCACTGTCGCGGCGGCGCCGACGAGTACCGCAGGCTGCAGTGCCTGCGCGACGACGAGCACGGTCAGGAACACGAGGAGGCCGACGGCCAGCGCCTCGAGCTTGTAGAGGGGCCACGCGGTGCCTGCGATGTCGATCGCGGCGCGTGGACGCGACGAGCGAGTGAGGCCGACTGTGGTCATGAGTTCAGGGTAGCGGCGTGCAAGGTTTCGGTCCACCTAACATTTTCGGTGGGCATGGGTGATCTTCGTCTCGCGCTGCGCGCTCCGTGGCCGCGGTGTTGACTGGATCCATGCCACTCACCGGTGAGTACGAACCCAGTCCGACAACGTGGGCCGCCGATCAGGCCAACCTGTACGAGAGCTCGGGTGGGACCGACGGAACCACCATGCGCGGAATGCCGGTGGTGCTGCTCACCACCCGCGGCCGAAAGTCCGGCAAGCTCCGCAAGACCCCCCTGATGCGCGTCGAGCACAACGGTGAGTACGCGATCGTCGCCTCGCTGGGCGGTGCCCCGAAGAACCCGGTCTGGTACTACAACGTCGTCGCCGACCCCCACGTCGAACTGCAGGACGGTACCGCCAGGCAGGACATGACTGCCCGCGAGGTCACCGGCGACGAGAAGGCGGTGTGGTGGGAACGCGCCGTCGCGGCGTACCCGGACTACGCCGACTACCAGACGAAGACGGATCGGCAGATTCCGGTCTTCGTCCTGAGTCCCCAGTAGTTCCACCACGCGGTTCCCCGTGCAGTAGTTCTCCAGCACGCCGTAGCCCACGCCCGGGAGGTTGTCGTGGCGCCCACCACCGTCGCGGATCAGCTCGTCGCCCAACTCGTCGACGCGGGCGTTCGCCGCATCTACGGCATCGTCGGGGACAGTCTCAACCCCATCGTCGACGCCGTCCGCCGATCCGGGGGCGCCGCGCAGGGCGGCATCGACTGGATTCACGTCCGGCACGAGGAGGCCGCCGCGTTCGCGGCCGCGGCCGACGCTCAGGTCACCGGCGAACTCGCGGTGTGTGCGGGTTCGTGTGGGCCCGGCAACCTGCATCTGATCAACGGTCTGTACGACGCGAATCGCTCGGGTGCGCCGGTCCTGGCGATCGCATCGCACATCCCGAGCGTGCAGATCGGGTCGGGGTACTTCCAGGAGACGCACCCGGATCGGATCTTCGTCGAGTGCTCGGTGTACTCGGAACTCGTCTCCTCGGCTGCGCAGTCGCCGCGGGTCGTGCACAGCGCGATCCAGCATGCGATCGCCGGACCCGGCGTCGCGGTCGTCACCCTGCCCGGCGACGTCGCCGATCTCCCGGCCGAGGGCACCATCGCGACGCTGGTCCGCACCCGGCCGCCCGCGGTGGTCCCCGCCGCCGAGGACGTCGCGGCGCTCGCGAACGCGATCAACTCGGCGCAGCGGGTGGCGATCTTCGCCGGGTACGGCGTGCGGGGAGCGCGCCGCGATCTGCTCGAACTCGCCGAGCAGATCGGCGCGCCGATCGGTCACACCCTGCGCGGCAAGGAGTGGATTCAGTACGACAACCCGTTCGACGTCGGGATGACGGGGCTGCTGGGATACGGCGCCGCCCACGACGGGATGCACGATGCCGACCTGCTGTTGCTCGTCGGCACGGACTTTCCCTACGACCAGTTCCTTCCCGACGACGTTCCGACGGCGCAGATCGACGTGGACGCGTCCAGACTCGGCCGCCGCACCGCACTCGATCTCGCGGTGCACGGCGACACCCTGAGCACGCTGCGTGCCCTCGCCCCGCTCGTCGAGCGCAAGACGGATCGCAGTTTCCTCGAGTCCCAGCTGACGCGGCATCGAACGTTGATGGACAAGGTTGTCGGTGCGTACACCAGCGACGTCAAGCAGCGCACACCCATCCACCCCGAGTATGCGGCGTCGATTCTCGACGACCTGGCCGCCGAGAATGCCGTGTTCACCGCCGACACCGGCATGTGCAATGTCTGGACCGCGCGCTATCTGAATCCGAACGGGTCACGCCGATTCCTGTCGTCGGCGCTGCACGGGTCGATGGCGAACGCGCTCCCGCACGCGATCGGCGCTCAGGTCGCGTTCCCCGACCGGCAGGTGATCTCGGTGTCGGGTGACGGCGGTCTGTCCATGCTCCTCGGTGAGCTCGTCACCCTCGCCGCGACGCGACTGCCGGTCAAGGTCGTGGTGTTCAACAACTCCACGCTCGGCATGGTCAAGCTCGAGATGCTCGTCGACGGGCTTCCCGACTTCGGAGTGGACGTGCCGAGCGTCGACTACTCGGCGGTCGCGGCCGCGCTCGGACTGTATGCGCGCCGCGTCGAGGACCCCGCCGACATCGAGCCGGGTCTGCAGGCCGTCCTCGGCCATCCGGGGCCTGCCCTCCTCGACGTGGTGACGGACCCGATGGCACTGTCCTTGCCGCCGACGATCACCGCGGGACAGGTGAAGGGTTTCGCGTTGGCGATGTCGAAGATGGTGATGGGTGGCGGCGCAGGCGAGGCAGTGAAGATGGCGAAGTCCAATCTGCGCAACATCCCGCGGCCCTCCCAGTTCGGGTGAGTGTTCACCTAGCGACCGCCCGAGTAATCGTGACGGGCCTCGAAGTGGCAGCATGGACGGGTGTCGAACACCAGGGAACTTGCTGACGTGAAGGCCGCGCCGCTCGATGCGCGCGAGATCGATGCCGCCGCGAAGCGAATTTCCGAGGTCGTCGACGCGACCCCGCTGCAGTTCTGCCCGCGCCTGTCCGCCGCGACCGGCGCCAGGGTGTTCCTCAAGCGCGAGGACCTGCAGATCGTCCGGTCGTTCAAGATCCGCGGTGCCTACAACTTGATCGTCCAGCTCAGCGAGGACGAGCGCGCAGCCGGTGTGGTGTGTGCCAGCGCAGGCAATCACGCGCAGGGTGTTGCGTTCGCCTGCCGCAGCATGGGGATCCGAGGCCGGATCTACGTTCCCGCGAACACCCCCCGGCAGAAGCGGGATCGCATCCTCGCGCACGGTGACGGGTTCGTCGAACTCATCGCGACGGGGCAGACGTACGACGCGGCTGCAGAGGCCGCCGCGGACGATGCTCGCCGCACCGGCGCGACGATGGTGCCGCCGTTCGACGATCCGCGGACCGCAGCAGGTCAGGGCACGATCGCCGCGGAGATCCTCGATCAGCTCGGTGAGGAGCCGGGCACGGTGATCGTGCCCGTCGGCGGTGGCGGACTCATCGCGGGCATCGCGACCTATCTGCAGGAGCGGTCGCCGCGGACGGCGATCGTCGGTGTGGAACCGAGCGGTGCCGCGTCGATGACGGCGGCGCTCGTCGCGGGTGCGCCGGTGACGCTTCCGGAGATCGATCCGTTCGTCGACGGCACCGCGGTCCGCCGCATCGGTGACCTGCCGTTCGAGGTCATGTCCGCGCTCGGCGGCGAGGTCGTCACGCACAGTTCGCTGCCGCTGGTCGCCTCGCAGAACGCGGGCACCGGCAACTTCACGATGATGCACGCAGACGAGGGCGCCGTGTGCACGGCGCTGCTGGGGCTCTACCAGAACGAGGGGATCATCGCGGAGCCGTCGGGTGCGCTCTCGGTGGCGGCGCTCGACGACCTCGACATCGAGCCGGGATCGACGGTGGTGTGCTTGATCTCCGGCGGCAACAACGACGTCTCCCGCTACGGGGAGATCGTGGAGCGCTCGCTGGTCCATCTGGGCCTCAAGCACTATTTCCTGGTCGACTTCCCGCAGGAGCCGGGCGCGCTGCGGCGGTTCCTCGACGAGGTGCTCGGACCGGAGGACGACATCACCCTGTTCGAGTACGTGAAGCGGAACAACCGGGAAACGGGGGCGGCGCTCGTCGGCGTCGAGCTCGGTTCGGCGGACGGCATCACGTCGCTGCTGGAGCGGATGGCGTCGTCCCCGATGAAGGTCGAGCAGTTGGAGCCGGGTTCTCCGGCGTACCGGTACCTGACGTAGGGGCAGAGCGTGGGCGCACTGTGGGCGATGACGCTGCCAGGACTGGTGGTCCTGCTGGTGGTGTTGGCGTTCGCGGAGACACTGTGGAACCGCGTGACCGGTGGCCGCATGCTGCCGTGGACGCGGCGGCGCGGCGGTCGAACGGTGGCGGCCACCGGGTTCGAGGAGGTCGCCGCGGTGTTCCAGGGCGGCAAGCATCACGAGTTCGAGCAGCGGCAGACGACCCTGATGCACCGTGACGACACCGGCGACTCTCGGCGCCGGGTCGACGTCGACATCACGGCCAACCGCGTGACGCTGAGACGCGACGGGTCCGGCTGACCGGGGCGCCCTCATTCCTGACTGGACAGGGAACCGCGACGGCAGCAGGATCGTCGGCATGGGTTACGACGTCGATCTGGCGGACAGGTTGCGTGCCCAGTTGAGCCGCAGCGGTGAACCGTTCACCGAGCGGGCCATGTTCGGTGGCCTCGGCTTCATGCTCGGCGGCCACATGGCCGTTGCGGCGAGCGGCGCGGGCGGGCTGCTGTTGCGGTGCGCCCCCGACGACACCGAGGCTCGCGCCGAAGCGGTCGGCGTGGAGCGGTTCGAGATGCGTGGTCGCCCGATGAACGGGTGGCTGCACGTATCCCGCGAGGTGGTGGCGGACGACGAGGCACTCGCGCGCTGGGTCGCGGTCGGCGCGTCGTATGCCGCCGGACTACCGCCCAAGACTGGAGAAGAATGAACAACTTCGATGAACTCCTCGCCGCGGTACCCACCGGACTGTGGATCGGCGGCAGGCAGTCCGACGCCGCCGAGGGCGGTGTGTTCGACGTTCACAACCCCGCCACCGGTGAGGTGCTCGCGTCGGTCGCCGACGCGACCGGTGCCGATGCGCTGCGCGCGCTCGACTCGGCATGTCGGGTGCAGGGGGAGTGGGCGGCGACCGCGCCGCGTGTGCGCGCCGAGATCCTGCGCACCGCATGGCAACTCGTCACCGACAGGGCCGAGGACTTCGCGCTGCTGATGACCCTGGAGATGGGCAAGGCGCTCGCGGAGAGTCGCGGTGAGGTGGCATACGGGTCGGAGTTCCTACGCTGGTTCAGCGAGGAGGCGCCCCGCATCCAGGGCCGTTACACCACCGCCCCGTCGGGAAACGGCCGCATCCTCGTCACGAAGGCGCCGGTCGGACCGTGCTTGGCGATCACACCGTGGAACTTCCCGCTCGCAATGGGGACCCGCAAGATCGGTCCCGCGCTCGCGGCCGGATGCACCATGATCGTCAAGCCCGCCGAGGCCACCCCGCTGACGATGCTGCTGCTGGCTCAGGTGTTCGCCGACGCCGGACTGCCTGAGGGTGTGCTGTCCGTGCTCACCACCTCCGATGCGGCCGGGGTGAGCGGCCCACTGATGGCGGACCCGAGGCTGCGCAAGGTGACGTTCACCGGATCCACCAGGGTCGGAAAGGTTCTCATCGAGCAGTCTGCGCAGCAGGTGCTGCGGACGTCGATGGAGCTCGGCGGCAACGCACCGTTCGTGGTGTTCGACGATGCCGACCTCGACGCCGCAGTGGACGGGGCGATGGCCGCGAAGATGCGCAACGGCGGTGAGGCGTGTACGGCCGCCAACCGGCTGATCGTCGCGAACTCGGTGCGCGAGGATTTCACGGCCAAGCTCACCGAACGGATCGCTGCGATGGTCGTCGGACCGGGCTGGGAGGACGGCACCCAGATCGGTCCGCTCATCACCGAGAAGCAGCGCGACAGCGTCGCCGAGTTGGTCGACGATGCGGTCGCTTCCGGTGCCAGGGTCCGCACCGGAGGTGGACCGGTCGACGGCCCGGGTTGGTTCTACCAGCCGACCGTCCTCGACAACGTTGCGACGGATTCGCGGATCGTGGCGGAGGAGATCTTCGGCCCCGTCGCCGCGATCACCGGCTTCGACACCGAGGACGAGGCCATCGATGCGGCCAACGCCACCGAATACGGTTTGGCTGCATACATTTACACGCAGTCCCTCGATCGCTCACTGCGCGTCGCCGACGCACTCGAGTCGGGCCTGGTCGGCATCAACTGCGGTGTCATCTCGGACCCGGCAGCGCCGTTCGGTGGCGTCAAGCAGTCCGGCCTCGGCCGTGAGGGCGGCACAGAGGGGATCGAGGAGTACCTCGAGACGAAGTACATCGCCCTCGAATCCTGAAAGCGAGCAGGCCGCAGGGGACGAATTCCCCTGCGGCCCGGTCAGGTTCAGTTGTTGGTCGGGGTGAAGCCCACACCGAACGTGCGCCCGCTGCCGGGTGCATTGATATCGTTCAGGATGCTCTTCGCGGACGTGAAGATGAATGGCCTTTGGATGCCGAGGAGTCCCTCGCCCCATTCCGCCGTGATGATGCCCACCCACTGCCCGGTGCCGCGCATCACAACAGGGCCGCCGGAGTCGCCGCCTTGGTGTCCGGGCGCCGCGCGGAACAGGCCGTTCACGGGGCTGTTGATCTTGGATACGGCGCCGTAGTTGGGTGCTATGGCGTCATATGCGAAAAGGGGTCCAACCCGGCCGGGCTCCCTCGCCGACATGGCTCCGAAGTGTTCGATGTCCGAACCCACCGGGGGAAGATTCCCTGTGGAGGTGTTGGTGTACACAGAGTTCACCTTGAACGGGTTTCCGCTGCTGGCAGTGCTCAGTGCGGCATTCCCGGCCTTGTCGTAAACCTGGCTGTCCAACTGCACATCGGCCGCGAACTCGATGACCATGTAGTCGGTCCCGATGAACGTGGGAGGATTCGTCTGAGACGTAGGGGCGTGGTTGTCGATCCAGCGAATCCAGCCGATCGGCTGGACGGGAGCGGAGAGCTCGTTGATCTCGGGGTTGTCACCATGCGCGCGCATCACTGCGTTACGGTCGAAAACCGGGTAGTCGTTTGTGGTGATTTCCACTCCGCGCGGCGCCAGTGGGTACCTGTACGAACGCAGCCCGACATTGGGGATGTTGTGCACGCCCTCGCCGAACAACGGGCGGCAGTGGCCGGCCGTGATGCCGATCTTTCGTCCCGAAGAGTCGGTGCCCACTGGACCCATGGTGCACGTATTGTTCGCCCACTTGATGGGTTTGCCCGCCGCATCGAGGCTATCCTCGTCTGTGCCCCACTCGCCCGCGAAGTCGATGAACAACCCGGGGTGGGCCCGGCGGTCGAACTTGTTGTGTGAATCCCACTCGTAGTTGTCGATGCCAGTCGCTGACGCGGTTCCTGCCGTTGACACCGCCAACCCGAGCGTCGCGGCCGCGACTGCCACCGCTCGCGCGAGATGTCGTGCTCGTGTTCTCATCAATCCCTCTTTCGTGTGTGCGGACAGGTTCAGGTCGTCGAATTTCTTTCTCGGGGGTGGTGTTCCCTCACGCGCTGTCCCTGTCGGCGGTGCCGAGTGCCCGAATGTACCGATAGGTCTTCTTTGGGGGATTGAAACGCTGAAAACTTTGCCGCACAGAATAATTCATTAACATGGTTGCCGCCTGTTGCTGACTCGTTGCTCTCCCGAGTCGCGCGGGTTGGCGATGCGATCGCGGACGGAGGCGTCAGTTGGTGGTGACCGTGAACCCCGCGTCCGACGTTGCCAGGTCGGGGCGAGTCGGTGATGTTGGCGAGGATGTCGGGGGCGGAGATCGCCTAGAACTGCGGAACGGTGAATAGCGTCTTGAAGATGATGCCCACTCATTCGCCGGTGCCTTCGAGGGCGACGGGTCCGCTGGAGTCGCCGGGCTCGGCAGCCGAGCCATGCTGGATTACTCGAGCACCTGCTGCGCGACGGTTCAGGCGTGGACCGGGCGATGGCTGTGTTCTGGTCGGTGTTCACCACCGAAACCTGGGACATGTTCGTGCGTGGTCGCGGTTGGTCGACCGCCGAGTACGCCGACTGGCTCGCCGACGAGGTCGACCGCCTCCTGCTCAGGTGAGGCCGTATTCGGGATGTCGCTCAGGGCTTGACACCGAGAGGACGGGGGTCGAATGACCCGTCCGGCGTCACGACTTCCCAGTGCAGGTCCACGTCGGTGGTCGGGATCATCGGCGCGATCCACTCGGCGACGGTGTCGAGCACGGCTTCCTCCAGGTCGGCGTGTGACCACCCCCGCGGGCGGGGTGGGACGTCCGGTTCCCAGCCGTCCTCGGTCCAGGTCACGCCGAACAGTTCCCGCTCGTGGCCGAACCGCTGGTCCAGCGTGAACGAGTCCGGCCCTTCGTAATTCAGCCAGACGGCGAATGGGCCCTCAGCGTCCTGTTCGACGAAAACGGTGATGGTCACACCCTCCGTGCGCGCCGTCGCCGCTTCGGCAAGTGTGGCCAACCGGGCGACGGCGACCGCCGTCGTCGACTCCAGCACTCGTCTCAGCGCTTCGCGGTACTCGGCTGCCTGCACGGTGTCAGGCTATCGACGGACCGTCGGTCAGCAGCAGCGGAACCGTCAGATGCCCGCGGGCGACGCCGTCGACGAGCGCGGTCAGGTCGTCGGCGATCGGGCTGGCCTCTTCGAACTCCGGTCCCGCGCCGTGGACGATGCCGCCGGTGCCTCTGCTCACGGCGAGGAACTCGTAGTCTCCCGCGACGCCGACGGCGATCGGGAGATACTCGGTCCAGAACTCGTCGACGCGGTGCCGCTCGGCATCGGTCGCCGCGGCGTCGAGACTCATCGCTCGGAACTCGTCCCAGGCGAATGCGCTGGCGGAGAGGCGCGCGTAGTCGTGTGCGGAGAGGAACCACCGCGCGTGGTCGGGCGAGGCGAGCGAGTCGAAGTGACGCAGGAACTCGGCATGCTGCGCGGGGATGCGGGCTGCTGCGGCCGCCTCCAGTGCGGTATCCACCTCGTGGGCGGATTCGAGGACCCAGCCCTCGTGGAGAAGGTGCTCGATGAAGGCGGCGTACAGCACGGGAATGGATGGTGTTGGGGTCAGTGACATGCCGTCAGGGCCGGGCGACATGCCGTCAGGGCCGGGCCTCGAGGACGACGAACGAGTGCCCCGGAACAACGGTCGCCGCGCCTGTCGCGTCCTGGGTCACCGGATCCCACCACAGCGCCGGACGGCCGCCGAACGGCACCGTGACCGGGTCCGAGCCGAGGTTGCAGGCAAGTCGAATGCCGCTGCGGTGCAGTGTGATCCACCTGTTGTCCTCGTCGTAGTCGACGGCGACACGGTCGAGCCACGGGTCGGTGAGTTCGGTGCGCTGCGCACGAAGTGCCAGAAGCGCCCGATACGTGGCCAGCAGTCGCGCGTGATGACCTGACTCGAGTTCCGACCAGTCGAGTTTGGACGCGTCGAAGGTGCGCCGATCCTGTGGGTCGGGAATGTCGCGTTCCGGCCAGCCGTGCGCGGCGAACTCGGCGATGCGACCGGTTGCGGTGGCGGCGGCGAGCTCCGGCTCGGGATGGGAGGTGAAGAACCGGAACGGGGTGCTCGCGCCCCACTCCTCACCCATGAACAGCATCGGGGTGAAGGGTGAGCACAGGATCAGCGCCGCCTTCACGGCGAGCTGGCCGGGCGTCAGGTACTCGCCGGGGCGGTCGCCGGTCGCGCGGTTGCCGATCTGGTCGTGGGTGCAGGTGTAGGCGAGCAGGGAACTCGCGGGTGTGCGGCGGGTGTCGAGGGGCCGGCCGTGCACACGCCCGCGGAAGCTGGAGTAGGTGCCTGCGTGGAAGAAGCCCTGCCGCATCGTGGTCGCCAGGCATTGCATCGACCCGAAGTCGCCGAAGTAGCCCTGCCGTTCGCCGGACACCGCGGCGTGGACGGCGTGGTGGACGTCGTCGTCCCACTGCGCGTGCAATCCGTACCCGCCCGCTGAGCGCGGCGTGACGAGAGTCGGGTCGTTGAGGTCGGACTCGGCGATGAGGGTCAGGGGTCGACGCAGGTGGGTCGACAACGTCTCGACCTCGATGGCGAGTTCCTCGAGGAGGTGGGTGGCGGTGTGGTCGACGAGGGCGTGCACGGCGTCGAGGCGCAGACCGTCGACGTGGAACTCGCGGAGCCAGCGCAGCGCGTTGTCGATGATGTAGCGGCGCACAGGGCCGGAATCGGGGCCGTCGAGGTTGAGCGAGGCGCCCCACGTGTTGTGGCCCTGCGCCAGGTACGGCCCGAAGCGACCGAGGTAGTTGCCCGACGGTCCGAGGTGGTTGTAGACGACGTCGAGGATCACCCCGATACCGCGCCGATGGCAGGCGTCGACGAATCTCTGCAGACCGTCCGGCCCGCCGTACGGTTCGTGCACCGTGTACCAGAGGACGCCGTCGTAGCCCCAGTTGTGTTCGCCGTTGAACCCGTTGACCGGCATCAGCTCCACGAAGCCGATTCCGAGTTCGGTCAGATGGTCGAGGCGGCCGACGGCAGCGTCGAAGGTGCCTGCTTCGGTGAAGGTTCCGACGTGCAGTTCGTAGACCACGCTGCCGGCCAGCTGGCGTCCGGTCCATGCCTGATCGGACCACTGCTCGACGTCGACGTCGTGCAGCATCGACGGCTCGTGTACCCCGTCGGGTTGGCGGGGCGAGCGAGGATCGGGCAGGACGGTCGGGTCGTCGTCGAGGACGAAGCCGTAGCGCATGCCCGTGGCGGCCCCGACGTCGCTGTGCCACCAGCCGTCGTCGGTGCGGGTCATCGGGTGAAGTGCCCCGTCGAGGTGCAGTCGGACCCGCTCGGCGAACGGAGCCCAGACGTCGAGCGGGCGCGCGGTGTTCATGGATCCAGGATGCCGCACCTGTGCTGACGATGCGTGCGGCGAGGGCGCTGCGGGTGCCCGGGCGGCGGCGGATATTCATACGCTCAGCTGATTGTCCGTCCAGTTCAACGGCATATTCGCTAACACTGGGCAAACTTTGAAACCTGTGACCCGTTCACGATATTTTCGGTGTAGGTTCCAATTCGAATTGAATGCGCAATGATAACAGTCAGGTCACAGGGTCGCGGGGAGCCGGGTGGTCGATATTGATGCGATATTCAATTACGTGTCAGCTAACCGGGGAGGGTTGTTGAAGATGGCATACGTGAGTTCGTGGCGACGAGACGGAATGGACACCGCACTCGGTGGCGCATGGCGCGGGGTGACGGATGCGCTCGAGACGTGCGTCATCCCTGGGTGCGGTAGCCCGGTCGGCGCGGGCGGTGGAGCATGCGACGACTGTCGGGTCGCCTACGTCGGCGCATTCGATTCCGTGGAGGCTTCGGTGGTGGGCGCGGACCGCGTCGGGTGCTGGCTGTGTGATGCACCGGTCCTCGGCGCCGGAGCGGCCTGCCCTGACTGCGTTCCCGTTGTGGCTCGGCGACGGCAGCCGCTCGACTCGTCGCTGCTCGGTTCGCCTCTGCTCGGATCGGCGGTATGACCACCGCATAGGTCGAGGATTCTCCGGGTCGGAATACGACTGGCCTACTTGCTCGTGATGCGTCAAGGTAGTCCTGACGGAAACGTCAGGACTACCTTGACATTGGAGGGAATCATGGACAGCCTCGTCGAACGGGCGCTCGCTGCGGACATCACCGCGAGCGTCGACGCGATCACGGTCACGGCGCTGGGGGAGGTGGGCGTGCAGGCCGACGTCATCGTCGGCCCCGGACCGCTGCCTGGCACCCCCGACTGGGAGCTCGAGGACGGCACCGACATTCCGGCGCAGCGGCAACTGGCCTGGCAGCTCACCTCGCTGCGACTGCAGCTGGCAGTCGGCATCGACTGCGCTGACACGGTTGTCGTGCTTCGTGCGGGCGGGGTGACGTGGGCGCTGATCGCGCAGGCGGCGGGCATCACCCGTCAAGCGGCGCACGAACGCTGGGGCGGAAGGGTTCGCGACATCCTCGATCGTTACGGCGACGGCATGCCCGACAGCGTCGCCGACGACGAACCGCCGACCGGCGCGGAGCCGATCGGCGGTTCGGTGTGATCGCGACGGTCAGCGGGCGGCGTTGCCCAGATCGATGGGCATGTTGATGCCCGTGATGTGGTGGGCCTCGTCGGAGCAGAGGAACGCGACCACGTTGGCGACGTCCTCCGGCTCGCTGAAGCCGTAGGGCAGCGACGGCATGAACGCCGGCGCGAGGGTGTCGGAGAACTTCTCGAGCAGCGGCAGCATGTCGGACATGACCATGCCGGTGTTCACGCCGAAGGGATGCACGCTGTTGACACGGATCTTGTGCATGCCGAGCTCGTTCGCCATGGTGCGGGTCAGGCCCGCGATACCGGCCTTGCTCGCGACGTAGTGGCCGACGAAGGGTGCGCCCTTGAGGCTGGAGACGGAGCTGGTGACGACGATCGCCCCGCCCTCGCCCTGCTCGATCAGCTTCGGGATCGACGCCTTGCACGTGTGGAACACGCCCGTGAGATTGACGTCGATGGTCTCCTTCCACTGCTCGAGGGTGATCTCCCACGACAGTGCGGCCGAACAGATGCCTGCGTTCGCGACGACGTAGTCGAGCCGGCCGAACGCCTCGACGCCGGCGTCGAGTGCGGCCGTGACGGCGTCGAAGTCACGGACATCGGCCTTGGTCGCGACGATCTTGCGGCCCTGCTCCTCGACGAGGCGGACGGTCTCGGCGAGGTCCTCCTCTGTGGCGCCCTCGTAGGGTGTCGACGCGAACGTCGTGCAGGCGTCGAGGGCGATGATGTTCGCGCCCTCCGATGCGAACTTCACGGCCTCCGCTCTGCCCTGCCCGCGCGCGGCACCCGTGACGAATGCGACCTTGCCGTCGAACCGATTACCCATGTCCCGAAGCCCTCCGATTACCGATGGTGAGTTGTGTTCACGGTCACGGTAGGCGGTGGCGCCCGGTCGTGTGCCGAATTGTCTCGGCCAGTGGTCTGTGCGGGTGCTGTTCGTCCGGCAGGCGGATGTTATTGCCGGACCAGTAGCAGGACGGACCGGCCGACGAACAGGGCGGAGAGTTCGACGGTGCCCTCGAACTCGCGGCCGCTCAGCCGATCGGTCCACCGCCCGGGCGGGAACCGGACGACGGTGCCGTCCCATCGCCGTCCGAATCCGGAGACCGACAGTCGCACCGCCAGCGCGATCACCTCGTCGCCGCGGAGAAAGCCGACGATGTGGTCGGCGGTGGGTCCGTCCGCGAACACGGGGGTGTAGGAACCGCCGACGAAACACCACGGCCGTTCCCGACGCAGGCACAGAGCTTCCCGGACAACCAGCATCTTCACGGACTCGTCGACCGCATCGAGCGGGTCGAGCGCCGCGAGCAGGGCCCGCCGTACCGTGAAATCGACGGGCCTTCGGTTGTCCGGGTCGACGAGCGAGTCCTCCCACACTTCGGTGCCCTGGTAGAGGTCGGGGATCCCGGGTGCGACGAGTTGCAGCAGCTTCTGGCCCAGTGCGGCGACCTCACCGTGCGGCGACAGTCTGCGGACGAGGTTCGCCATCGACCGGGACACCGGCCCACCGACGACGGCGTCGATCCAGCTGTGCACCCTGCCCTCGTACTCCTCGTTCACCGAAGCCCAGTCGGTGTGGACGGCCGCCTCCCGCATCGCCTTGGTCGCGTAGTCGTGCAGTCGTGCTCGCAGCAGTGACGTCGGCTCACCGTCGTCGGGCCACACCCCGAACATGGTCTGCCACAGGAACAGTCCCGTTGCGGGATCCGGGCTCGGCGTCACGGCTTCCCAGTCGCGAACCGACTGCGCCCACAGGTCGGCGGCCTGCGACAGGACGCCGATCCGTGCCCGCACGTCCTCGCCGCGTTTGGTGTCGTGGGTGGACAGGGTGGTCATGGCGCGCGGCCAGTTCACTGCCCGCGCGGCCTGCATCAGGTGAAACTGCGATACCGGTGTCGCGAATCGTCCCGGGTTGCCACCGACCTCCTGAAGTGACGTCAACCGCGCCGTCCGGTAGAACAGCCGGTCCTCGACGGCCTTCGCAGTGGCCGCCCCGCACACCTGCTGGAGTCGCACGGCGGCTTCGCCCCCGGCGAGAACCGCACGGGTGACGGCGGACAGCGCGCCCGTCAGGTCGGGACGGGCGTCTGCGGCGCCGCCGACGGCGGCGGCGAGCAATCCGCGGTTCGGGCCGTAGTCCGTGCGGTAGGTGGGGATTCGGGTCAGAACCTCGATCACCGCCCCGGTCAGGGGAGCGGTGTCGGTGGCGGTGCCCGAGTCCCGGCGGACCGCCTCGACGAGCCGGTCCACCTCGGGCTTGAGTCCACCCCACAGCACTTCCCGCTTGGTGTCCTGCTCCGCGCCCTCGAGGAACTCGGTATCACCCGCGTTGCCGGTGAACTCGCGGTGCAATGCGGTGAGCGGGCCCTCGCCCGCCGGGTCGAGGAAGACACCGCCGAACTCGCTCAGGGCGTCGTAGCCGGTCGTGCCGTCCACCGGCAGTGCGGGATCGAGGGATTCCCCGGGGGTGAGGATCTTCTCGGCGACGAGCCACCGCTCCTGGCCCAGGAGGCCGCGGAGCCGAGCGAGGTAGCCGGCCGGGTTCGCGAGCCCGTCCGGGTGGTCGACGCGGACACCGTCGACGAGGTCGTCGGCGAACCACGAGGCCGGTTCGCGGTGTGTCGCATCGAAAACGGCCGGATCATCCTGGCGCAGCGCGGCGAGGGAGTCCACGGTGAAGAACCGGCGGTAGCCGACGCGCCCACTGCGCCAGTGGACCAGTTCGTACGCCTGCTCGGCATGCGTGGACGCCGGGTCGTCGTGGTCGGTGCCGGGTGCGATCGGGAAGCGGTGTTCGTGGTACGCGAGCGCGGGCTCCGGCCCCGTGCGGTCGACGGTGAGCGCGTCGGCACCGTCGTCGCCGAGAACGGGGACGACGAATCGCCCCTGCGTCCAGTCGATGTCGAAGAACTCGGCGTACTCGGAACTGCGACCGTTCCGCAGCACGTCCCACCACCACGGGTTCTCCTGCGCCCGCCCCACCCCGACGTGGTTGGGAACGAGGTCGACGACGACCCCCATGTCGCGTCCGCGCAGATCGGCGACGAGTGCCGCGAGCGCCTGCCGTCCGCCGAGTGCGTCGGAGACGGTGGTCGGGTCGGTGACGTCGTAGCCGTGGGTCGATCCGTCGACGGCCGTGAGGATGGGTGAGAGGTACAGGTGGGACACGCCGAGTTCCTGAAGGTAGTCGGCGATCTTCCGGGCTCCGTCCAGCGTGAGTGCGTCCGGGCGTAGTTGCAGACGGTACGTCGACGTGATCGGCTGCATGTCAGTCCACCCGCCGCAGGACCGTCAACGAGCGCGACTCGGCCTTGAGGTTCGCGCCGCCGTCGACGATCGCGTCGGAGTGACCGGTCGGGGTCGCGGTGTCGAGAACGACCTCCCAGTGCGAGCCTGCTGCGACGTCGGGGACGGTGAACTCGATGCCCTCGTCGTGCGCGTTGAAACACAGGAGGAACGAATCGTCGCGGACCGGTTCTCCCCGGTGGTTCGGCTCCCGGATGGCGTCCCCGTTGAGGAGGGCGGCCAGCGAGCGGGCGAAGCCGCTGCCCCAGTCGCTCTCGGTCATCTCGGTACCCGCCGGCGTGAGCCACAGGATGTCGCGCGCGGACTCGCCTGCGGTGACCTGCCTGCCGTCGAAGAACCTGCGACGCCGGAAGACGGGATGCGCGGCGCGTAACGCCACCACGCGTCGAGTGAACTCGAGCAGGTCCGAATTCGTCTGCGCCAGAGTCCAGTCCATCCACGACAGGGGAGAGTCCTGGCAGTACACATTGTTGTTGCCGGACTGCGTTCGGCCCATCTCGTCACCGTGCGCGAGCATCGGCGTGCCCTGGCTCAGGAGGAGTGTCGCGAGGATGTTGCGGCGCTGACGGGCGCGCAGCGCGAGGATCTCCGGGTCGTCGGTCGGGCCCTCCACCCCGCAGTTCCACGACCGGTTGTGGCTCTCGCCGTCGCGGTTGTCCTCCCCATTGGCCATATTGTGTTTCTCGTTGTAGGACACCAGGTCCGCGAGGGTGAATCCGTCGTGTGCAGTGACGAAGTTGATGCTCGCGCTCGGTCGCCGCCCAGTGGCCTCGTACAGGTCCGACGACCCGGTCAGGCGGGAGGCGAACTCGCCGAGCGTCGCGGGTTCACCGCGCCAGTAGTCGCGGACGGTGTCGCGGTACTTGCCGTTCCACTCCGTCCACAGTCCGGGGAAGTTGCCGACCTGGTAGCCGCCCTCGCCGACGTCCCACGGTTCGGCGATCAGCTTCACTTGGCTGACCACCGGATCCTGCTGCACGAGATCGAAGAATGCGGACAGTCGGTCGACGTCATGCAGCTCGCGGGCCAGCGTCGATGCGAGGTCGAATCGGAACCCGTCGACGTGCATCTCGATCACCCAGTATCGCAGCGAGTCCATGATCAGCTGCAGCGTGTGAGGATGCCTGGCGTTGAGGCTGTTTCCGGTACCGGTGTAGTCCGTGTACTCCGCCTTGTCGTCCTCGACGAGGCGGTAGTAGGCGGCGTTGTCGATGCCGCGGAAGCTCAGGGTCGGGCCCTGGCTGCTGCCCTCGGCGGTGTGGTTGTAGACCACGTCGAGGATCACCTCGATGCCCGCCGCGTGGAACGACCGGACCATCGCCTTGAACTCGGCGACCGCGCCGGACGCCTTCTCCGCCGACGAGTACATGACGTGGGGGGCGAGGAACCCGAAGGTGTTGTAGCCCCAGTAGTTTCGCAACCCCTGGTCGATCAGGATCTGATCGTGGAGGAACTGGTGAACGGGCATCAGTTCGATGGCGGTCACGCCGAGGGACGTCAGGTGGTCGATGACCGCGGGGTGCGCGAGCCCCGCGTAGGTGCCGCGCAGTTCTTCGGGAACGCCAGGATGCGTCGCCGTCATGCCCTTCACGTGGGCCTCGTAGATCACCGTCTCGTGATACGGCCGGCGCGGCGCCCGGTCCGACTGCCAGTCGAAGTACGGGTTGATGACGACCGTCGTCATGGTGTGGCCGAGGGTGTCCTCGCCGAACGTGTGGAGCGAGGGGTCGCCGTCGAACCGGCCGTCGAACGCCTTGCCGTACGGGTCGAGTAGGAGCTTCGACGCGTCGCAGCGGTGACCGGCGTCGGGGGCGTACGGTCCGTGTACGCGGTATCCGTATCGCTGGCCCGGGACCACGTTCGGTAGGTACGCGTGCCACACGTAGCCGTCCACCTCGGTGAGCGGAATGCGTTCCTCGCTGCCGTCCCGCGCGAGCAGGCACAGTTCGACCGACTCCGCGACTTCGGAGAACACCGAGAAGTTGGTGCCGGCCCCGTCGTATGTCGCGCCGAGTGGGTAGGCGCTGCCCGGCCACACGGGGCGGGGAGTGGATGACGGGGCATCGAGCATGGACTCGACCCTAGTGTCCGTGGGGCCGGATCGTCGGACGGGCCAAGAGGGTTAGATTTGGCTAACCTAACTAGCCTGTCCTACCGTGGCCGATATGTCAGGTTCACACAGACGCTCGGTGCGAGCGACGATCGGCGCCGCCGTCGCGGCATCGGCACTCTTCCTTTCCGCGTGCGGCTCGAGCCCGGCCGACGAAGGCGCGTCGTCCGACGAGGCCTATACCGTCGAGCACGCGATGGGTCGGGCCGCCCTGCCCGGTGTTCCCGAGCGTGTCGTCGTTATCGATTCGCCGCACCTCGACGCCCTCGTGGCACTCGGCATCACTCCCGTCGGTGCCACGGAATCCGGTGCGGGGGAGGGATTCCCGGCCTACCTCGCGGGCGGGCTCGACGGAACTACGAGCGTCGGAACCACCGCCGAGCCCGACATCGAGGCCATCGCGGGTCTCGCGCCCGACCTCATCATCGGGTCCAAGGTGCGGCACGAGAAGATCTACGACCAGCTCTCGGCGATCGCGCCGACCGTCTACTCGGTGAACTCCGGAACCGACTGGCAGGAGCAGGCTCGGATCACCGCTGCCGCGGTGGACGAGACACCCGAGATGGACGCGCTGCTGACGTCGCTCGCTGATCGGACGGTCCAGGTGGGACAGGACGTCGGAGCCGAGGGGCGGACGGTGTCGATGGTGCGGTTCCGGCCCACCAATTTCCGTCTGTACGGACCGAGCACGTTCTCGGGTTCGATCCTCACGCAGGCCGGTTTCGACCTGGGCGAGCGTGACTGGAACGAGTACTCCATGCTCGAACTGAGCCCCGAGCACTACGCCCAGATCGACGGTGACGTCGTGTTCTACACCAATCCCGGAGGCGATCCGAGCGCCACCACCATGGGCACGGTGACCGGGATCTGGGGCACCCTTCCCGCGGTGCAAGGAGGCAAGGTCTTCGAGTTCGAGGACGAGACGTGGATGGTCGGGATCGGTGTGGTCGGCGCGAACCTCATCCTCGACCAGATCGGTGCGGCGCTCGGCTGATCCGATCGCGGCGGCGGCACCACCCGCCGGGTCACCACCAGCCGACGGCCGCGCCCAGCTGACGGTCCAGTTCCGGCGCGAGAGTCCGCGAGTACGCGGTCGTCAGATGGTCGGTGTCGCGGTACACGAGCAGGTTTCCCTCGATCGCACGACACCGCTCCGGACGGCACACGGCGTCCGACAGATCGAGTGGGTGCACTGTTGGAAGGTGCGCCGTCGCGTCGAGGGCCGGATCCACGGGATCGAGAACCGTTGCGCGATCCATGCCGCAGGAATCGGTGTCGCCGCCGTTCGAGAGGCAATCCGCGGCGCGGTAGACGACCCCGTCCTCCCACAGCCACGGGGTGTCCCGCACCACCGCCATCGGGATGCCGTGTTCGGACAGGCGGTCCCAGGCGCGCACGTAGCCGTCGGGTGTCCAGTCGCCGCCGACGTGGTCGGGCCGTGGTCGGGTGGACGTGGAGAACACCAGATCGGGTGGGTCCGCGGTGAGCGCGTCGATCACCGCACCGGACCACACCGAACATTCGTCCGCGTCGTCCTCGGGTGCCGCGAGCGTGACCGGGCAACCGACCTTCATGTACGTCACCAGGCGCAGGCCGCGGTCGCGGGCGATGGTTTCCAGTGCCGGGAACCAGTGTTCGGCGTGTGAGCCTCCGATCACCGCGACGGTCGGTGCGGCTGCGTCGCCGTACTCGCAGCGGACGGCGTCGACGATGCCGCTTCCGGCGAGGCACTCGTCCGCGGTGGTGACCGGCAGGTCGAGATGGGCGACGAAGCGTGACGGTTGTTCGGGCCGCGGCGGCGCGACGACACCGTCCAGGAGTGCCGCGGCGCCCGGGTACTCCGCGGGGTCGAGGTCGGCGGGCTGGGCGATCTCGTCGGACTTGCCTGCGACGTAGGTGATCCAGCCGCTGGTCGCGGCCAGCACCGCGACGGCGGTGGCTGCGATCGCGGTCACGAGTACGCGGCGGCGGGGTGAGGGCGTGCGGCGCCGGATCGGCGTCTCGACCAGTCGGGTGGTGAGCTGTGCGAGCACCAGCGAGACCGCGACGACGGCGAGGCCATCGACGAGCCCCGCGCGTGGTTGGTCGAGTGCGATCAGCGTGAAGATGAGCACCGGCCAGTGCCACAGGTACAGCGAGTAGGCGATGTCGCCGAGCTGCTGCAGTGGTCTGGTTGTCAGCAGCCGAGTGGCCGGACCGGTCGCGAGGATCACGGCGATCGCACCGCCCACGGGAACCAGCGCCCACGGGCCCGGAAACTCGTGCCTGCCGTCGAGGAACATGCCCGTGCCGACGATCGCGGCGAGTCCGGTGACGCCGAGCAGTGCGCGCACCACGTGGGGCACCCGAATCCACGGCATGGCGCAGGCGAGCAGGCCGCCGGCCAGCAGCTCCCACAGCCGCGCTCCGGTGTCGTAGTACAGCCAGGTCTGCGGGTGGTCGGCATTCGAGGCGTACCAGAGCGAGACGGCTGTCGCGGTGGCGAGGAGCGCGGCCACCGGGCCTCGGACGGCGAACCCTCGGCGGCGGAGCAGCCACGCGAAGCAGAACACCACTACCAGGGCGGACAGGTAGAACTGTGCCTGCACCGAGATGGACCACAGGTGTTGGAACGGGCTCACGGACGGGTCGGCGGCCAGATAGTCGCTCGCCGTGTCCGCCAGGTGCCAGTTCTCCTGGAACAACAGCGCGGACCGAGCCTGCTCGGCGAGTGCCGACCACGACGTGGGGGCGATCAGCACCACCGCGGCGATCGTGGTTGCGGCCAGCACGAGGACGAGCGGTGCCAGCAGGCGGCGTGCGGTCCGCAGCAGCACCGGCCGTGGATCGAGCGGTGCGGCCGACTCGGCCGTGCGCACCAGTGATCCGACGAAGAAGAACCCGGCCAGGGCGAGGAAGACGTCGACGCCACCGGACACCTTGCCGAACCAGACGTGGAAGACGACGACCAGCGCGATGGCCAGTCCGCGCAGGCCGTCGAGGTCCGCGCGGTGCACTGCGCGGTTCGGTGACGTGTCCGGGAGGAGGGAGACGTCGGTCGTCTTCGTGCGGACGGGCAAGAACTCTCCCTCGGTGGCGTGGCCGGTCGTGCTCGGTGGCGTGGTCCAGGGCGGACCGTGATCGCCGATCCGGCAGGACGCTATCGTCGGGCGACGTGAGCACCGACAGTTATACGCGTGACCGCATCACCGCCCTCGACGCCGCCCACCTGTGGCACCCGTACGGCGCGTTCCCGGCGAGCACCGAACCGCTCGTGGTCGAGAGTGCGCGTGGCACCCGGCTGACACTCGCCGACGGGCGCGAGCTCGTCGACGGGATGAGTTCGTGGTGGGCGGCGGTGCACGGCTACCGGCATCCCGTCCTGGACGCGGCCGCCACCGAGCAGCTCGGGCGGATGAGCCACGTCATGTTCGGTGGCCTCACCCACGAGCCGGCGGCGCGCCTCGCGGAGCTCCTGGTCGCGATCACGCCCGACGGTCTCGACAAGGTCTTCCTCGCGGACTCCGGGTCGGTGTCGGTGGAGGTCGCGATCAAGCTGGCGTTGCAGTACCAGCGGGCGGTGGGGCGTCCCGAGCGGCATCGGCTGCTGACGTGGCGCGGCGGCTACCACGGCGACACGTTCGCGCCGATGAGCGTGTGCGACCCCACCGGCGGCATGCACTCGATGTGGACCGATGTGCTGGCGCGGCAGGTGTTCGCGCCCGCTCCGCCGCGCGACTTCGATCCCGCCTACGTCGCGGAGTTCGAGGCTGTCCTCGCCGCACACCGTGACGAGTTGGCCGCGGTGATCGTCGAGCCGGTCGTGCAGGGTGCGGGTGGCATGCGATTCCACGACCCGCGCTACCTGACCGAGTTGCGTCGTATGTGCGACGAGCACGGGCTGCTGCTGATCTTCGACGAGATCGCGACCGGTTTCGGGCGCACCGGCGAGCTGTTCGCCGCGGACCACGCCGGGGTCTCGCCCGACCTGATGTGCGTCGGCAAGGCGTTGACAGGCGGATACATGACGTTGGCGGCGGTGCTGTGCACGTCGGCGATCGCGGAGGCGATCAGCCGCGGCGAGGGTGGCGGCGTCATGCACGGACCGACGTTCATGGGTAATCCGCTCGCCTGCGCGGTCGCCGTCGCCGCCGTGGAACTGCTGCTCTCGAGGGACTGGCGGTCCGAGGTCGCGGCGCTCGAATCCGGACTGGACGCCGGTCTGGCGCCGCTCCGGGGGCTGTCCGGAGTCGCGGATGTTCGGGTGCTCGCGGGTATCGGAGTGGTTGAGATGGAGCGACCCGTGGACATGCGCACGGCGACCGCGGCTGCCGTGGACGCCGGGGTGTGGCTGCGGCCGTTCGGGAAGCTGATCTACACGATGCCGCCGTACATCTGCACCTCGGAGGACGTCCGGATGATCACCTCGGGCATCGTCGCGGCGGCGCGCAGTCAGGTCTGATCGGCGGTTCGGTGCAGGTCTTCGGCACACTTGAACGCTGTACTTGAACGGTGTTCAGGTATGGTCGGTTGTCATGACCGATGCACTGAGTTGGCTCGACGACATCGCCGACGCGCGCCGGGCCGCCGGCCTGCACCGCGTGCTGCGACCGCGCACCGCGGGATCCGCATTCGTCGACCTCGCCTCGAATGACTACCTCGGTCTCACCCGGCACCCCGAGGTCCTGGACGCCGCCGCGACCGCGCTGCGTCGCTGGGGTGGCGGCGCCACGGGCTCGCGGCTGGTCACCGGCACCACGGCCGAACACGAACTCCTCGAAAGTGAACTCGCCGAATTCGTCGGTGCCGCATCGGGACTCGTCTTCGCCAGCGGCTACGCCGCGAACCTGGGCGCGGTCACCGCACTCGCCGGACGCGACGCCCTCGTCGTCTCCGACGCCGGCTGCCACGCCTCCCTCGTCGACGCCTGCCGCCTGTCGCGGTCCCGGGTGGTCGTCACCCCGCACGCCGACGTCGACGCGATCGCGGCCGCACTCGCTACCCGCACCGAACCGCGGGCGCTCGTGCTCACCGACTCGGTGTTCAGCGCCGACGGCGACCTCGCGCCGCTGCGCGAGATGCACCGGGTGTGCCGCGAACACGGCGCACTGCTGCTCGTAGACGAGGCGCACGGCATCGGTGTGCGCGGCGACGGCGGCCGCGGACTCGTCCACGAGGTCGGCCTCGCCGGTGAGCCCGACGTCGTGGTGACGGCGACGCTGTCGAAATCCCTCGCGGCGCAGGGCGGCGTGGTGCTCGCCGACGAACGTGTCCGAGTGCACCTGATCGACACGGCCCGCACGTTCATCTTCGACACCGGCCTCGCGCCCGCGGCCGTGGGCGCGGCTCGGGGCGCCCTCGCGGTGCTGCGCCGCGAACCCGAACGGGCCGCAGCGGTCCTGGAACGCGCCCGCGACCTCGCCCGGATCACCGGAGCGCAGCACCCCGAATCCGCGGTCGTGTCCGTCGTCCTCGGCGACCCGCAGGTCGCGTACGACGCGTCCGTCGCCTGCCGCGAACGCGGGCTGCACGTCGGCTGCTTCCGGCCGCCGTCCGTCCCCGAAGGCACGTCGCGACTGCGGCTCACCGCCCGCGCGAACCTCACCGAGGTGGACATGACCCTCATCGAGGGCGTGCTCACCGACGTCCTGGCGACGGCACACGCATGACCATCCTGTGCGTGACCGGGACGTCCACCGACGTCGGAAAAACGGTCGTGACCGCGGCGCTCGCGGCGTGCGCGCAGGGCGACGGTTTGTCGGTCGGCGTCGTCAAGCCGGCACAGACCGGTGTCACCGCGGACGAACCCGGCGACCTGGCCGAGGTGCACCGGCTGACGGGGGTTCGTGACGTCGTCGAACTGGCGCGCTATCCGGAGCCGCTCGCCCCCGATACGGCGGCGCGACGGGCGGGTGCGCCGCTCCTCGACCTGCGCGAGGTCGTCGCGGCCGTCCGCGCCCTGGACGCCGACCACGACCTGACGATCGTCGAAGGCGCCGGGGGCGTGCTGGTGCGGCTCGGGGCGGGCGGGTTCACGTTGCTCGACGTCGCGGCGGAACTGGGCGCACCGCTGCTGCTGGTCGCCGCGGCCGGGCTCGGCACCCTCAACCACAGCGCGTTGACCGTCTCCGCCGCCCGGAACGCAGGCGTCGACTGTGTCGGCACGGTGGTCGGGTCGTGGCCGTCCGAACCCGATCTCGCGATGCGCTGCAACCTCGCCGACCTACCCGATGTGACGGGTGTGCCGTTGCTCGGCCGCATCCCGGACGGCGCCGGACGGCTCGACCGGGATGCGTTCACCTCCCTGGCTCCGGGCTGGTTCAACGGCGTACTTCCGTTTCGGGCGGACGAGAGGCCGGCTATCAGGCCGTGAGGTCCGGACAGCCCGATGCACCGGACGCGTCTCGTGCGGGTCCGGTGCATCGGGTTCGGCTGTCAGGCCTTGGCGGACAGGTTCTCGAACACGGTGGCGTTGGCCATGCCGCCGCCCTCGCACATGGTTTGCAGCCCGTACCGAAGACCGTTGCCGCGCATGTGGTGGACGAGGGTGGTGGCCAGGCGCGCGCCCGAACCGCCGAGCGGATGGCCGAGTGCGATCGCCCCGCCCAGCGGGTTCACTCTGTCCTCGTCGGCGCCGGTCTCGCGAAGCCACGCCCCGACGACGCTGGCGAATGCCTCGTTCACCTCGAACGCGCCGATGTCGTCGAGGGTCAGGCCCGCGCGCTGCAGGACCCGTTCCGTCGCCGGGATCGGGCCGCCGAGCATCGCGACCGGATCGGAACCGACCACCGTTGCGGTGTGCACCCGGGCAAGCGGGGTCAACCCCAGTTGCCGGGCACGCTCCCCGGACATCATCAGAAGCGCCGCGGCGCCGTCCGAGATCTGTGACGCGTTGCCCGCGGTGACCCGTCCGTTCGCGTCGAACACCGTCTCGAGCTGAGCCAGCTTGTCGAGCGTCGTGCCACGGCGGATTCCCTCGTCGGTGTCGAACTTGGTCCCGTCAGGCAGAGTCACCGGATCGATCTCACCCGCGAAGCGGCCCTCGTCGACCGCGCGCGCCGCCCGCTGGTGCGACCGCATGCTGTACTCGTCGAGCCAGCCGCGGCCGAGGTCGTAGCGGGCGGCGAGGATCTCGGCGCCGCGACCCTGGTTGAACTCGATGCCCTCGTAGCGGCGCTTGATCGCGTCGCTGTTCGGGTCGCCGAGGCCGACGCGGCGCGCCGACCCCATCGGGATCCGGGTCATCGACTCGACCCCGCCCGCGACGACGACGTCGTACTGGCCTGCGATCACGCCTGCGGCGGCGAAGTGCAGTGCCTGCTGGCTGGACCCGCACTGCCGCTCGATCGTGGTGCCGGGCACGGACTCCGGCCACCCGGCCGCGAGGACGGCGTTGCGGGCGATGTTGCCCGCCTGCTCGCCGACCTGGCCGACGCAGCCCCACACGACGTCGTCCACGGCCGCCGCGTCGATCCCGGTCCGGTCGAGCAGTGCGGTGAGGACCCCTGCCGACAGGTCGACGGGGTGGACCTCGGCGAGGCTGCCCTTGCGGCGGCCGATCGGGGTCCGCACCGCCTCGACGATGACTGCATCACGCATGGTGTGTTCCTGTTCTGTCGTTCTTGGTGCTCACGTCGCGCTCCAGACCGGGGTGCGTCGTTCGGTGAAGGCCGCAGCGCCTTCGCGTGCGTCGTTCGATCCGAACACCGGCATCACGATCTGCCGGGTCCGCTCGAAGGTCTCGGCCGGAGACCAGCCGGGGGCCTCGTCGACCACCTTCTTGCTTGCCCGCACCGCGAGCGGGCCGTTCGCGGCGATCTCCTCGGCGAGTTCGAGTGCCGCCGCGAGCACCTCGCCCTCCGGTGCCAGCCGGTTGATCAGTCCGAGCGGGTGCAACTGCGCGCCGGTCATCGACCGTCCCGTGAGCACCATCTCCAGCGCGATCGCGCGCGGCAGCCGCGCCGGAAGCCGGTGCAGTCCGCCTGCCGCGGCGACCAGGCCGCGCCGCACCTCGGGCAGGCCGAAGGTCGCGTCGGGTGCTGCGACGACGAGGTCGGCGGCCAGGGCGATCTCGAATCCGCCGGCGAGAGCAGGACCGTCGACAGCGGCGATCAGCGGTTTCGCCGGTGTCGACTCGACGAGTCCGGCGAACCCGCGCCCCTCGACGCGGGGGCTCTCGCCCCGCAGGAATGCCTTGAGATCCATTCCGGCGCAGAAGAATCCGCCGGCGCCGGTGAGCACGCCCACGCTGAGCTCGGGATCGTTGTCGAGCAGGTCCATCGCGGCGGCGATCGCGGCGGCAACCGCGCCGTCGACGGCATTACGGGCCTGCGGGCGGTTGAGGGTGATCACCAGGACCCGGCCGCGGCGTTCGGTCAGGACCACCGGCGCGGTGACCTCGTCGGTCATCGGGGCGCCATCCGGATCGCGCCGTCGAGGCGGATCGTCTCACCGTTGAGCATGCCGTTGGAGATGATGTGCTCGGCCAGCGCCGCGAACTCGGACGGGTCACCGAGCCGCTGCGGGTGCGGGACGGCGGCAGCGAGCGCGTCGCGGATGTCGTCACGGGCGTTAAGCAGCAGCGGAGTGGCGAACACGCCCGGCGCGATCGTGTTCACGCGGACCCCGACGCTGGCGAGATCGCGGGCGGCGGGCAGCGTCATGCCGACAACGCCTGCCTTGGAGGTCGCGTAGTTGATCTGACCGATCTGACCCTCGTAGGCGGCGACGGACGCGGTCAGCACGATCGCGCCGCGGTCGCCGTCCAGCAGCTCGTTGGCGGCCATCGTCTGAGCCGCGTAGCGCAGCACGTTGAACGTGCCGATCACGTTGAGCCGGATCACCGACTCGAACGGCTCGAGGTCGGTGGCCTTGCCCGCCTTGTCGAGGATGCGCATGGGCTTGCCGCGGCCGGCGCAGTGCACGACCGCCCGCACCGGGCCGCGCTCGGCGGCGGCGGCGAACGCGGCCTCGACGGCCCCGGAGTCGGTGACGTCGGTGGGTACGAACGTGGCCGCCGGGCCCAGCGCCGCGGCCTGCTCGGCGCCGGGGGAGCCGGGCAGGTCGAGCAGGGTGACGGTGGCGCCGGACTCGATCAGCCGGGTGGCGCTGGCCAGGCCGAGGCCGGAGGCGCCACCGGTGACAACGGCGTTGATGTCTTTGATCTGCATGGTGATTCGTCCTTCGGTGTGTCTCGGGTACCGGTCTAGATTCCGAGCGACTTGGAGATGACGCTCTTCATGACCTCGCTGGTGCCGCCGTAGATCCGGGTGACGCGGGCGTCGGTGTACAGGCGGGCGATCGGGTACTCGGTCATGTAGCCGTAACCGCCGTGCAGCTGCAGGCACTTGTCGATGACCCGGGCCTGCATCTCGGTGCAGAACAACTTCACCTTCGCGGCATCGGCCGGGGTGAGGGTGCGCCCGTCGAGGGCGACAAGCGCCTGATCGATCATCGACTGCCCGGCCTGCAGCTCGGTCGCGCACTCGGCGAGCACGAACTTGGTGTTCTGGAAGCTGGCCAGCGGCTTGCCGAACACCATGCGTTCCTGGGCGTACTCGATGGCCAGGTTCACCGCGGCGGTGGCGGTCGCCTGCGCGGTGATCGCGATCGAGAGTCGCTCCTGCGGCAGGTTGTGGCCGAGCATCGCGAACGCGCCACCCTCCTCGCCGAGCAGGTTGGCGACGGGCACGCGGACGTTGTCGAAGGTCAGCTCCGCGGTGTCGGACGACTTGATCCCGATCTTGTGCAGGTTGCGGCCGCGGATGAAGCCGGGCATGTCGCCCTCGACGACCAGCAGCGACAGTCCGTTGCGCCGGTTCGTCTCGTCCTTGGAGGTGCGTGCCACCACGATCACCAGGTCGGCGCCGATACCGCCGGTGATGAACGTCTTGTTGCCGTTGAGGATGTAGTGGTCGCCGTCGCGGACCGCGGTGGTGGCGACGCCCGCGAGGTCGGAGCCGATTCCGGGCTCGGTCATCGCGATCGAGCTCACCAGGCTGCCGTCGGCGAAGCCGGGGAACCAACGCTGGCGCTGCTCCTCGTTGGAGTACTCGAGGAAGTACGGCAGCACGGTGTTCAGGTGGACCTGGAAGCCGCCGAGAGATGCCGCGGCGTAACCGATCTCCTCGTACACGACGGTGTTGAACAGGAAGCTGTCGATGCCGCCGCCGCCGTACTGCTCGGGCACCTGAAGGCCGTTGATGCCGATCTCCGCGGTCTTGTAATAGAAGTCGCGGGGGATGCAGCCGGCCTCCTCCCACTCGGGCATCTTCGGAGTGATCTCCTTGGCGATGAACTGGCGGACCGAATCGCGGAACGCGTCGTGGTCCTCGGTGAAGATGGTGCGCTGCATGATGATTCCTTCGAAATGGGGAGGTCGTGTGGCGGTCAGTGGCCGACCGCGACGACGCCGTCGGCGGCCAGGGTGTCGATGGCGTCGTTCGGGTAGCCGAGCTCGCCGAGCAGTTCGGTGGTGTGCTGGCCGAGGTCGGGTGCGCCTGCCGTCGACAGCTTCGGGACGCTCTCGAGGTGCCAGGGCGCGCCGAGCGCGGTCGCGGACTCCCCGTCGGGGCGGCTGACCTCGATGAACAGTCCGGACGCTTCGGTGTCGGGGCTGCGCAGTGCCTCGGGGTAGGTGTTGATCCGGCCGGCGACGACACCGTTCGTGGTGAGCATGTCCATCGCTTCGTCGCTGGTCATCGTCGCGAACACCGCGTGCAGTTCGGCGAGCAGCGCGGGCCGGTTGGCGACCCGCGACGGGTTGTCGGCGAAGCGCGGGTCGTCGGCCAGTTCGGGCTTGCCCAGCAGTCGGCACAGTCGCCGGAAGTGGACCTCCGAGTACGCGGAGACCACGACGCTGCCGTCGCTGGTCGGCATGATGTCCGCCGCGGGCGCCACCGTGGGCTGGCCGTTACCCATGCGGGTCGGCTCCACTCCGGTCGTGAGGTACGCGCCCCAGTTCGGGGTCTGCAGGTGCAGCGCGACCTCGAGCAGCGAGACCTCGACGGTGTCGCCCTCGCCCGAGCGCAGTCGCCGGATGTACGCGGCGAGGATGGCCTGAGCACACACGTATCCCGTTGCGGCGTCGACGATCTGGGCGCCGATCTTCTGCGGTTCCCGATCCTTCTCTCCGGTCACCCACATCAGCCCGCTCTCGGCCTGGGCGGCGATGTCGAGGCCGGGGCGGTTGCGGGAGGGGCCGTGCAGTCCGAATCCGCTGACGGTGGCGTACACGAGGTGCGGGTGTGCGGCGCGCATGGCCTCCGCGCCCAGGCCCATCGAGTCCATGACGCCGGGGCGCAGGTTCTGCACGACGATGTCGGAGTCGGCGATCAGCCGGCGGGCGATCTCCTGGCCGCGAGGGTCTTTGAGGTCGATCGCGATGTCGCGCTTGCCTCGGTTGTAGTTCTGCACCATCGCCTCGCCGTGCGGGCCGATGCCGCGGGCGGATTCGCCGTGCACCGGCTCGACCTTGACCACGTCGGCACCGAGGTCGACGAGGATCTGCGTGGCGGCGGGAGCCGCGATGAACTGTCCGAAGTCGACGACGCGGACGCCGTCCAGGGGCTTGTCGATCATGGCTGTCCCGTTCTTGGCCGTGCCGTTCACGGTCATGGAGTGCGTGGGTGTCGGGTTCGCGGGCGCGGTGTTCATGCGGTGGCCTCGACCCGGCGGCGGATGAGGGCGATGTCGCGCTCCGGGTTGACCAGGAAGACCGCGACGATCGCGCCGACGATCATCAGGACACCGCTGGACTGGAAGCCGATCGCGTAGCCGGTGATCTTGTCGACCGACGATCCGACGGTGAATCCGAGGACGAGCGGAGCCACCATGCCGGAGATGCTCGCGATGGCCGAGAGCATGCCGAGGACCATGCCGCGCTTCTTCGCCTGGACGACGTCGGCGATCGCGGACAGCGCGACACCGAATGCCGCGGTGTTCATCGAGAACGCGAGGGCGATCAGGATCAGCTGCGGTGTGCCTTGGTCGAGCAGGGTGAACCCGGCCATCGAAAGCCCGCCACCGGCGACGAGTGCCGCGCTGAACCAGCCGCGGGCGACCTTGCGGGAGACGCCCCGGGAGACCAGCCTGCCGGAGATCCAGCCTGCGCCGATGGCGCCGACAGCGGCGAGTCCGTACGGCAGCATCATCAGCTGACCGGCGGTGGCGGTGTCGTAGCCGAGGCCTTCCTGGAGGTAGACGGGCAGCCAGGCGATCTTGAGTGTGGTCGACCAGTACGAGCTGAACATCAGGACCGCGATGCCGATGACGGTGCCGGTGCGCAGGATCGTCCTGTACGGCGCGTCGACGGTCTCGACGACGACGGTGGAGGCGGGCGCCGCATCACCGTCGCCGGAGTTGCGGCCGAGGATCAGCCAGGCCACCGCCCACAGGACACCCATCGCGATGAGGACGTAGAACGCGGCGTGCCAGTCCCACCGGAAGATGATCCAGGTGAGCGCGGGTGCGGCGAGCAGGGTGCCGATCGAGGCGCCCGCGGAGACGAATCCTCCTGCCATTGCCCGCTTCTCGGGTGGGAACCAGGAGTGCGCGGCGTGATTGGCGAGGGCGAAAGCGGGGCCCTCCGCGAATCCGAGAACCACGCGGCAGGCGATGAGGGCGCCGAAGCTGACGGTGCCGAGCAGCGGGATCATCGTCGCGACCCAGGTGAGCATCAGTCCGGCGAGCAGCCAGCGCAGGCTCACCCGCGAGGAGAGCCAGCCGAAGAACAGTGCGCCTGCCGCGAACAGCCAGAAGAAGCTGCTCTGCAGGAGGCCGAACTGCTCGGAGGACAGACCGAGGTCCTTCTGGATCTGGACGCCTGCGAACGCGATGACGGACTTGTCCGCGTGATTGATGAGCATGAAGGCGACGAGTAGTCCGACGATGATCCATGCGCGTCGCGACCGTGTCGGGTGCGACGCACGGACCGGCGCGGCGGTCGGTGCGGCTGTTTGTGTCATGGGGATCCCTTCGGTGGCGACGGGACACCGGCGAGCTGCTAGGGAGGCCCGGAGCGGGCGGATCCGGAAGCGGGAGCTGCGGTTGATCCGGCCAGCGCGGCGGTGTGATCGGGTACACACCATTCAAGGGCGCAGGGATAGATTGGGTCAAAGACGAAAAAAGTAGCGAAAATACTGCAATTGCCTATGAGTTCGTGGTCCCGGCGTTGTCCTGTCGCATGCGCCGGTCGGTCTCGTCGCGGGTCACTTTCGCGGCGTCGACCAAGGTCGCACCGCCCGCCATGCGCTCGGCGATGGACCGCGCGAACTCCTCGAAGGACTCACGCGCGCAGCTCAGGAACTCCGTCGACGCCTCGGTGATCCGTCCCGGCCGTCGGATGACGCCCATGCGGCGGGTCAGCCGCGGCGAGAGCTCGCGCACCACACCGCCACGCAGCATCGCGTCCAGTCCACTGCGCAGCGCGACGATCGACACGCCGCCGCCGGCCAGCACGATCGGCAGGACCGCACCGCGCTGACGCACCTCCACCGCGACCTCGGGCTCGATTCCGTGGGTGCGCAACGAGCGCTCGATGTAGTCGCGGGTCGCGGTGCCGCGCTCGCCCATCACGAACGGTGCCCCGGACAGCATCCCGATCGGCACGGGGTCCGGCCAGCGGGCCTCGGTGCCCGGCGGGCACACCAACACCAGCTGCTGGTCGATCAGTTCCTCGCCCACCAGGTCCTCGGTCGGGAGCGGGAGCGACAGGATGCCGAGTTCGCAGGCGCCCGAGCGCACCAGAGTCACGACGTCCGCGGTCTCGTCGCGTTCCTCGATGTGGAAGCGGATGTCCGGGTACAGCCGCCGGAACTTGGCGACCCACACCGACAGTGGATCCGACGACAGGTCCGAGAGCGAGGCGATGTCGATTCGGCCGCGCCGCATCGCGCCGACGTCGCGGACCGCGTTCTCGGCCGCGTGCACCTCCCGCAGGATCGACCGCGCCGGCCCGACGAGGGCCTCGCCCGCGGGGGAGAGCACCAGTCCGCGACCGACGCGATGGAACAGCTCGGTGCCGAGGTCCTTCTCGAGCTTGCGCACCGCCTGGGACAGTGACGGCTGCGCCACCCGCAGCTGCGCCGCTGCGCGGGTGACCCCGCCGTGATCGACCACGGCGAGGAAGTACTCCATCTGGCGCAGGTCCATGGTCCCGAATCTAGTTGCACCACCGTCGCGCGGTCGCGAGCCGCCTCAGTGCGGCACCGGGCATTCGCCGCCGTATCCGACCGGGAAGTGTTTGATCCCGTTCAACCAGCCCGACCGCAGTCGTTGCGGGTCTCCGAGCTTGGCGATGTCCGGCAGGCGGTCGGCGATCGCGCCGAAGATCAGGTCGATCTCCATCCGCGCGAGGTTCGCGCCCAGGCAGAAATGCGCCCCCGAACCGCCGAAGCCGAGGTGCGGATTCGGATCCCGGGTGATGTCGAAGACCGTCGGATTCTCGAACACCTCCTCGTCGAAGTTCGCCGACGCGTAGAACATCGCGAGACGGTCGCCCGCCCGGATCTGCTGTCCCCCGAGAATGGTGTCGGCGGTCGCGGTGCGCTGGAACGACGTCACGGGAGTCGCCCACCGTACGATCTCGTCGGCGGTCGTGGCGGGGCGCTCCCGCTTGAACAGCTCCCACTGATCGGGGTGGTCGAGGAAGGCGAGCATGCCGTGGGTGATCGCGTTGCGGGTGGTCTCGTTGCCCGCGACGGCGAGGAGCAGCACGAAGAAGCCGAACTCCTCGGGGGTCAGCGAGTCGCCGTCGACGTCGGCCTGGACGAGCGTGGTGACGATGTCGTCGGCGGGGCAGCGGCGCCGCTCGTCCGCCATGCCGTAGGCGTAGCCGATCAGCTGCGACACCGACTCCATCGGGTCGGCGTCGTACTCCGGGTCGTCGCCGCCGATCATCTCGTTGGACCAGTCGAACAGCTTGCGGCGATCCTCCTGCGGAACTCCGATCAGCTCCGCGATCGCCTGGAGGGGCAGTTCGGCGGCGATCTCGGTGACGAAATCGCCGCCGTCTCCTGCCGCCGCCGCAGTCGCGACGATGCGTTCGGCACGGTCGGACAGTGCCGCGCGAAGATTCTCGATCGCCCGCGGGGTGAACCCGCGCGCCACCAGTTTGCGCAGCTTCGTGTGTTCGGGCGCGTCCTTGTTGAGCATGATCAGCCGCTGCATCTCGAACGACTGCTCGTCGATGTCGTCGTCGAGTCGCACCAGCGCGCCGTTGCGCCAACTCGAGAACAGTCCGCTGTCGCGCGAGATCGCCCGCACGTCCTCGTGTCGCGTGACGACCCAGAATCCCTCGTCGTGGAACCCGCCGACGGTCGGCGGCTGCGGGTTCCACCACACCGGGCAGGTCCGGCGCAGTGCGGCGAGCGCGGCGTGGGGGACGCCGTCGGTGTAGGCGTCGGGATCGGTGAAGTCGTAGCCCGGCGGGAGGTTGACGGGCGGTGGCACGGTTTCGTTCGACATGGACTGCTGTCCCTTCGGATCGCACGCGAGTGCAAAGCTTCTGCCGTACTGTGAGGGTCATCACATCATCTGTGGTTGGAGGTTGCCATGTCCACCAGCGAAATGATGGAGCTGCAGCGCACGATCGGGCATCTTCGCCAATGCGTCGGCTCGCTCCGCAACACCTACGGTGACGCGGCGGCGGTGCAGCGGCTCGCGAACGACGTCGAACGCCTCGGGATCGACGCGGGCGACCTCGACGCGTCACCGCCCCGCCTGGCGCACCCCGTCACGGAGGCCGAACGGGTCCGCGTTCCGGAGGCTCCGTACGACCACACGCTGTGGCAGGGGGCCGACGACGAAGGCGTCGGCGGTCACCCGCACGAGCGGTGAGCGCGCCGGCGAGAACCGCCACCGGCGTCCGGACGCCCGGACGCGCGTCCCTCGCGGCGCGCACCCTGCGCACGGACCTGTGGTGGCGTCCGCCGCTCCTGACCGCGCTCGGCCTCGCGGTGTTCGTCGGCTACGCGACCGTCCGCTCCTTCGTCCGGACCGCCTACTGGGTCGACGAGTACCACTATCTGACGCCGTTCTACTCGCCCTGTGTCAGCGCGTCCTGCGCGCCCGGATCCACCCACTTCGGAGTCTGGATCGGCCAGCTGCCGATGTGGATTCCGCTCGCGTTCCTGTCGCTGCCGTTCCTGCTCGGATTCCGGCTCACCTGCTACTACTACCGCAAGGCCTACTACCGGTCGATCTGGATGGCGCCGCCCGCCTGTGCGGTCGCGGAACCACACAGCAGCTACACCGGTGAGACGCGGTTGCCGCTGATCGTGCAGAACGCGCACCGCTACTTCTTCTACGTCGCGCTGGTCGTCTCCACCATCAACACCTACGACGCGGTGCTCGCATTCCACGGATCCACAGGCGGATTCGGATTCGGGCTCGGCAACGTGATCATCACCGTCAACGTGATCCTGCTGTGGGCGTACACGGTGTCGTGCCACTCGTGCAGGCATGCCGTCGGTGGTCGGCTGAAGCACTTCTCCGCGCATCCCGTCCGGTACCGACTGTGGACGTGGGTGAGCCGCCTCAACACCCGGCACATGCAGTTGGCGTGGGTGACCCTCGCGACGCTGATGCTGACGGACTTCTACATCATGCTCGTCGCGAGCGGCACCATCTCCGACCTGCGCTTCGTGAACTGAGTTTCCTGGACAGAGAAGTTCTTGGTGGCACGAGGGAGGTTGTCGGTGGCGGGAGTGGAGCGGCACGACTACGACGTGGTCGTCATCGGCGCCGGAGGCGCGGGCCTGCGGGCCGTCATCGAAGCCAGGGAGCGGGGGCTGCGGGTCGCGGTGGTGTGCAAGTCGCTGTTCGGCAAGGCACACACGGTGATGGCCGAGGGCGGATGCGCCGCCGCGATGGGCAACGCCAACTCGAAGGACTCCTGGCAGGTGCACTTCCAGGACACCATGCGCGGTGGGAAGTTCCTGAACAGCTGGCGGATGGCCGAACTGCACGCCCGGGAGGCTCCGGACCGGGTGTGGGAATTGGAAACCTATGGCGCCCTGTTCGATCGCACCGCGGACGGGCGGATCGCGCAACGAAACTTCGGCGGCCACACGTACCCGCGACTCGCGCATGTCGGCGACCGCACCGGACTCGAACTGATCCGAACGATGCAGCAGAAGATCGTCTCGCTGCAGCAGGAGGACTTCGCCGCCACCGGCGACCACGAATCGCGGATCAGGGTGTTCGCCGAGTGCACGATCACCGAACTCGTGGTGCGTGACGGCGCGATCGCGGGGGCGTTCGGGTACTGGCGCGAGTCCGGCCGGTTCGTCCTGTTCACGGCACCCGCCGTAGTGCTCGCGACCGGCGGAATCGGCAAGTCCTACAAGGTGACGTCGAACTCCTGGGAGTACACGGGCGACGGTCACGCCCTCGCGCTGCGGGCCGGAGCGAAGCTCATCAACATGGAGTTCATCCAGTTCCACCCCACCGGAATGGTGTGGCCGCCGAGCGTGAAGGGAATCCTCGTCACCGAGGGTGTCCGCGGCGACGGCGGCGTCCTCAAGAACTCCGACGGCACCCGATTCATGTTCGACTACATCCCCACCGTGTTCAAGGGTCAGTACGCCGAAACCGAGGACGAGGCGGACCAGTGGCTCAAGGACAACGACAGCGCCCGACGCACCCCGGACCTGCTGCCGCGTGACGAGGTGGCGCGCGCGATCAACTCCGAGGTCAAGGGCGGTCGCGGCACCGAACACGGTGGCGTGTACCTCGACATCGCCTCCCGGATGCCTGCCGACGAGATCGTGCGGCGACTGCCGTCGATGCACCATCAGTTCCTCGAACTCGCGGATGTCGACATCACGAAGGAGCAGATGGAGGTCGGGCCGACCTGTCACTACGTGATGGGCGGCATCGAAGTGGACCCCGACACCGGATCATCCAGTGTGTTGGGACTTTTCGCGGCAGGGGAATGCTCCGGAGGCATGCACGGCTCCAACCGGCTCGGTGGCAACTCGCTGTCGGATCTGCTGGTGTTCGGGAGGAGAGCTGGATTGGGCGCGGCGACCTACGTCGAATCGCTCACCGAGCGGCCCGAGGTCACACCGGACGCGGTGGACGCCGCCGCGGCGATGGCACTCGCGCCCTTCGACCCACCGACGGCGGGGGAGTCGCCCGAGAATCCGTACACCCTGCACATGCGGTTGCAGCAGGTGATGCACGACCTGGTCGGCATCATCCGGACCGAATCCGAGATCCGCTCCGCCCTGGACGAACTCGAACAGATCCGAGCCCGCATCGAACACGTCACCGTCGAGGGGCACCGGCAGTTCAACCCCGGCTGGCACCTCGCGATCGACCTCCGCAACATGGTGCTCGTCAGCGAATGCGTCGCCAGGGCGGCCCTGATGCGCACCGAGAGCCGCGGAGGGCACACCCGGGACGACCATCCGGGTATGGAGTCGAGCTGGCGGGGCACACTGCTCGTCTGCGGTCTCGTCGGCGGCGCCGACGCGGGCGGCCGGGTTGTCCCCGACGTCGAGGTCACGTCGGAGCCGCAGCAGCCGATGCGTCCGGACCTGTTCGCGCTCTTCGACTTCGCCGAGGTGGCCAAGTACTACACAGATGCGGAGCTTGCAGAGCATCCAGGCAGAGCCGACGACGAAATTGCGGGACATCCGGGAAAGGCGGAGTGATGGGCTATCAGGCGGCCTTCCGGGTGTGGCGCGGCGACGCCGACGCCGGCGATCTGCAGGACTACACGGTCGAGGTCAACGAGGGTGAGGTCGTGCTCGACATCGTGCACCGACTGCAGGCGACCCAGGCCCCGGACCTCGCGGTGCGCTGGAACTGCAAGGCGGGCAAGTGCGGGTCCTGCTCGGCGGAGGTCAACGGCAGGCCCCGCCTGATGTGCATGACGAGGATGTCGACCTTCGCTGCCGACGAGGTCGTCACGATCACCCCGATGCGTGCGTTCCCGGTGATCCGCGACCTCGTGACCGACGTGTCCTACAACTACGCCAAGGCCCGCGAGATCCAGTCCTTCACGCCGCCGGCCGATCTCGCGCCGGGCGAGTACCGCATGGCGCAGGTCGACGTCGAGCGGTCGCAGGAATTCCGCAAGTGCATCGAGTGCTTCCTCTGCCAGAACACCTGCCATGTCGTGCGCGACCACGACGAGAACAAGGCGGCATTCGCAGGTCCGCGATTCCTGATGCGGATCGCGGAACTCGAGATGCACCCGCTCGACGTCGCGGACCGCCGCGACGTCGCGCAGACCGAGCACGGCCTCGGCTTCTGCAACATCACCAAGTGCTGCACGGAGGTGTGTCCCGAGGGGATTCACATCACCGACAACGCCCTGATTCCGATAAAGGAACGGGTCGTGGATCGGCGCTACGACCCCGTGGTCTGGCTGGGCAACAAGCTGTTCCGGCGCGGCGGCTCGTCGACCTGAAATCTCCCTCCGAAAAGCGGTACACACAGCGGCAGGCGGCCGTACTGTGAGCGCAGTCACACACTGGAGGTTGGGATGCGCACGAAGTCGCTGGTCGCGGGAGTTGTCAGTGCCGGATTTCTCGCGGCGAGCGTGTGGGGTGCATCCGCTGTCGTCAACGCGGGCATGACGGCCGGCCCCGGTGCGCCCGCACCCGTCTCGGCGCCAGCGGCCTTCGCCGCAACTCGCTGACAGGGCATCCGCGATGAGCCGGTGACCGGTTCGTCTCCACGCGGGCGGGTCGAGCGGGTGTCCAGCAGATGCGCGCCGGTCAACCAACCAGCAGAGCCCTGGCGTTGCGTATCTCGGGGATGCCGATCTTCTGCGATGCGAGGAGGAAGATCGGGACTCCGAGGACGGCCACTGCCGCAAGAGTTGCCGCCGCCGCCTGTCGTGGGTTGGCGAGAAGATGGTGCGACAGCCCGACCGCGATGACGCAGATCGCTCCGGTGACGATCGACGCCCACAGCACCCTCGAGAAGGTTCCCAGTACGTTGTGGAAGCCGAGCAGTCCGTAACGGCGACGCAGGGCCAGATGGCCAGTGAGGGCACCCACGATGTAGGACAGTGAACTCGCGACCGGCAGCATCACCACGATGGAACTGCCCGGAAGCGTAGCGACGGCGAGGGCGACGACTGCGATCTTCGTGGCCACCATGCCGGCGTTGATCAGTGTCGGTGTGCGCATGTCACCGCCTGCGTAGAAGACCCGCATCTGAAGCATCACCAACGCGAACGGCGGCAATCCGAACGCCGACAGCGCCAACGCGACACCGATGAGGCGGGCGGCGTCCACATCGATGCGACCCACGAACAGCACCGTGGTCAGCATCGGTCCGAGAAGGGCCATCGCGACCGCGGCAGGGACGAGAGCGACCACCGAGTACCGGGCTGCGCGGCCCATGTCGGCGACCAGCCCGTCACGGTTTCCGACAGCGACCGCATGGGAGATGCGGGGCATGAGCACGGTCAGCAGGGATACCCCGAGGATCCCGTACGGCACCTGGAACAGCAGGTCGGCATACGTGTAGGTCGAGACCCCGCCGTGGCTGAACACCACCTTGAGCACGACCGCGACGCCCACCTGGCTGATCGCGACGTACAGCAGCACCCAGCCGAGCAGTGTCGCGCCGACGCGGACCGGCCGCCACGTGTACGGCACCGGCCTCACCCGCCAACTCCACCGAAAGCCGGTACGCCGCAACGCCGCCACCGTCCAGATGGCCTGGATCACGATCCCGGTCGTGGTCCCGACGCCCAGGACGAGGACCTGGGCGGTGGTCATCGTCGACGGCAGCAACGTCACCGACCCCGGCACTGCCGCGAAGATCCCGACCGTCGCGAGCACGACCAGGTTGTTGACCACCGGCGCCCAGGCCGCGGGCGCATAGCTGTCACGTACGTTGAGCACGGCGGTCACCGTCGCGGCGATCGCGTAGAAGAAGATCTCCGGCAACAGCAGGTATGCCAGGACGGTCGCCAGTTGTGACTGCTCCGCATCCGACACCAGCGCCGAGACGAGGATCGGGGCACACGCCACCGCCAGCGCCGTGACTGCCGCTGCCGCGAGAACCGTCGCGAGCAGCAGGCGCTGCGTGAAAACCCGCGAATAGGTTCGCCCGCGGAGCCGAGCGCGTGCCAGTGCTGGAACGAAGACGCTGCTCATCACGCCACCGAGGAGCAGTTCGTACACCATGTTCGGCATGCTGTTCGCGCCGTTGTAGGCGTCGCCGACCGCCGCTGTGCCCAGCACCGCCGCCAGGGCGAGTGTGCGCACGAGTCCTGTCGCACGACTGGCCGCGGTCGCCACGGCGACGGCACCGGTAGCGCGCGCAAATGTGCTCCGAGAATCCCCCACTCGACCATGGTGCCCCATCACCGGGGAGCAGAGCGCTGCCGCCGCCTGCCCAGCGGCCTACATGCCGAACCTCGTGGCGCCGATCTCGGGTTTGTCCGGATCCGGACTCGCGGGCGTTGCTCTATCCGGTGCTCGCGCAGGTGGCCGCACCCGCCGCGACGACGTGTCCGGTGTCGTAGGTGTGGCAGCGCTCGTCACGGACGCAACCTGCGCAGCGCCCACAACGACGGCACGAACAGCAGGGCCGACAGCGCCAGGGCCAGTGCGGCTTCGGTTACCTGGAAGCGGCGCAGCAGGCTCACCGGGTGGTACCTGATCTCGAAGTGGTCGGCGCCCTGTGCGCGCAGGCACGCGGTGTACCTGGCCTCCTGCTGGGTCTCGAGGGAGTTGCGACGAGTCTCGTACTCGGCGAACGTCTCGTCGGGCTGCTGCTGCCAGTCCTCCTCGTAGACGGTCTCGCAGCGGTTGTAGTCGATCGGTACCGCGTTGCCGTCGGTGTCGACGTAGTTCGAGTCGAGCTGCCAGGACCTCGGATCGTCAGCCGCGTCGTACGACCTGAGTAGCTGTCCGTCGGAGTACGCGGCGGCCCCGCTCGACCAGCCGAGCGGCTGCGCATGGACGGTGGCGGCGGTGTAGTGCGGTCGGGCGCCGAACTGGAACCCGACGAGGAGCACCGACATCGCGATCAGTGTCACCACCATCGCGCCGATCGTGTTGCGCAGCAGCAGTGCCACACCGCTGCCGAGGATCAGGGCGAGAAGCGTGTAGGCGCCCGCAACCATGCCGGTGGACTGGAACAGCGGAAAGCTCAGCGGTGAGTAGAAGGAGTAGCTGCCGCCCGCAATGTACGCGTGGCGTGGCCCGGCGACGGTCGACCGCGTCCAGTCGAGGACGCACCCGAAAAGCACCACGGCGACGGTGACGGGAACGAACACCACCAGCACCCGCGTCCAGTACCAGCGGGCTCGGCTCACGGACTGGGACAGCCCCAGCACGTGGGTGCCGCGTTCGATGTCGCGGGAGAACACCGTGACGCCGACGAGTAGTCCGAGTAGGACCGGCAGCAGTACCGTGACCAGCGTGACGAGGGTCAGGGTCGACTCTGCCCAGCACTGCGCCGAGCCGCCGCCGGGAACGCATCCGAAGAAGGTGCCGTACGGCGCCGGACTGTCGGATCTCCGCACGACCAGTCCGGCGAGGAAGGCTGTCACAGTGAGCAGTGCAACGGAGCCGAGCGCGACGAGGATCGTCGCCCGGTGCTGGCGCCAGGTTGCCCAGATCACGCTGCCTCCTCGTCCGTGCCGGCCAGGTAGGCGAGCACGATGTCGTCCAGGTTCGGCGGCTCCACCCGCCAGCCGTCGCTCGGTGTCGGGTGCGGGCCGCGCACCAGGTGGGTGTGCCGGTGGGTGTCGACGATCGTGCCGTCTCCGATCGCCGTCGCCGGATCGGACGACCCGGTCAGCAGATAGTGCTCACCGAGCAGGTCGTCGAGTGATCCGGTCAGGCGGGTGCGGCCGGAGCCCAGGATCACCAACTGGTCCGCGATCTCGGACACCTCCGAGAGCACGTGCGAGGACAGCACGATGGTGGTGCCGTGTTCGGCGACGTCCGCCAGCAGGGTGCGGACGACGGATCGTCGTGCGAGCGGGTCGAGTTCGGCCAACGGTTCGTCGAGCAGCAGCAGGTCGGGGCGGCGGCCCAGCGCCAGCGCGAGTGCGACTCGCGTGCGGTGGCCGGGAGACAGCGTCTTCACCCGGGCGGACGGCGAGATCTGGGCGTCGGTCACCAATGCGGTCGCATAGTCGTCGTCCCAGCGGGTGTTCGTCTTCCGGCCGAACTCCAGGGTGTCAGCGACGGAGAATCCGCGATAGAGCGGTTTGTGTTGGGCGACGTAGGACAGGCCGGGCACGATGCCGTTCCGGCCGGGTTGGTGTCCGAGCACTGTCACCTCGCCGGCGTCGGGCTCGAGCAGTCCGACGACGATCGACATGAGGGTGGACTTGCCCGCCCCGTTGGCGCCGACGAGGGCGGTGATGCTGCCGCGCTGGACGTCGAACGAGCAGCCCCGCAGTGCCTGGGTACGTCGGAACTTTTTGTGCAGGTCGCGCACGGTCAGTGCGCTGACGGTTTCACTCACGCGAAATCTCCTGTGTCCTCACCGAATTCGGAATCCAATGCTGCCGCGACCAGTGCCTCGAGATCAGACCGGTCCAGCCCCGCGGCGGCGGCCGCCCTGGCCCATTCGGTCACCTCGGCCTGCAGGGCGCGTCGTTCCGCCATGCCGGGCTTGCTGAGCGATCGGGTCACGAAGGTGCCGAGGCCCGGTCGAGCCTGAACCAGCCCGTCGTTCTCCAGCTCCCGGTACGCCTTGAGGACCGTGTTCGGGTTGACGGTGACTGCCTCGACGACTTCCTTCGCGGTGGGCAGCCGGTCGCCCGGATTCAGGTCGCCGAGCCGCAACGCCTGCTTGACCTGCAGGACCAGCTGGACGTATGCGGGGATGCCGGACCGACGGTTGATGTGGAACTCCACCATCGAATCTCCATTTCACTACTGCATTAGTGGAATAGATAATGTCGATGAAGCGGGCGGTCGTCAACACGACACGCGCCGCCCAGGTTCAGGTCGTCAGGGGATGTCGGGGTGCAGTCGGGGACACCTGGCGCGGCGGCGGAGAGCCCGTGCGACTGCGTGCCCATCGCGTCGCCACAACCGAGGCTTCAGCGCGCGTAGGTCGGCGAGCTGATGACGTCACCGGCATCGACGCCCGCGGGAGGCAGGTGAAACTGGTCGGTCACTGCGTGAACAGGGCGCGGACGAACGCGTTCGCTTCGGGCTCGGACGCGAGCATCGTCTCGAGATGCCCCTTCGGATAGACCCGGAACGTGAATCGCTGCCCTGCCAGGGCGAGGTCGGCGGCCAGCTTGAAGGTCAGCGGAGAGGGAACCACGGTGTCGAACAGGCCCTGTCCCAGGAACAGTGGCCGGTCGTACCCGCGCACCGGAATCGCCAGCATCTCTCGCAACGCCGCCAGGATCGGGGCGTCGAGTCTGCGGGCGAAGAGGTCTCCGATTGAGGTGGCGCCGATCGCCGCGTTCGCCTCCTCGTAGCAGAGTTCCTCGGCCAGCGTCAGCACCTCCCGTCCTCGTGCGCTCAGGTAGGCGTCGACGCCCACGTCGGGTCGCGCGGCGCGCAAGCCCGCGAGCGCGTACGCGATGAAGGTGGTGGTCCCGGTCAGGGGCAGCTGTGGGAATCCGGGACCACCGAGAACGGCGAGATTCTCGATGTTTGACGGCACACCGAGTGCGACGGTTCCCCGGTAGTCGAGTTCCGGCGCGTAGGAGGTGGCGATCGTCGCCGTGACCATCGCCGCCTGCCCACCCTGGGACTGCCCGAGCGTCACCCACTTTCGCGACAACGTCGGTTCGGTCGCCACCCCCGCCCGCACCATGTCGACGACGGAGTGGGCCTCGGACCGGCCGTCGAGGTACGGATGCACACCGTCGGTGCCGAGCCCGACGTAGTCCGTCGCGACGATCGCATAGCCCTGCGCGAGCCATCGCCCGAGGTACGGCCCACCGATCTTGCCTGTCACCGTCGGTGCGCACGTGTCGGAGATCCCGACCGCGCCGTGGGCCCACGACACCACTGGCCAGCCGCCGGGCGGGGGAGTGCCGGGCGGCGTGAACAGCGCGCCCGTGCTGGTAGCCGGTCGATTCTGAGGGCCGAGGGTTCGGTAGGTCACAGCGACACCGCTGGCAGCGCCCGGAATCCATGTCTCCGGGGGCAGTGGCCGAGCCTCCGTGACCGTGCCCGGCGCCTCTGCTGCCGTTGCGAGCGGCGTAGCGGCGGTCATGGCGCAGACGGCGATCGCGACGACAGCGGCGAGCATCCGCAGATACATGCGTTTCAGTGTGCGCGGCGCTCGCGTGATGTGCCGCCACAACGATGCATTGGTGCACATCGGTGACTTTGGGCGACGACGATGGTCTGTATCCAGGTACGCAGACGATCTGGGAGCACTGGAGGAACGCATGATCATCGTCGCCGGATACATCGACGTCGCCCCGCGGGACCGGGAGGTCTACCTCGCGGGATGCGTCGGGGTGGTCGAGCAGGCGCGGTCCGCGCCGGGATGCCTCGACTTCGTCATCGCCGCCGACCTCGTCGATCCCATGCGGATCGACATCTACGAACGGTGGGAGTCGCGGGCTGCGGTCGAGGCGTTCCGCGGTTCGGGCCCCGATGACGGGCAGGCCGCGATGATCGTCGCCGCATCGGTTGCGGAGTACGACGTCGCGGCGGAGCGGCCGCTGGTGTGACCCAGGGCGACCAAAAAAAGCAGTCATGCTTGCTTGATTCGGTGTGTCCGTTTACAGTGGCGTTCACGCGGCACTGTGACCGTCATCACGCCCCCCTCGTGGTTGGTGGGCAGTGCCGCGCTCTCCTCGCGACGAACGGAATCAATTGATGGACAACGGAACTGGCCACCCGCCGACGATTCCCGCCCTGCTCGCCGAACGTGTGGTGACCGCACCCGACGCGACCTTCGTCCACTTCGGCGGCGAGGCGCTCAGCTACGTCGAGTTCGATACACGGTCGGACCGGGTGGCCACCGCCTGGTTGCGCATGGGCATCGGTCACGGCGACCGCATCGCGATCGCGGCGGCGAACTCGCCGGATTGGATCGTCACCTACCTCGCGGCGGCGAAGATCGGGGCAATCCTTGTCACGCTGAACGTCGCGTACCGCGAGCGCGAGTTCACCCACATGCTCACGCAGTCGGGAGCGCGGGTCCTGCTGTGCGACACCGAGTCGAACGGATTCGAGTTCGCACCGTTCCTCGGCGTCCTGCGCCCCGACATTGCGACCGTCGAGCAGGTGATCTTCCTCGGTGAAGGGAACGCCACCGGCGGACGGCGGTGGGCGGACCTCGCGGCCACCGAATCCGATCCGGCGCTGTTGGCGAATGCCGCAGGCACCGTACGGCCTGACGATCCGGCGGTGATCCTCTACACCTCAGGGACCACCGGAACACCCAAGGGTGCCACCCTGACCCACGCCGGGCTCATCGCCTCGGCGGTCGCGCAGGTGGATCGGTTCGAGCAGTCGGCCGCAGACGTGGTTCTCGGTGTCATGCCGTTCAACCACGTTGGTGGGCTCACGTGCACGCTGGGATCGACCCTCGTCACAGGCGGAGCGATCGCGCTGTTGCCCAGGTTCCACCCGGACCTCGTCGCCGAGACGATGGCCGGCGCGCGGGTCACGATGTTCGTCGGCGTCCCGACCATGTACAAGATGGTGTTCGGCTCGGGATCTGCTGCGGGCGTGGACATGTCGAGTGTGCGGTTGTGCGTCGTCGGTGGGGCCAATCTCGAGTCGGCCCTGGCCGAGCAGGTGGCGGCCAGATTCGACGGAATCCGTATCGCGAATCTCTACGGCATGTCCGAGACGTCCGGCGCCTGCGTGATCTCGTCGCCGGGCGACTCCCTCGAGATCGTCGGCCGCACCATCGGAACAATGACCGGCGACTTCGAAGGCCGTGTCGTCGACGACCGGAACATCCCGCTCGGACCGGGTGAACCGGGCGAACTTCAGGTCCGAGGTACGTGCGCGGCCGCGGGCTACTGGGAACTTCCCGAGGAAACAGCTGCCACGTTCCTCTCCGACGGTTGGGTCGCGACAGGGGACATCGCATCGATCTCCGCGGACGGCCACGTCACCCTGCTCGGGCGCCGGAAGGAGATGTACGTCCGCGGCGGGTACAACGTGTACCCGGCCGAGGTCGAGAACGTGCTGGTGACGGACCCCGCCGTGGCGATGTGCGCGGTCATCGGCGTGCCCGACGAGACCTTCGGTGAGACCGGATACGCCTTCGTCGTACCCGCGCCCGGTGCCGTCGTCGACGAGGATGCGCTTCTCGAACGGTGCCGGGGCGCACTGGCGAAGTACAAGGTGCCCGACCACGTCGAGGTGGTGGACAGCCTGCCGATGACGCCGGCGGGCAAGATCCGCAAGGTCGCACTGGCGCCGCGGATCTGACCGTCAGCTGGTCGCGTGGAGGCTGCGCGCGGTCGGGGATGTCGGGACGTCGGCCGGATCGGGGCAGGTGCCGAGCACTCGGTCCGCGGTGCCGCTCGTGGTGACCGTGAACCAGTAGTGCTCGTTCTTGAAGTGGTGGTGACGATGGTTTCGCCACACCGCCCGATACGACCGGGACCGCGGCTTGTAGTCGCTGTGGACGAGGAAGTGCGTCCACTCGTACACCATGCCCAGCGTGGCGACGGTGACCAGGAACGTCAGTCCGAGTCCGAGTCGACCGAACGCGAACACTGCGATCGCCACCAATGTCGGTAGCAGCCAGACGAGCGTCTGCCACGGAATGAACACCAGTGGCACGTCACGCGGATCCGCATGGTGCTCACGGTGTTTGCGTGCCAGTAGGGAGTCGGCGGTGACACCGAGAACGCGGCGGGGCCGCCAGTGCAGGATGCTCACGTGGATGACCCACTCGACGAACGGGAACGCCACCAGCGCGACGACGGGGACCAGCGCGTCGGTCCACTGCCAGTCGCCGACGGCGATGCGCGCAGCGGTCGCCGCAACCAGGACCCCGCCGATCATCCACGGCGTCGGATGCCGCCGGAACTCGTCTGCCGCGTCGCGGAGGGTGACGTCTCGGCGTACTCGTGTGCTGGTCATTGCTCCTCCTGTGTCTGGTCGAGCTGCTCGATGAGGCCGGTCAGTGCCGCTGTTCCGAGGTCGAGGAGGGTGGCGGCCGAGGTCGCGGCGGCGTCCGCGTCGCGGTCGGCGATGGCCGTGGCGAGTCCCCGGTACAGGTCGGTGCGCCCGACCTCCGCGGCCATCACCGTCGACAGTGCCGCCATCGTCGGTTCGTAGGCGTTTCGCAGGCTGTTGAAGATCAGCCGGAACGCGATCGACTCGGCCGCGTCGACGACGTGCTCCCAGAAGACGAGCGCGCACCGTTGGAGTTCGACGGGGTCGCGCACGGACTCCAGCAGGGCCAGTGAATCCCGCAGCAGCTCATCGGTTTCCGTGGTAGCGCGCGCCGCTGCCAGTCCCGCGACCTGCACGCCGATCAGTCGCCGCGCCTCGAGGACGCTGCGAGCGACTGCCCAGTCCGGCGTGCCGGCGGTGATCAGGAGGTGCGGCAGTAGTTCCGGGCCTGCGTGGCGCCGGAAGTCACGCACGGAGGTCGACTCGCCCTGTCGAACCTCGACGAGTCCGGCCTGCGTCAGCTTCTGGATGGCCTCCCGCACTGCGGGCCGTGACACTCCGAACGCCTCGGCGAGGTGGCGCTCGCTCGGTAGCGACTCGCCCGCGAGGAGATCGCCGCCGAGTACCCGCGCGCTGATCTGGTCGAAGACGGCGGCGGAGGTGGTCGTGCGGGCGATCGGTTCGAACATGGGTCGACGGTAGGCTCCTCACGGTATGAGGTCAAGTGGTCAGACCAGTTGGATTCGGACTTTTCGTCGCCCGGCAGTGGGCGGGGCGTGTTTTGCTGGATCGACGCGGCGACTGCCGTGGGCGACCGTCGAAAGGGTGAACGTGCACTTCTCCACCGCAGCGGATCAGGGTTCCTCGGGCCGGATGCGGGTGGACGCACTGTGATCGATCCGCGGATGGTTCGGCTCGGCGTCGCGGAATCGGCGGAGACCCTGCGTGAGGTGTCGGCATTGCTCGAAGGGCTCGTCCATGCCGCAGCCGAACTGACGGGCGGCGAGGAGATCGGTGCGCGGCTGGGCGATCTCGTCGCTGTCCTCGCCGACGCCGACATGACGCTCGCCGGAGTTGATCGCATGGTGGTCCGCGTCGTCGACGCGGCTCGGGAGGCAGGCACGATTCCCGCGGAGATGTACACAGCGCGGGTCGACCCGGCGGGAGTCACCGAGTGGGTCGACTCGCCGAACCCGCTCGAGCGTGCTCGCACCGCGGGCAGGATCGTCGTGTCGGACGGGACCGGTGCCGAGGTGGCGGTGTTGCCGTACGGCACGGTGACGGGCTGGTCACCGAGCAGTTTCGATCGGATTCTCTTCGACTCCGGGTGGATCCGAATCGGCCTGTGGGACGAGCGGAACACCTGTGTCGTCGAGCCGGAACTCGGCGGGTCCGGAACGCTCTGACGCCCTCAGTGCCGAGCGTGCTCCGACAGGCGGCTGCGGACGCCGTCGACGAACAGGGCGAGGCCGTACTCGAACCGCGCCGTCCCGCTGGTGACGTCGTACAGGGGTGACGCGTCCTCGGTCAGCGCGCCGTGGCTGTCCATCTGCATCCGCGACTGTTCGTCCATCGTCTGGCCGAGAATGTAGAAAAGCAGTGTGTCGGCGGCGAATTCGGCTTCGTCCGCGGGCAGGCCCGCATCGGTGCACGCGCCCGCGAGGGTGTCGCGGGCGCCGTTGGTGGCGAGCCGCGCGGCATAGGACGCCGACGCCAGTTCCGCGCCGTCGCGGTGGGCGAGCAGCGCGTCACGGAAGCGGTGCGCCAGCACGTCGAGCCGCGCGTCCCAGGCGGACGTGTCCGTCGGCGCCGCCACTCCGGCGAGCATGTCGTCGGTGATCGCGGCCAGCAGCGTCTGCTTGTTGGGGAAGTGCCAGTAGAGCGCGCCCGGTTGCACCCCGAGTGACGTGGCGAGCCTGCGCATCGTCAGGTCGCCGAGACCGTACTCGTCGAGGATCGCGATCGCCCCTGCCAGGACGTCGGCTCGTCGCAGCTGCACTCTCAGGCCCGCTTTCCTCGGTGGTCGGTTGACACCATTTCACCACGACCCTAACCTGAACGCCGTTCAACTTGTACGGTGTTCAAGTTCGCGAGGCGAACCATCTCAGCCCGGACACCCGAGAGCATCCAGGAGCTACCCGTGACCCAGGCACCCGCCCGCACCGACATCCTCGCCGTCGCGAGGGAGCAGGTCCTCGAACGGGGTGAGGGCCTGACGCAGGACCAGACCCTCGAGATCCTGCAACTGCCCGACGACCGGCTCGAGGAGTTGCTCGCACTCGCCCACGACGTCCGCATGACGTGGTGCGGCCCGGAGGTCGAGGTCGAGGGCATCATCTCGCTCAAGACCGGCGGCTGCCCCGAGGACTGCCACTTCTGCTCCCAGTCCGGCCTGTTCCAGTCCCCGGTCCGCGCGGCGTGGCTCGACATCCCGAGCCTGGTCGAGGCCGCCAAGCAGACCGCGAAGACGGGGGCCACCGAGTTCTGCATCGTCGCGGCCGTCCGCGGCCCCGACGAGCGTCTGATGGCGCAGGTCGCGGCGGGCGTCGAAGCCATCCGCAACGAGGTCGACATCCAGGTCGCCTGCTCGCTGGGCATGCTGAACCAGGAGCAGGTCGACCAGCTCGCCGCGATGGGCGTGCACCGCTACAACCACAACCTCGAGACGTCGAAGTCGTACTTCCCGAACGTCGTCACCACGCACTCCTGGGAGGAGCGCTGGGACACGCTGCGGATGGTCCGCGAGGCCGGCATGGAGGTCTGCTGCGGCGGCATCCTCGGCATGGGCGAAACCCTCGAGCAGCGGGCCGAATTCGCCGCGAACCTCGCCGAACTGGAGCCCGACGAGGTTCCGCTGAACTTCCTGAACCCGCGTCCGGGCACGCCGTTCGGCGACCTCGACGTCCTGCCCGCCGCCGACGCACTGCGTGCCGTCGCCGCGTTCCGGCTCGCGCTGCCCCGCACGATCCTGCGTTTCGCCGGTGGACGCGAGATCACCCTCGGCGATCTCGGTGCGAAGCAGGGCATCCTCGGTGGCATCAACGCCGTCATCGTCGGCAACTACCTGACGACCCTCGGCCGTCCCGCCGAATCGGACCTGGACCTGCTCGGCGAGCTGCAGATGCCGATCAAGGCCCTCAACCAGACGATCTGACGTGTCGATGATCGACGAGGCCGAGCGCTACAACCCGTACACGGGCCGACGGATCGTCGACGGTGTCGACGATCCGGTCCCGGCGGCCGCCGCGCTCGGCCTGGAGCCGCCGCGGTTCTGCGAACACTGCGGCCGCCGGATGATCGTGCAGGTCAGCCCGGACGGCTGGTGGGCGAAGTGTTCGCGGCACGGCGTGAGCGACTCGACAGCACTCGAACGGCGCTGAGCTACTTCGGAGGCTGGTGCAGTCCGAACGGTGAGCCCTGGTCGTCCTTGCAGAACGCGAAGCGGCCGAACCGCTTCTCCGTGTCGGCGTCGCCGCCGGCGTCGAGGGGAACGATCTCACCGCCCAACGCGACGACCTGTTCGAGCGCGGCGTCCAGGTCCTCGACGGCGAAGAACAGGTAGGGGCTGGCGCCCGCGTCGCCCGGGTGCATCCCGCCGGGCACGCCGGGCGCATTGATCGCCCAGCCCTCACCCGACGGACCGGACTCGAACTCCCAGCCGAACAACGCCTCGTAGAAGGCCCGGCCCTGCTGGGCGTCCGCGACGCCGAGTTCGAAGAACGTCACTGCTCCAGGCGTGATCTTCATGGTCCGAACCTACGCCCGTCGACCGGCCCGGGTCTTGGACGAATGTGATGTGGCCGGCACGCCTAAGGTTGTCTCCCATGACCGCCGACATCGCGCAGCCGACGCAGACGAGGCCGAAGGCCGACCGTGCGGAGGTCCGCTTCGCGGCGCGGACCGTCGTCGGCGTCACCACCCTCGGTGCGGTCGCGGGGGTCGTGTGGGGTCTGCTCGCGCCGGCGCAGCATTTCCTCGTCGTCTCCGGCGGCGGTGCGGTGTCGCTGACCGGGGAGAGCGTCCATCAGTTCGACGCCGTCGCACTGTTTCTGTGCCTCGGCCTGATCGTCGGGGTGTTGTCCGCGGTCGCGGTGTGGACGCGTCGCGCACTGCGCGGCGTGGTCCCGTTCCTCGGCCTGCTCGTCGGGTCCCTGGTTGGTGCGGCCACGACCGCGGTCGTCGGCCTCGGTGTGGTGGGGTTGCGTTTCCCGAGTCTCACCGATCTCGAGATCGGGCAGATCGTCGCGGCGACACCGAGTCTCGGCACGGCCTTGGCGCTGATCGCGCAGCCGCTCGCGGCGTCGGTCGTGTACGCCGGGCTGGTGGCGTTCAGCCCGGATCCGCACCTCGGGCGTCCACCCGAGGGTGCACCTGCCGACGCGGACTCTCGCGAACCGCTCCGCTGACTGCGCTTTCGGCGCTGCGCCGCGGTGATGCCGTGCGCTCAAGACGGTGGACGCAGCGCGGCGAACTCGTCGGTGACGCGCAGTCGGGACTCGGCGAACCGGTAGAGCGCGGGCGGCCTTCCGCCGAAGCGTCCGGGGGGTGCGGTGGCGCCGGTCGCGACGAGTACCCCTCGACGTCCGAGGACGCGCTGCAGGTTCGTCGCGTCGACCTGGTAACCCAGAGCGGCACAGTAGATTTCACGCAGCGTCGACATGGCGAACTCGGCGGGTGCGAGGGCGAACGCGATGTTGGTGTACGACAGCTTGGCGGCCAGACGCGTGCGCGCGTGCTCGACGACGACGCCGTGATCGAACGCCGTGCGGGGGAGTGCGGACACGGGATGCCAGGCGGTGTCCGGCGGCAGTACGGGGTCGGCGCCGAGGGGGACCAGACCGAGGAATGTCGACGCGATCAGCCGGACGTCCGGGACGCGGTGCGGGTCGGAGAACACCGACAGCTGTTCGAGATGGGCGACCTCGCGGACGTCGACCTTCTCTGCGAGCTGCCTGCGCGCGGACGTCGTCATGTCCTCGTCCTCGCGCAGGATGCCGCCCGGTAGCGACCAGGCGCCGAGTTCGGGTTCGAGGGCGCGCTGCCAGAGCAGGACGCACAGCTCCGGGCAGTCGCCGATCTTGCGAACCTGGAACACCGCGGTGAGCACTTCGTGGAGAGTGTTACCATTGGGCACGTTTTCGATCCTAAGTCGAAAACCCCCGAACAGGAAATCCGGGCACAGCCCGCCCGGATTGCAGCCAGTAAGGAGCAAGGCCATGACCACGACAGAGTGGACGGGAGCCGCCGCAATCGTCGACGGCCCGGGTGGCTACACCGGTGTCGAGGGGACGCCCGAGTGGGCGGAGGAGGTCCGCAGGCTCGCACGCGCCCAGAACGCGACGATCCTCGCGCACAACTACCAGCTCCCGGCGATCCAGGACGTGGCAGACCACGTCGGCGACTCCCTTGCCCTCTCGCGCATCGCGGCCGAGGCGCAGGAGGAGACGATCATCTTCTGCGGTGTGCACTTCATGGCCGAGACGGCGAAGATCCTCAGCCCGGAGAAGAAGGTGCTGATCCCCGACGAGCGCGCCGGCTGCTCGCTCGCCGACTCCATCACCGCCGACCAGCTGCGCGAGTGGAAGGCCGAGTACCCCGACGCCCTCGTCGTCTCGTACGTCAACACGACGGCCGAGGTCAAGGGCCTGACCGACATCTGCTGCACGTCCTCGAACGCCGTCGACGTCGTCGCGTCGATCGACCCGAACCGTGAGGTGCTCTTCCTTCCGGACCAGTTCCTCGGAGCCCACGTCAAGCGCGTCACCGGCCGCGAGAACATGCACATCTGGGCAGGCGAATGCCACGTCCACGCCGGCATCAACGGCGACGAGCTCACCGCGCAGGCCAAGGCCCACCCGGACGCCGAGCTGTTCGTGCACCCCGAGTGTGGTTGCGCGACGTCCGCGCTGTACCTGGCGGGCGAGGGCTTCGTTCCCGAGGACAAGGTGAAGATCCTCTCGACCGGCGGCATGCTCGACGCCGCCCGCGCGACCGGCGCGAAGCAGGTCCTGGTCGCCACCGAGATCGGCATGCTGCACCAGCTGCGCAAGGCTGCGCCCGAGGTCGACTTCCAGGCCGTCAACGACCGCGCCTCCTGCCCGTACATGAAGATGATCACCCCCGCCGCCCTGCTGCGCTGCCTGCTGGAAGGCAAGGACGAGGTGCACGTCGACGCCGCCGTCGGCGAACGCGCCCGCAAGTCCGTGCAGCGGATGATCGAGATCGGCAACCCGGGCGGCGGCGAGTAGTGACGGCACACCCGGCCTCCACCTGGGAGGCGCACGCCGACCTGGTGGTGGTCGGCGGCGGGGTCGCGGGACTCACCGCGGCCCGCACCGCGACCCGCGCCGGACTGCGCGTGCTCACCGTCAGCAAGGGTGGTCCGACGGACACCGCGACCGTGTACGCCCAGGGCGGTATCGCGGTGAGCTCCGGGTACGACGTGGACGCGCACGTCGCCGACACCCTCGCGGCAGGCGGCGGCCTGTGCGACGACGCCGCGGTGCGGTCGATCGTCGCTGCGGGCGCGGACGCGGTGGCGGCGCTCGCGGACCTGGGTGCCGTGTTCGACCGGGGCCGTGACGGACAGGTTTCGCGCACCCGCGAGGGCGGTCACAGCGCCCGCCGCATCATTCATGCGGGCGGCGACGCGACGGGCGCCGAGGTCCAGCGCGCGCTGAACGCGGCGGGGATGCCGGTGCTCTTCGGTGCCGCCGCGTCCCGCGTCGTGGTCGACGGCACGGGGGTTCAGGGTCTGGTCGTGCTGTCCGACAAGGGCTTCGGTGTCATCCACGCACCGACCGTCCTTCTCGCCACCGGAGGGATCGGGCAGCTCTACTCGTGCAGCACCAATCCGCCTGGAGCAACCGCCGACGGCATCGCGCTCGCGCTCGCTGCAGGCGCGAGCGTCGCGGACCTCGAGTTCGTCCAGTTCCATCCGACCGTGCTGTTCGCCGCGGACGGGGTCGGCCGTCGGCCCCTCATCTCCGAGGCGGTGCGCGGTGAGGGCGCTGTTCTCGTGGATTCCCACGGCGATTCGGTGACCGCGGGCGTCCATCCGATGGGGGACCTGGCGCCGAGGGACGTGGTGTCGAAGGCGATCGCGGCGCGACTGCGGGCGCTCGGCGAGAACCACGTGTACCTCGACGCCAGGCGCATCGACGGATTCTCGGCCCGGTTCCCGACCATCACGGCGTCGTGCCTGGCGGTGGGCATCGACCCCGCGGCCGATCTGATTCCGGTCGCGCCCGCAGCCCACTACTCCTGCGGGGGCGTCGTCACCGACGTCCACGGTCGCACCGTGGTCCCCGGGCTGCTCGCGGCCGGCGAGGTCGCGCGGACGGGTCTGCACGGCGCCAACCGCCTGGCCTCGAACAGCCTCCTCGAAGGACTCGTGGTCGGGGAGCGTGCGGGACTCGCCGCCACCGAACGCGCCGGACTGTCCGCCGAGGTCGGTTCCGCGGATCTTTCTGTGCACGAACAGGTTTCGCGGGCATCGGTGCAGGCGACGATGACGGCACACGCGTCGGTGGTGCGGGACGGTGATGGACTTGCCGCGGCGTCTGCGGCGCTCGCGGCCGCGACGTCGGGAATCCCGCGCACCGTCACCGACCTCGAGGACGCTGCGCTCACCACGACCGCGACGGCCCTGGTTCTCGCCGCGGCCGCGCGCACCGAGAGTCGCGGCTGCCACACCCGCCTCGACCACCCGGACGCCGACGACCACTGGCGGCGCCCGCTCCACGTGCGCCGCACCCCCGACGGCACCCTGGCCGTCATGACCGCGGTGCCGTCCACAAGTACCGACCTCGACCTCGTCCCGACAGGAGCACGATGACACCCCTGGCCGACGGCCTCGACGCCGACGAGATCCGCACCCTGGTGCGCGTCGCACTCGACGAGGACCTGCGTTACGGACCCGACGTCACCTCGGCGGCCACCGTCCCCGACGGTGCCGTCGCGAAGGCGTCCGTCGTCTCACGGTCGGCGGGTGTCGTCGCCGGTGTCGACGTCGGACTGCTCGTCCTCGACGAGGTCGTCGGTGCGGGCAATTACGAAGTGCTCGCTCGCCTCGACGACGGCGCGCCGGTGGAACCGGGAACCGTCGTGCTCACGGTGTCCGCGCCCACCCGCGACCTGCTCACCGCCGAACGCACCATGCTCAACCTGATGTGTCACCTGTCGGGCATCGCAACCGCGACCGCACTGTGGGTCGGCGAGGTCGCGGGCACCGACTGCAAGATCCGCGACAGCCGCAAGACGCTGCCGGGCCTGCGTGGATTGCAGAAGTACGCGGTCCGGATGGGCGGCGGCGTCAACCACCGCATGGGTCTCGGTGACGCCGCCCTCATCAAGGACAACCACGTCGCCGCCGCGGGATCCGTGGTCGCCGCGCTGCGCGCGGTCCGCGAGGTCGCACCCGACATCGAGTGCGAGGTCGAGGTCGACAGCCTCGCCCAGTTGGACGAGGTGCTCGCCGAGGACGTCGAACTCGTGCTGCTCGACAACTTCGCACTCTGGGAGACGCAGGCCGCGGTGCAGCGCCGCAACACCCGCTCTCCGCGGACGAAGCTCGAGTCCTCGGGTGGGCTGACTGTCGACGTCGCGGCCGACTACGCGTCGACCGGGGTCGACTACCTCGCGGTCGGCGCCCTCACCCACTCGGTGACGGTGCTCGACCTCGGCCTGGACATGTGATCCCACCTGCGGCCGGCAGCAGAAACTGCCGGCCGCAGGTACAGGTCATGCCGCGGGCGTCACCGTGACGGTCACGTCACCGGTCGCCGCGCTACGGACGGTCAGCAGTCGGCTCTGGCGGTCCCACTCCACGACGTCCGCGCCCTCGACGTCGACATCGCCGGGGAATCCGCTCTGCGGAAGGTAGATCTCGGTGGGAGCGGTGATTGCGGAGTCCGGCCGGAACGTCAGTTCGAGGCGGTCGGCGGCCGCCGACCAGCTGACCGGATCGCCCGCGACCGCGCGGGGATATGCCTTGTTCAGGGTCTCGACGAGGATCGTCGGCGTGCCGTCCGGCATGTACGGCCCCCAGGTGCCGGGATCGCTGGACCAGTACGAGACGCCTGCACCCATCTCCCGCGCCTCGGTGTAGACACGATCGAGGAAGTCGCGGGCGCCGGGCAGTGTGGTGTCGAGCCCGAACTCCCCGATGATGATGGGTGCCCCGCCGAGCACGTCGTTTGCGACCTGCTCGATGCTCGCGCGCCACGTCCGCATGGTCACGTCGGTGAGGGTCTTCGACACGCCGGAGTATCCGTCGCCCAGGTCGAGGGGGAGCGGGTACAGGTGGGGACAGTAGGCGATCCGCTGTTCACCCGCGCGTGGATCGGATACCTTGCCGAGCCGGCTGGGGATGCCCTGGTTGACGCCGACGGCCTGTGGCGCCACGCACACCCAGCTGTCCTGGTCGACCGATCGAATCGCGTTGGTGCTGCGCTGGTAGAGGTCGGTGAGCGGTCCAGCCTCGAACTCCTCGAACTGCAGCGAGCCGCCCCACGGCTCGTTCATCAGGTCGTATGCCACGACAGTGTCGTTGTCGGCGAAACGCTCCGCGACCGCCCGCCAGGCGTTCGCGTAATGCTCCATGAGTTCCGGGTGCTTGCCGGTGGTGTTCCAGAAGTTGTCGAAGGCCCGCATCACACCTGGCTGGATGTAGTACAGCTCCCATCGGTCCTGCTTCTCGACCGGGAGCCCGTCGGTGTAAGTCGCCCATGCAGGCGCGCCGTTCCCGATCGGCCCGGCGCCGGTACCGGCGGTATCGTCGGCCATGATCGCGCCGGAGTACACGTCCTGGTGCATGTCGAGCATCACCTTGTAGCCACGTTCGGCATACCAGCCGACCCGCTCCTCGACGCGGTCGAGGTACGCCTGGTCGTACCTGCCCGGTTCGGGTTCCACCGAACGCCACGAGATCAGGAAGCGCACGAAGTTGGTCCCCATCTCGGCGTGTTCGCGCACGAGGTCGGCCTCGGTGAAGTCGGGCATGCCGTCGGGAGCGCTCTTGGCGCTGGACGCGGTGTTGAACCCGCGCAGGATCAGGGACCGACCGGCGTCGTCGGTCAGGTACGACCGAGTCGCTGCTGTGTTGCTTCCGGACGACGGCAGACTGCTCTGGGCGGCGGCGATACCCCCGCCGAGGAGCAGTGAACCCGTCACGATCAGGGATGTGAGCCGTAGTCGACGCACCTGAGTCCTCCTATGGTCCACCTACTGGACGCTTGTTTTAAGAGTGATTTCTTCATGCTGCACCGCTGGTGACAGGTTCGTGGCCGAATCCGCGAAACGGGACAGAACGGTCACATCGACTGGCTGACGCTGTCGCCGCCGTTCTCGATGTGCCCGACCAGTGCGCGCCGGAACTCGGGGTCCTCGTCGACCGTCACGATGCACCGGTACCAGCCGTCCGTCGACTGCACCGTCCACGAATCGCGGTCTCCTGAGGCGAGGCGGCGCCGATCGCCGTCGACGACGACCGTCAGGTCACGCGATCCACTGTTCGTCACGGACAGGCCGACGGTTCGGCGGCCGGGGTCGATCGAGGTCGACACCGTGAGCGCCGACGCCGGCCCATCCGCCGAACCGGCGAACTCGCGGCGAAAGCCGTTGGGGCCCAGCAGGTGTAGCTCGTACCGCGGGCCGGGCAGCTGGACGGTGTCCTCGAGGTCGCCGAGGACGTCGACGTGGCGCGGCACGTCGAACTCGGCCGCGTACGGGTACAGCGCCAGGTGTGCCGATTCCGCGCCGGTGTTGCTGATGTGCACCGTGAGGACGCGGCCGGCGGGATCGAGGCTCGCGTGTGCGTCGGGTTGGTACGGCAGGGCCCGTGCAGGGCGGGAGCCCTTCTCCTGCAAGGGCATCCGCTGCTCGGCTGGAGGGGTCGGGGTCCACCGCGGTTCGAGTGGAGGGGTCGGCTGTGGTCGGGTTACGGTCGGCCTGCTGCGCGGGTTCGCGAAGTCGAAGGCCGCGGTCAGATCGCCGCTGACGGTGCGGCGCCACGGGTCGATCTCCGGCTGCGAGATCCCGAAGCGTCGCTCCAGGAACTGGGTCACCGCCGTGTGGTCGAACACCTGCGAACACACGAATCCGCCGACGGTCCAGGGCGAGATGATGGTCATCGGCACCCGGGGCCCGAGACCGAGCGGCTGGCCGGCCACCCACTCCGACGTCGCCGAGGCCGGGGGTCGGGGCGGAGGCACGTGGTCGAAGTAGCCGTCGTTCTCGTCGAAGTTCACGATCACGGCCGTTTTCGCCCACAGGTCCGGATCGGACGCGATGGCGTCGAGCACCTGGTACAGCAGGGTCGCGCTCGCGGCGGGTGACGACCCGGACGGGTGCTCCGAATCGACCTCGGAGGGAACCAGATAGCTCACCTGCGGCAGTCGGCCCGCTTCGACGTCGGCACGGAACTCGGCGGCGAGGGTGCCCGGCCGTGAGCGGTACAGCGCGCGATCGTAGAGCTGACGGTCGGCGGGCGACAGCTGGTCGGCGGCGAGTTCGAGTGCCCGGACGGCCGCGTCCTGGACCGGCGGGGGGAGTGCGGGCAGCGCCAGGTAGAAGCCTTGAAGTGTCTGCACTTGGTAGGGGAGCAGGCCCGGATTTCCGAGCAGCGCGGCTCCCACCTTCTTGAAGGTCGTGAAGTACTCGAGGTTGTTGTCCCCGAAGTTGTCCCACTCCTGGTACGTCTTCCAGGTGACGCCTGCCGCCTGGAGGCGCTCGGGAACGGTGGTCCAGCCGTAGCCGGCGTGCCACGGGTCGTAGGCGGCGTTGGTGACTGCGCGACCCTCCGGACCGGGGTTCGACAACAGCGTCACGTCCGACGACGTCACGCCGTCCGACGATCCCACCGTGTCCAGTGGGATCGGGGAGGCGGGCTCGAATCCTGTATATCCGGACACCCAGTAGTTCCGATTGGGACTCGTGGAGGTCGGGACCGAGCAGTGGTACGCGTCGCAGATGGTGAACGCGTCCGCGATCTCGTAGTGGAACGGAAGGTCCTGGCGGTCGTAGTAGGCCATCGTGGTGGCCGTCTTCGCCGCGACCCAGCCGTCGTGCCAGCCGTCCGCGAGGGCTTGGTGGCCGCCGTCCCAGCTGTGGTCGAGCCCGGTGACGTTCTGCGTGTCCATGCGTTGTGCCGCAGCGGAGTCCCGGATCGGGAAGGGGAGGGTCCGCCCGGTGGGGCCGGGCTGGTCGAACACCGACTTCCCGTCCCGAAGTCGAAGCGCGTTGGGATCAGCGAAGCCACGCACGCCGCGCAGGGCGCCGTAGTAGTGGTCGAACGACCGGTTCTCCTGCATGAGCAGGACCACGTGCTCGACCGAGTCCAACCCGCCGGGCGGTGCCGGTGCCGCCAGCGCGCGCTGGAGGGACGGCGGGAGGAGGGACGACGCGGCAGCGGCGGCCACCGCGCCGGCGCCTGCGGTGAGGAAGCCGCGCCGGGAGAGTGCAGGTCGGGTCACTTCGGCTCCAGTGTGGAAGGGCTGGACGAATACGCCACGGCACTCTAGACCAAACGTCCAGTTAGTTCAGGAAACCTGGACTTCCCGGCGGATGCCCTACTGTGGTGCGTGTCACTTTTCGGTCGACCCGAGGAGAACCGATGAGCACTCGCTTGAACCCCTACATCAGCTTCAAGGACAACGCCCGCGCGGCGATGGAGTTCTACCGGGACGTGTTCGGCGGCAACCTGAACGTCAGCACGTTCGGTGAGTTCGGCGACAAGGACGCGCCCGGCGCCGACGGCGTCATGCACGCCATGCTCGAGACCCCACAGGGTTTCACCCTGATGGGTGCCGACACGCCACCCGGGATGGAACACAACCCCGGCACCAATTTCTCGGTCAGCCTCAGCGGCGACGACGGGGACGAACTGCGCGGCTGGTTCGCGAAGCTCGCGGAGGGTGGGCAGATCGCGGTGCCGCTGGAGAAGCAGATGTGGGGCGACGAATTCGGCATGTGCACGGACAGGTTCGGCATCGGCTGGATGGTGAACATCGCGGGCGCGCCCGCCTGAGCAGCAGCGTGGTCTACGCCGGTACTGCTCGGCGCACCAGCGAGAGGAACCCGGCGGCAGCGAAGAACAGGCACGAGAACACGCGGCCGGTGACCCGCTGCTGTCGGGGTGACCGCATGTACGTCAGCACGCGGGAGGCGAGGCCCGTGTATCCGGTCATCACGATCACGTCGACGGCGACCATGGTTGCGGCGATGATCGCGTACTGCGGCACCAATGGCGCAGTGGGGTCGAGGAACTGGGGCAGTACCGCGAGCATGAACACGACTGCTTTCGGATTGCTCGCGTTCACGAGGAAGCCCCGGATCACCATGCCGGTCGCCGATCCGCTCGCGTCCGTGTCGGCTGGGTCGACATCGGTCGGAGCGGAGCGCCACTGTCGCACGCCCAGGTACACGAGGTATGCGACACCGAACCATTTGATGACGGTGAACGCCACGGCCGACGACGCGAGCAGGGCGCCCACTCCCGCGGCGACGATCGCGATCTGCAGCAGCAGTCCCAGCTGGAGTCCGAGGATGTTCCAGTATCCGCGCCGGAGTCCGTGGCTCAGTCCCGACGACATCGACGCGATCGCACCGGCACCCGGCGACAGGCTGATCACCCACGCTGCACCCAGAAAACCCAACCAGATCTGCCACGACACCCGACCAGGATAGTCGGCGCCGCCCCGTCAGCTTCCGGGCGTCGCCACGCAGCTGTCCGGCGGGCTCACCAGCGAACACACCGAGTCGGGCATGACCGGCACGTAGTCGCCGGCGACACCGCCCGCCGCCGTCAGTTCCCGGTAGGCGGCGACGGCGTCCGTCGGGCGGCGGGTCAACGTCGGGTCCGTGAGGACGTCCACGGTGTAGAGGCCGAAGCGGTTCCGGTAGTTGCCCCATTCGTAGTTGTCGGTGATCGACCAGTAGTTGTATCCGATGACGTTCGCGCCGTCCTGATTCGCGCGCTGCAGCCAGTAGACGTGGTCGCGGAGGTGGTCGGCGCGGGTGTAACCGTCGGGCCGAGGTTTGCCGTCGTCGGACGGCATCCCGTTCTCGACGACCAGGATCGGCAACTCCGGGTACTTGCGCGCGAAATGCAGTGCGGCATGGTAGATCCCGTCCGGCTGTGGCTTCACGTCGTAGAACGCGTCGGTCAGGGCCGCGGCCGCGGTGAGGTTGTCGAGCGAGACGCCGTAGTAGTAGTCGAGGCCGACGAAGTCCAGCTTGTCGCGGACCCGGTCGGTGAACAGTGCATCGATCACACCCATCGCGGCGGGGATGTACGAGACGTTGCTCGAGACCCGGGCGTCGGGGTCGAGGCGGTGGATCGTGTCGTAGGCCGCGCGGTGCGCGCGGACCAGCCGGTCCAGGACGCCGGGTGCGTCGAGTGGGCCGATGCCGCCCTGTGTGAGTTCCTTCTGCACGAAGACGGTCGGCTCGTTGAACGTGATCCAGGTGACGTCGTCGCCCGGATACCGCGAGACCACCTTTTCCGCATGGGTGAGCCACAGGTCGATCGTCTCGTCGCGGGTCCAGCCGCCGAGGTCGACGACCCAGCCGGGGAACACGAAGTGGTCGAGGGTGATCATCGGCCGCATACCGTGCGAGCGGATCTCGCGCACCACGTCGTCGTAGTAGGCGAGCTCGGTCTCGTCCCACATGTCGGGTGCCGGTTGGATCCGGGCCCACTCGACGGAGAACCGGAAAGTGTCGACGCCCATCGCCGCGGCATTGGCGATGTCCTCGGCGTAGCGGTGCCGGAAGTCGGGGCCGCTGCCGTACGGGTCGTGGGTGCCGCCGCCCGCGACGTACCGGGACCAGTTGCTGTCCGGCGGTGGACCCTCGGACTGGAAGCCGGAGGTGGCGACGCCCCACTCGAAGTCGGGTCCCAGCGGCGCGACTGGGGCGGCGCCGGCAGGTGCCGCGGCAAGCGCACCGGCCACGGCGACCACGACCACGGTCAGGGCACGTGCGATTCGGCTCACCCCAGCAGGTTAGGCGAGTGTGCCGCGTCGGTATGGGGAATCTCACAGACAATTCCGTGCAGTGCTTTAACGTTTTTCACAACGCGTTCGCCGCCGGGCGGCGATCATGAGCAGCCACCCGTCGAAAGGCTCACCCGTGACCGACCCGCTCGCGTTCTTCAGTTCGACCGCCGACGGCTTCGTCGCCGAGCGATTCGCCATAAGTCGCTGGTCGCCGGACATGATCAACGGCGCCGCGCTGTGCGGTCTCGTCGCGCGAGCACTGGAGAACGACCACAGTGGTGACGGCTTCGTTCCCGCCCGACTGACGGTCGACCTGTTCAAGCCCGCCCGGACCGCGCCGATCACCACTCGCACCACCCTCGTCCGGGACGGCAACCGGATCCGCGTCGCCGACGCGGAACTGCTGCAGGACGGCGAGGTCGTGGTTCGGGCCGGTGCCGTGTTCCTGCGTCCGTCGGAACAGCCGCCGGGGGAGGTGTGGACGCGGGACTACCGGCCGTCGCCGCCGCCCGTCCACATCCCGATGCAGGCCGGCGACGTGACGCATCCCTACTTCGGCAGCGACGACCATCCCGAGGGCTGGTCCCAGTCGATGCTCGAGCACCAGGGCTCGAGCCGGAAGCGGATGTGGGCACAGCACCTGCCCGTGGTGGCGGGGGAGGAGCCGTCACCGTTCGCGCGGGCCGCGATGGCGGGGGAGCCGACGAGCCTCATGACGAACTGGGGCACCGCGGGTGTCGGCTTCATCAACGTCGACATGACGCTCGTCCTCGCGCGGCTGCCCGAGGGTGTCGAGGTCGGGATCGAGGCCGACGATCACATCAGCTCCGACGGTCTCGCCGTCGGGACCACCACCATGTACGACCGCCGCGGACCCATCGGAACGTGCGTCGTCAGCGCGCTCGCCAACGCCCGCCGACAGGTCGACTTCTCCGGTCAGGGTGTGTTCGAGCTCCCCGAGAACGCCTGACCGTCCACGACATCCGCGGCGGTCGGCTGGGCGCCCAGGAGCGGGCGGATCAGGTCAAGCGGCAGCGGCACGACGACCGTCGAGTTGGCGTCGCCGCCGACCTCCCGCAGCGTCTGCAGGTAGCGCAGCTGCAGCGTCGTCGGGTTCCGGGAGATGATCTCCGCCGCATCCGCCAGCTTCGCCGACGCCTGGTACTCGGCCTCGGCGTTGATGATCTTCGCGCGACGCTCCCGTTCGGCTTCGGCCTGCCGGGCGATCGCGCGTTGCATGCGTTCGGGGATCTCGACGTCCTTGATCTCGACCGTGGTGACCTTCACACCCCACGGTTCGGTCTGCTGGTCGATCACCTTCTGCAGGTCCTCGTTGAGTCGGTCGCGGTCGGCGAGAAGGGTGTCGAGTTCGGCCTTGCCGAGCACCGACCGCAGCGTCGTCTGCGCGATCTGGGTGGTCGCGGCGAGGAAGTCCTCGACCTCGATGACGGCGCGGTCCGCGTCCAGGACGCGGAAGTAGGCCACGGCCGTCACCTTCGCGGGCACGTTGTCGCGGGTGATGATCTCCTGCACCGGGATCTTCAACGTCACGGTGCGCAGGCCGACACGGACCATCCGGTCGACGACGGGGATGAGCAACACCAGCCCCGGGCCCTTGACGTCCTGTGCCCGGCCGAGCCGGAAGACGACTGCGCGCTCGTACTCGCGCAGCACCCGGATCGCCGTGCCCGGGATGATCAGTGCCAGGAGCGCCAGCACGACCAGGAGGGTCAGAAGGACGGTCATGGCAGCTCCCACTGTTCGCGGCGCCGCACGCCGAGAGTCAGGCCCCGCACGGATTCCACGACCACCGACTCGCCGGCGGAGGGGGCGGGGGACTGCGGATAGCCGAATTCGATGCGTGCGTGCCAGAGTCCGCCGTCGGCGTGGACCTGACCGCGGTCGCCGGCCCAGCTTCGTACCGTCGCCTCATGGCCGACCAGCCCCCGCGTGCCGCCCCGCACCGGCATCCGGCGGGCGGTGAGCATCGTCCGCCCGAGGACGGCGGCCCCCGCGAGTCCGACCCCCGCGATTCCGACTGCGACCGGGATGGCGACGACATCACCGACTCCGCCCGCGACGAAGAGCATCGCGACGCCCGCGCCGATGAGGAGCGCGGCCAGGCCGGTGAGCACTCCGGCGGTGGGCGCGTGGGCCTCGACCAGGATCATCACCAACCCCAGCACCACGGCAACCACACCCAACGTGGCCATCACACGGCTCCCACGCCCGCCCGGTGGCGGGCCGATCGACGCTATCGACTTCCACGGTAATCGCGGTGCGCGTGGGGTGCCACCACACCGGAACGGGACAAACGACGTGTTACGGGCTCGTAAATGTGTCGCATGTCACGTACCATGGTTCAGCTGCCCACGAACTTCGGCAGCGCGGTCGGGATGCAGGGAAACAGGTGCTCGAAGCCCCTTCGTGCTTGCCAGGAGCTCGCGATGACAACAACGCAACCGTCATCACCGCAGTCGCCGCGGCGAACGTCGTCCGCGGCGCCGCAGAGGCGTTCCCGTCGTGGTCGAGCGGCCGGTTCATCGGTCGCCATCGCCGTGGAGCCGACATTCGTCGCAGGAGCGGGCGTGCGGTCACGCGTCTTCGCCCACACGGTGAGACTGACCGTCAAACCCTTCCTCGACGTGTGGGGACGGTATCCGGGACTGGTGTGGCCTGCGGGACTGCTCGACTACGGGGCGCGGTACCTGCAGCCGACGCGTGGGATCGGCAGGCACCGGGTCCGTCTCGACAACTGTGCCGCGGAGTGGTGGGAACACGGCGTTTCCCGCGGCGAGGCTTCGACGGGGGAGGGAACCGAGGGGTCCGGGACCGCGATCCTCTACCTCCACGGCGGCGGGTTCATGACCTGTGGGCTGAACACGCACCGAGTCCTGGCCCTGCGAATCGGTGCCGCTTCCCAGGCGTCGGTACTCACGGTCGACTACCGGATGCTGCCGCGGTACTCGATCGCCGACTCCGTCGCCGACTGCATCAGCGGCTACCGCTGGCTGCTCGACCGCGGCTTCACGCCCGACCGCATCGTCGTCGCGGGCGATTCCGCGGGTGGGTTCCTCACCTTCTCGACCGCTCTCGCGCTGGCCGGCCTCGGTCTTCCTCAGCCTGCGGGGCTGGTGGCGTTGTCCCCGTTGACGGACCTCGACCCCACGATGAAGCTCGCCCGCGCGGAGGGGCGGGAGTGTCCGCTGATTCCGAGTTCGGTGCTGCTGACACTCGCGGAGATCGCGGGACGGGCCGACGGTGAAACCCCGACCGTGTCGCCGGTGGACGGTGTGCTCACCGGGCTGCCGCCGGTGTTGATCCAGGTCGGGTCCACCGAGATGCTCTACGTGGACGCCGAGCTCATGGCGCAGCGGCTCGGCGCGGCAGGCGTGCCGGTGGTCCTCGAGGTGTGGGATCGGCAGGTCCACGTGTTCCAGGCGGCCGCCGACATCCTTCCCGAGGCGGCCCGCGCGGTCGCTCGGATCGGCGAGTTCGTCCGCGACCGCGTCGAGGGCTGACTCTCTCGGTGGGCGCGATTCGGGGTGTGCGCAGGGGTAGCGCCTAAACTGGGCAGTCGATAACACGCTTCCTCTCGCGAAGGGACACCCATGTCTGCCCGCACCGAGCTCGCCCGCGTCGATTTGCGCGGTCGAACACCGTCCGTCGCCGAACTCCGGTCGGCACTGCCCCGTGGCGGAGTGGACGTCGACGCGGTGCTGCATCAGGTGCGTCCCGTAGTCGAGGCGATCCGGGACCGCGGCGCCGAGGCCGCACTCGAATACGGCGAGACCTTCGACGGTGTCCGGCCGGCGGCCGTCCGGGTTCCGCGCGCGGAACTGACCCGTGCGCTCGCCGAGCTGGACGCCGACGTGCGCGCCGCGCTCGAGGTCGCAATCGAGCGCACCCGCAAGGTCCACGCCGATCAGCGCCGTACCGACACCACCACCGAGGTCGTGCCGGGTGGCACGGTCACAGAGCGGTGGATTCCGGTCGAGCGGGTCGGGCTGTACGTGCCGGGTGGCAACGCCGTCTACCCGTCATCCGTGGTCATGAACGTGGTTCCCGCCCAGGCTGCGGGTGTCGAGTCCCTCGTCGTCGCGTCGCCCCCGCAGGCCGCGTTCGGCGGGTTGCCGCATCCGACGATCCTCGCCGCGGCGGAGATGCTCGGCGTGGAGGAGGTGTGGGCGGTCGGTGGCGCGCAGGCCGTTGCGCTGCTCACCTACGGCGGCACCGACACCAACGATTCGGAACTCGCTCCCGTCGACCTCATCACCGGCCCCGGCAACATCTACGTCACCGCCGCCAAGCGGTTGTGCCGCGGCCTCGTCGGCATCGACGCCGAGGCGGGCCCGACGGAGATCGCGATCCTCGCCGACCACACCGCGGATCCGGTCCACGTCGCCGCCGACCTGATCAGTCAGGCCGAGCACGACGTGATGGCCGCATCCGTCCTCGTCACGACGTCCACGGAACTCGCGGACGCGGTCGACGCCGCCCTGACCGCGCAGTTGGAGCTGACCAAGCACCGCGAGCGGGTGGCCACCGCGCTGGCGGGCAGCCAGTCCGGCGTGATCCTCGTCGACTCCATCGACGACGGTCTGCGGGTCGTCAACGCGTACGCCGCCGAACACCTCGAGATCCAGACCGAGAACGCCTCCGAGGTCGCGGGTCGGGTGCGCTCCGCCGGAGCGATCTTCGTCGGCCCGTGGGCGCCCGTGAGTCTCGGCGACTACTGCGCCGGCTCGAACCACGTCCTCCCGACCGCGGGATGCGCACGGCACTCGTCCGGATTGAGCGTGCAGACCTTCCTGCGTGGCATCCACGTCGTCGACTACTCCGAATCGGCGCTGAAAGACGTTGCGCGGCACGTGATCAACCTCGCGAACGCCGAGGACCTGCCCGCGCACGGTGAGGCCGTGCGTCTGCGTTTCGAGAGCCTGCAGTGAGCGCCGCTCCCGGCGCGGCGGCAACGGTCGACGACCTCCCGCTGCGCGAGAACCTGCGCGGCAAGTCGGCGTACGGCGCCCCGCAGCTGACGGTTCCGGTGCAGCTGAACACCAACGAGAATCCGCACCCGCCGACCCAGGCTCTCGTCGACGACGTCGCCGAGTCGGTTCGTGAAGCGGCCCGGGAACTGCACCGTTACCCGGACCGCGATGCCGTCGCGCTGCGCACCGACCTCGCCGCGTACCTGTCGCGGCAGACCGGGGTGCCGGTCACCGTCGACAACGTGTGGGCAGCCAACGGTTCCAACGAGATCCTGCAGCAGCTGCTGCAGGCGTTCGCCGGACCGGGACGCAGTGCGATGGGGTTCGTCCCGTCCTACTCGATGCACCCGATCATCTCCGACGGCACCGACACCACGTGGCTGCCGGTACTGCGCGGTGCCGACTTCGCGCTCGACGTCGACGCCGCACTGGACGCGATCACCGCGCAGCGGCCCGACGTCGTGTTCGTCACCAGCCCGAACAACCCGACCGGGCACAGCATCCCGATCGCGTCGCTGCGGCTGATCCTCGACGCGGCGCCCGGCGTCGTGATCGTGGACGAGGCGTACGCGGAGTTCTCGGAGGCGCCGAGTGCGCTGACCCTGATCGACGAGTACCCGACCAAGCTCGTCGTGTCGCGGACGATGAGCAAGGCGTTCGCGTTCGCGGGAGGCCGGCTCGGATACCTCGCCGCCGCACCGGCGTTCGTCGAGGCGCTGCTCCTGGTTCGGCTTCCGTACCACCTGTCGGTGGTCACGCAGGCCGCTGCCCGCGCCGCGCTGCGGCACGCCGACGAGACTCTGGGCAGTGTGCACGCGCTCGCGGCCGAACGGGTCCGCGTGTCGAAGGCGCTGTCGGACACCGGCTTCCACGTTGTTCCCTCGGACGCGAACTTCATCCTGTTCGGTGAGTTCGCGGACAGTGCCCGCGCCTGGCAGGCGTACCTGGACCGCGGCGTCCTGATCCGCGACGTGGGGATCCCCGGATTCCTGCGGGCCACCGTCGGACTCGCGTCGGAGAACGACGCCTTCATCGCCGCGAGCGACGCGATCGCGGCCACCGAACTCACCCGGGAGGGGAACCGATGACCGACCGCATCGCGAAGATCGAGCGGACCACGAAGGAGTCGTCGATCTCCGTCGAACTCAACCTCGACGGCACGGGCATCGTCGACGTCTCGACGGGCGTCCCGTTCTTCGACCACATGCTCACCGCGCTCGGTGCGCACGCCAGCTTCGACCTGACGGTCAAGGCGGAGGGCGACATCGAGATCGAGGCGCACCACACCGTCGAGGACACCTCGATCGTGCTGGGGCAGGCGCTCGGTCAGGCGCTCGGCGACAAGAAGGGCATCCGGCGGTTCGGTGACGCGTTCATCCCGATGGACGAGTCCCTCGTGCACGCCGCCGTCGACGTCTCGGGCCGCCCCTACTGCGTGCACACCGGGGAGCCGGAGCACATGCTGCACACCGTCATCGGCGGCTACCCCGGCGTCCCGTACGCGACGGTCATCAACCGGCACGTGTTCGAGTCCATCGCGTCCAACGCCCGGATCGCGCTGCACGTGCGGGTCCTCTACGGCCGCGACCAGCACCACATCACCGAGGGCGAGTTCAAGGCCGTGGCCCGGGCGCTGCGCGAAGCGGTCGAGCCGGACCCGCGGGTGAAGGGCGTGCCGTCCACCAAGGGAAGCCTGTGAGTGCCCTCCTCGTCTACGGGTTGTTCCTGATCGCGGGGTTCGCGATCGGTGGTGCCTACTCGATGTGGAAGAACGACAACATGCTCGGCATGGGAGTCCTGCTGGCGATCGCGGTCCTCGCTGCGGCAGGCGGCGTCCTGCGTCTGGTGTGAGCCGCCTGCCGGCCGCGTGTCAGGAGCTGGTGAGGACGACGAGTTGCCGCGTCGCGCGGGTCATCGCGACGTAGCGGTCGACGGCGCCTTCGATGCCGGTACCGAAATCGTCGGGATCGATCACCACGACGAGGTCGAATTCGAGTCCCTTCACCAGGTCCGGTGGTAGCCACCGGACGCGTGACGTCGGCGTGAACCCGGCCGTCCCGGTGGCGACGACGCAGGCGATGCCCTCGTCGTATTCGGCGAGCCAGGTGTCGAGGATCCGGTCCAGTTCGTCGACGCGGCCGTGCCGGACGGGGAGTCCGCTGCTGCGGATCGACGTCGGGACGTTCGCGTCGGGCAGTGCGGCCCGGATGACGGGTTCGGCCACCGCCATCACCTCTTCGGGCGTCCGGTAGTTGACGCTCAGCGCGGCCAGGTCGATGCGGTCGAGTCCGACGCGCTCGAGCCGTTCCCGCCACGACTCGGCGAAGCCGTGCCTGGCCTGCGCGCGGTCACCGACGATGGTGAAGCTGCGGGACGGGCACCGCAGCAGCAGCATCTGCCACTGCGCGTCCGTCAGTTCCTGAGCCTCGTCGACGACGATGTGCGCGAACGGGCCCGCCAGCAGGTCCGGCTCGGGCCGGGGCATCGCGTCCTCGTCGATCAGCATCTCCTGCAGGTCCTGCTGACGTAGTTGCGTCATCAGACCCTCGCCGTCGGCGTAGGCGTCGGACGCGATCAGGTCGTCGACGACCGCGGACCTGCGTTCGCGTTCGGCGGCGACGGCGCTCCGATGCCTGCGTTGGCGACGAGAGGCATTCGGATCGCCGAGCCGCTGCCGCGCCGCGTCGAGGATCGGCAGGTCCGATTCGGTCCACGCCGTCGGGTCCGCGCGTTGCAGCGTCCGGACCTCGTCGGGCTCGAGCCAGGGCGCGCACAGACGCAGGTAGGCGGGCACCGACCACAGGTCCGCGACGAGGTCCGCCGCCTCGATCAGCGTCCACGCGTTGTCGAGGGCCGCCCGCAGTTCCTCGTTCCGGAGCAGCGACTGCCGCAGTGGACCGCGAGGAATGCCGGCGTCGGCCTTGTCCATCAGGATCGTCAGCAGCAGGTCCCAGATCTCCTCGCGCGCTTCGTTGTGCGGGGTCCCGGGTTCGGGTGCCCCGAACGCCTCCGTCCAGTCGTCGGCGCTGAGCGGGAGGTCGGCCCAGTCGGTCGCGACATTCATCGTCTCCGTCGGCGGCTGCTCGTAGAACCGCACGGCGCGGTCGACGGCTCGTACCAGGTCCGCGGACGCCTTGAGCCTCGCGACCGCCGGATCGGTTTCCGGCGTCGCGCCCGCTCCCTCGGTGACGAGGTCGCGCACGGTGCACAGCTGCACGCCCTCCTCGCCGAGGCTGGGCAGAACGTCCGCGACGTACGCCAGGTACGGCTCGTGCGGGCCGACGAACAGCACACCGTGCCGAAGCCGAGGGTCGGAGTAGAGCAGGTAGGCGGCGCGGTGCAGGGCGACGACCGTCTTCCCGGTACCGGGTCCGCCGTCCACGACGAGCGCCCCGCGTGATCCCGCCCGGATGACGGCGTCCTGGTCGGCCGCGATGGTGCCGAGCACATCCCGCATCCGCGGCGACCGGTCGCTGCCGAGGCTGGCGATGAACGCGGACTGGTCGTCGAGCGCGGCCACGGAGCCGGCGCTGTCGGGGGTGAAGACCTCGTCCCAGTAGTCGCTGATCCGGCCCCGGGTCCAGCGGTACCGGCGGCGACTGGTCAGGCCCATCGGGTTCGCGTGGGTCGCGCCGAAGAACGGCTCCGCGGCGGGGGAGCGCCAGTCCACGAGCAGTTGGGCGCCCGCGCCGTCGAGGAGGCCGAGCCGCCCGACGTAGACCCGCTCGGAACCGTCGGCGGGCACCATGTGGCCGAGGCAGAGGTCGAGTCCGTAGCGGCGCAGTGCGCGCAGTTCGGCGCCGAGCTGATGGACGGCCATGTCCCGCTCCATCGCCTCCTGCCCGAGGCGGCCGGGCGCCTTGCGGGCGGCGTCGATGCGGCGGGTCAGGTCGGCGACAGCCTTCTCGAGGCTGTCCGCGAGTGCGGCGAAGTGCTTCTCGTCGTCCGCGATCAGCGTCGGATCGGCCTTCGCGGCGAGACGATCCGGAAGGTCGAACGCACTGTCGGGCCCGTCCCCGTGTTCGCGATCTCGATCCAGTTCACGCATTCGGTGGAGTCCACCTTTCCCTCGGTGTCGTGGTCAGGTCAGCGATTCTGCGCCGCCCCCGGGGTCTTGCCGCAAGCCCCCGGGTGCGCTATAAGTTGAAAGTGGAAGGGACTGTGTTTCCCCCCGGTTCTCCAGACGCGTCGCGTCGATCCCCAGTTCAGAACAGAAGGTGAGCTTTCGTGCGCCCGGACACGCCGGCCCTGCCCGGCATGCGAGTTCGCGTCCGATGACCCTCCTCCGTACCCGCGGGATGCCCGTCGCCATGGCGATGGGCTTCGCCGCGTTCGGTGGCTGGTCGCTGCTGCTACCCGTCGTCCCGCTCGCCGTCTCCGAGGCCGGTGCCTCCGATGCGATCGCCGGGGCGGTGACCGCGGTGTTCATGGCGGCGACGGTTCTCACCCAGCTCGTCACGCCCCGACTCCTGCACACCTGGGGCTATCGGCCCGTCCTCGCCCTCGGGTGCGTGCTGCTGGGCGTTCCCGCACTGGTGTTCCTGGCGTCCGTCGCCGAACCCGTCGCGCTCGGGGTGTCCGTCGTGCGCGGCATCGGGTTCGGTCTCGTCACGGTCGCCGGGAGCGCGCTCGTCGCCGAACTCGTCCCGGCGGAACTGCTCGGTCGCGCCACCGGCGCGCAGGGCATCGCGATCTCGGTCGGGCAGATGATCGCTCTCCCTGTGGGTCTCGGTCTCTACGGGCGCGGTCACGCGGATGCGGTCTACCTGCTCGGCGCGGCCGTCCCGCTCGTGGCGGTGGCGGCCGTCGCCGCGCTGCCGGAGATCCGGCACGCCGCGCCCGACGGAGCGCGGAAACGACTCCCGCTGTCGCTGTTGCTCGTGCCGTGCCTCGCGATGATCGTTGTCGCGTCGGTCTACGGCGGTGTCACGACCCTGCTGCCGATCGCCGTCGCCGACCGTGCCGCGGCGGCCGGGGTCGCGCTGGCCGTCGTCAGCGGCGCGATCCTCGTCGGCCGCTACGGCGCCGGTGTGCTCGCCGACCGGATCGGGGTCGGACGCGTCCTGGCGCCCGCGCTCGTCTGCGCGAGCGCAGGGGCGGCGCTGCTCACGGTCGCCATCGTCGTGGGTGGCGCCGGACCGCTCGTTGCGGGTGCCGCACTGTTCGGAACCGGTTTCGGTGCCGTCCAGAACGAGTCGCTGGTTCGGCTGTTCCGGGCGGCGGGACCGGCCCGGCTCGGCGGTGCCAGTGCGGCCTGGAACATCAGTTACGACGCCGGGACGGGCGTGGGAGCGCTCGCGCTCGGCGTCGTCGCGGACACGGCCGGGTACCCCGCCGTGTTCACCGTCTCGGCCGTCGCGATCGCTCTCGTGGTCCCGGTGGCGCTGGTGGTTCCGGCGACCACCCGCACGGCCGATAGAGTTGAACCATGACCTCCGTCGCCCTCCTCGATTACGGTTCCGGGAACCTGCACTCCGCGCAGCGGGCCCTCGCGCGCGTCGGCGCCGACGTCACCGTCACCGCCGACCCCGAGATCGCGCTCGCTGCCGACGGTCTCGTCGTTCCCGGCGTCGGCGCGTTCGCCGCCTGCATGGAGGGCCTCACGGCGGTTCGCGGTGAGCGGATCATCGGCAAGCGGCTCGCGGGTGGACGACCCGTCCTGGGCATCTGCGTCGGCATGCAGATCATGTTCGAACGTGGCGTCGAGCACGGCGTCGAAGCCGACGGCTGCGGCGAATGGCCGGGCACCGTGGAACTGCTGCAGGCCGAGGTGCTGCCGCACATGGGGTGGAACACCCTGCAAGCACCCGAGGACAGCGTCCTGTTCGCCGGCCTCGACGCCGACACCCGCTTCTACTTCGTGCACTCCTACGCCGTGCAGAAGTGGGAACTGGCCGACGACACCCTCATCGCGCCGGCGAAGCTCACGTGGGCCGATCACGGCGGACCGTTCCTCGCGGCCGTCGAGAACGGACCCCTGTCGGCCACGCAGTTCCACCCCGAGAAGTCCGGGGACGCGGGCGCGGCGCTGTTGGAGAACTGGGTCCGCAGCCTGTGAGCGGGCAGCGCGAGAACCTGTCGCTCGGCAAGCTCGCGCTGTACTCCCTCGGCGCCGCCACGGCGGTGCTGGTCCTGGCCGCCACCCTCATCGCCGTCCTCGAACCGGGACCGGTGGTGGGGTTGGTCATCGGGCTCGGCGGTGTCGCCGGCGCGATCGCGGCGATGGGCGTCGTGTCCACCCGGATGACGCGCCGCGCCTTCGGTGCGACGGACGGGGCGACCGAGACGGACCCGGAGGCCGGCGCACCGTCGTGACGCAGTAATCTTCACGCACGTGAGCCTGGTCCTTTTGCCTGCGGTAGATGTCGTCGACGGTCAAGCTGTTCGCCTCGTTCAGGGAGAGGCAGGCAGCGAGACGAATTACGGCTCGCCACGCGACGCCGCACTCTCCTGGCAGAACGCAGGCGCCGAGTGGGTGCATCTGGTCGACCTCGACGCCGCATTCGGGCGTGGCTCCAACCGCGACATGCTCGCAGGTGTCATCGGCGAACTCGACGTGAAGGTCGAGCTGTCGGGTGGTATCCGCGACGACGCCTCCCTCGAGGCGGCACTGGCCACCGGCTGTGCCCGCGTCAACCTCGGCACCGCCGCCATCGAGAACCCCGAGTGGTGCGCGAGTGCCATCGCTCGCTTCGGCGACAAGATCGCCGTCGGACTCGACGTCCGGAACGTCGACGGCCGCTACCAGCTCCGCGGCCGCGGGTGGGTCACCGAGGGCGGCGACCTGTTCGAGACGCTCGCCCGGCTCGACCGCGACGGGTGCGCACGCTACGTCGTCACCGACGTCTCCAAGGACGGCACCCTCACCGGCCCGAACCTCGACCTGCTCCGCGAGGTGTGCGCCGCCACCGACGCTCCCGTCGTCGCGTCCGGCGGCATCTCCGTCCTGCAGGACGTCGTCGACATCGCCGGTCTGTCCGGTCTCGGTGTCGAGGGCGCGATCATCGGCAAGGCGCTGTATGCCGGCCGCTTCACACTGCCCGAGGCCCTCGCCGCGGTCTCCGGATAGTCTCGCCGTATGACGGACCCACACGAGTTGCTCGCGGTGGCCGCGGGTGTGCTCGACGGGGCCGTGGATCGATTCGTCGCCGGAGTCGGGGCACCGAGCGCGGTTGCCAAGGGGCCGAAGGACTTTGCGACGGCCGTCGACCTCGAGCTCGAGGAGCGGATCTCCGCCGAGCTCGTCGCCCGCACGGGAATTCCGGTGCACGGCGAGGAGTTCGGTGGGCCGGACCTCGGTAGCGGCCTGGTGTGGGTCCTCGATCCCGTCGACGGCACCCTGAACTACTCGGCGGGGCTGCCGATGGCGGGAATCCTGCTCTCGCTCCTGCGGGACGGCGATCCGATCCTCGGATTGACGTGGTTGCCGATGATGAACCGGCGGTACGCCGCGACCGTCGACGGTCCGCTGTACTGCAACGGTGAGGAACTGCCTCGGCTGGCGCCGAGGGACCTGGCGGAATCAATGGTCGGGTTCGGGGCGTTCAACCTGGACGGGCGTGGACCGATTCCGGGCGAGTTCCGGGTGCGGGCGCTCGGCGAGGTGAGCCGGGTGTGCCGGCGGTTGCGGATGCACGGGTCGACCGGTGCGGACCTGGCGTTCACCGCGGCGGGCGTGCTGGGTGCGTCGGTCGTGTACGGGTACCACCCGTGGGACAACGCGGCGGGTGTCGCGCTCGTGCGGGCGGCGGGCGGGGTCGTCACCGACCTGTCCGGGCAGCCGTGGCACCTCGGGTCGCGGTCGGTGCTCGCGGCCGCGCCGGGTGTGCACGAACAGATCTTGGACATTCTCGTCTCCCTGGGTGACCCGGGAGACTATCGGGACGGCGGAAGTCGGGAAGGATCGACATGAGTGTGGCGGTACGGGTCATCCCGTGTCTGGACGTCGACGCGGGCCGTGTGGTCAAGGGCGTCAACTTCGAGAACCTGCGGGACGCGGGCGACCCGGTGGAATTGGCTGCCGCGTACGACGCGCAGGGCGCCGACGAGCTGACCTTCCTCGACGTGACCGCGTCCAGCGGCGACCGCGGGACGATGATCGACGTCGTGACGCGCACCGCGGAACAGGTGTTCATTCCGCTCACCGTCGGCGGCGGCGTGCGGACCGTCGACGACGTCGATCGGCTGCTGCGCGCGGGCGCCGACAAGGTCGGCGTCAACACCGCCGCGATCGCCCGGCCCGAGGTGCTGCGGGAGATGTCGCAGCGGTTCGGTGCGCAGTGCATCGTGCTGTCCGTCGACGCGCGCACCGTCCCCGCGGGTCAGGAACCGACCGCGTCCGGCTGGGAGGTCACCACGCACGGTGGCAAGCGCGGCACCGGTATCGACGCCGTCGAGTGGGCGCAGCGCGGAGCCGAGTTGGGAGTGGGGGAGATCCTGCTGAACTCGATGGACGCCGACGGCACGAAGGCCGGGTTCGACCTGTCGATGATCCGCGCCGTCCGGGCCGCCGTGCACGTTCCGGTGATCGCCAGCGGCGGTGCGGGCCTCGTCGAGCACTTCGCTCCCGCGGTGCAGGCCGGCGCCGACGCCGTGCTCGCGGCGAGCGTCTTCCACTTCGGTGACATGACGATCGGTGACGTCAAGGCATCCATGCGTGCAGAGGGGATCACGGTCCGATGAGCACACTCGACCCCGCCATTGCGGCTCGCCTCAAGCGGAACGAGGCCGGCCTGTTCAGCGCCGTCGCGCAGGAACGGTCCACCGGTGACGTGCTCATGGTCGCCTGGATGGACGACGAAGCCCTCGCCCGGACGCTGGAAACCCGTAAGGGAACGTACTTTTCGCGGTCCCGGCAGGAGTACTGGGTCAAGGGCGAGACGTCCGGGCACACCCAGTACGTGCACGAGGTGCGCCTCGACTGCGACGGCGACAGCGTGCTGCTCGTCGTCGATCAGGAGGGCGCGGCGTGCCACACCGGCACCCACACCTGCTTCGACTCCGACGTGCTGCTCGCGCGTCCCTGACGCTGCTCAGGGCGAGGTGACGCCGAGCGACAGCGCACCGAGCACCTTCGGGACGCCGTGCTCGTAGAAGGTGTCGAGATCCTGGATCTCGAAGCCGCCCTCGCGCACCAGGTCGGGGATCTGCCGGGTGAGGTGGCAGCCCCCGGCGACCCGCTTCTGGATCGGCTCGAGGCGCCGCTGCCAGCGCTGCACGCCCTCGTCCGGGGCCAGCCCGTGCTCGACGAAGTGCAGCGTCCCGCCCGGCTTCAGCACGCGGCGCATCTCGAGCAGGGCGGTGTGGACGTCGGGGATGGTGCACATCGTCCACGTGGACAGGGCGCAGTCGAAACTGTCGTCGGGAAACGGCAACGACTGCCCGTCGAGGCCGGACCGTTCGATCGGCACGCTCGCCGTCGCGAGCCGCGATTGCGCCAGCTTCCAGCCGAGGTCGGCCGGTTCCACGGCGGCGACGGAGTCCACGGTGTCCGGGTAGAACGGAATGTTCAGCCCCGACCCGAATCCGATCTCGACGACGCGTCCGTGCAGTCCGGAGCACGCGCTGCGGCGCAGGTGCTCGAGTGAGGACAGGCCGCACGAGACGTTGACCAGGCGCGGTACGAAATGATCGTCGTAGAACCCCATGATCGCTCTCCTTCGGTTCCAGGGTCCAGCATCCCACGCGCAGGGGTCACGGGCGTTGGTAGACGTCCGGGATTCCGTCGTTGTCGGAGTCGTCTTCCTGTCGCTCGTACAGTTCGCGATGCGCACGGTTGCGAATGCGGAGCGCGATGGTCGCGAGCATCGCCGACACGAGGCTGCCGACGAGGACACCGACCTTGACGTGGTCGATACGCGTCTCGTCACCGGCGAAGGCGAGATCACCGATGAGGAGCGACACCGTGAATCCGATGCCGCCGAGGAGTGCTACGGCGGCGACGTCGAGCCAGCGCAGTCCCTCCGACAGGCCGGTGCGGGTGACCTTCGCCGTCAGGTAGCTGGCCCCGGTGATGCCGACCGCCTTGCCGATCACGAGACCCGCGATGATGCCGATGGCCACGGGGTCGGTGAGGGTGTTGAGGAATCCGTCGATGCCGCCGACCGTCACACCTGCCGCGAAGAACGCGAACACGGGGACGGCGAATCCTGCTGAGAACGGCCGGATTCGGTGCTCGAAGTGCTCGGCGAGGCCGGGACCCGCGTCGGGTCCGCCCGCAGCCTTGCTCCGGAGGACGGGGACGGTGAGGCCGAGGGCGACACCCGCGATCGTGGCGTGGATCCCGGACTGGTGCAGCAGCGCCCAGGTGACGACGGCGAGTGGGATGAGAATCCACCAGGTTCGGATGCGTTTCTGGACCGCGATCGCGAACAGGGCCAGCGGAATCAGTGCGGCGCCGAGGTACGCGAAGTGGATCTCGTCGGTGTAGAAGACCGCGATCACGGTGATCGCCAGCAGGTCGTCGACCACCGCCAGGGTCAGCAGGAAGGTGCGCAGCGCCAGGGGCAGGTGCGAGCTGATCACGGCGAGGATCGCCACGGCGAAAGCGATGTCCGTCGCGGTCGGAATCGCCCAGCCGTGGACCCCGCCCGAACCTGAACTGACGGTCACGACGACGAAGATGACGGCGGGCACCAGCATGCCGCCGATGGCCGCCATGACAGGCAGCGCGGCCCGCCTGGGGTCGCGCAGGTCCCCGGCGACGAACTCGCGTTTGAGTTCCAGGCCGACGACGAAGAAGAAGATCGCGAGCAGGCCGTCCGCGGCCCACAGGGACAGTGGCAGGTTCAGGTGCAGGCCCGCCGGCCCGATCGTGAAGTCGCTGATCGTGTAGTAGCTCGCCGACCAGGGGGAATTCGCCCAGATCAGGGCGGTGGCCGCGGCGATCAGCAGCAGAATGCCGCCGACGGTTTCCTTGCGGAGGATCGCGGCGATCCGCGACGTCTCGGGCCAGGAGCCCGGCGTGAACAGTGGGAGGTTGGCGAAAGGTCGGCTCATGAGGTCTTTCCGTGCGGATCGTGGGACGCCGGGACCTCGGCGTCTGCGATCGAGTCGGACCGTCGTGGCGGTCCAGGGCAGCGGTCAGCGCCGAGAGGGTGGGCAGCCGGCGAGTTTGCCGTGCGCGTTGGTGCCCCACAAAGTCGTGTACCCGTTCGTTCCGCCGGGGAATTCGTTCCGGTCGAGCCTGGGCCGATTCGGTAGGCGGAGCGCCCTTGTTCGCGCGATGAACGGGGGGACCGTAGAAAGCTCGTACGGATCCCAGGCAAGGCTGGAGTCGGCACGGTGCATCCGTCTATCCTACCGGCGGTCGCCCCGCCGCCCTCGCATCCTGGCCCCGCGGCGGTGCACACCGTCCGCGCCTGGGGTTGTGCCTTGCGCCGTTCTCGCTCTCCCGAAACTAGCGACAGCAGTTCGGGTCGAGCACGAGGCGGAGCGCGTCGAGGGAGTCGGCACGGGCGCTGTAGAAGACGTTCATCCCGCGGCGGGTGGGCTCGACCATGCCGGCCCTCTTGAGTTGGCCGAGGTGATGGCTGACGGTCGATTCGGCGAGCCCGACGCCGGTGGCCAGGTCGCAGGTGCAGACCTCGCCGTTGTCCGCGGTGAGCAGGATCGACATCAGCTTGATCCGGACCGGATCGGCGAGGGCCTTGAGTCGAAGCGCCACCTGTAGGGCAGCGTCGTCGCTCATCGGCGCGGCGGACACCGGGGCGCAGCAGATGGGAGCTGTGACGTCGACGATCGGCAGGGCCTTGGGCATGACCGAATGCTACCGACCTACTTGACTTATGTCGAAATGGTGGCGACTCTGTAGACGTACTTATTCGACATATGTCACACCCATGGAGGCTGTCATGTCACGCGCCCAGCTCGCTCTCAACGTCGACGACCTGCAGGAATCGGTCGCCTTCTACTCCAAGCTGTTCAACACCCAGCCGACGAAGCTGAAGCCCGGCTACGCGAACTTCGCGATCGCGGAACCGCCGCTCAAGCTGGTGCTGCTCGAGAACCCGGGCCAGGGCGGAACCGTCAATCACCTCGGCGTCGAGGTCGAATCGTCGGCGAAGGTGCACGAGGAGATCGCCCGCCTGACCGGGGAGGGTCTGTTCACCGACGAGGAGATCGGCACCACCTGCTGCTTCGCCACCCAGGACAAGGTGTGGGTCACCGGCCCGGCGGGGGAGAAGTGGGAGGTCTACACCGTCCTCGCCGACTCCGACACCTTCGGCTCCAGCCCCCGGCACCTCGACATCGAGCCCGCAGGCGGCGTGTGCTGCGGCACCGCATCCGCCGAGGAGACACCCGCCGAGTCGTCCTGCTGCTGAGCGCCGGAGCACGAGTTCGGCCGCCGACTCGGCGGCCGAACTTGACTGCACAGTCGCGGGTGGCAGCGGGCGTGCTCACTGGGCTGCGCTGTCCTCGAAGCCTTCTCGAGTCAGTGCCCGCAGTGCCTCGACACCAACGGGTTCGGTGGCGAGCATCGGTACTACGGCGCATCGGGTGGCGTGTTCGGCGGTGATGGTGGCCAGTTCGGTGGCCTCTGCCTGCGCGCGACGCCGCAGCAGCGGCGAGGACGGTGCCGCTGCGGCAAGGGAGTTGTTGACCACCCACGCCCAGGGTTGGATACCGGCGCGCTCGAGGTCGGCCTGCAGGCCCGCCGCTTCGAGGCGCGGAGTGGTCTCAGCGAGGGTGACCAGGACGACCTTGGTCTCGTCGGGGTGCTGCAGCCGCATCAGCGGGGTGGTGAATTGAGTACTGTCGCCCATTTGCCGGGCGATCTCGCGGTGGTAGGAACCGGTGGCGTCGAGGAGCAGCAGGGTGTGCCCGGTGGGGGCGGTGTCGACGACGACGAACCGGCGTCGGGACTCGTGGATGACCCGCGAGAACGCCTGGAATACGGCGACTTCCTCGGTGCACGGCGATTTCAGGTCCTCGGAAAGTGCGGCGCGGCCCTGCTCGTCGAGCGCTGCTCCCTTGGATTTGAGGACGCGGGCGCGGTACTGCTCGGTGGCCTCGGCCGGGTCGATGCGCGAGACCTCGAGGCCCGCGACGGCGCCGGCGAGGGTGTCGGTCAGGTGCGCGGCGGGGTCGGTGGTGGTCAGGTGCACCTGATGGCCACGCTCGGCCAGGGCGACCGCGACCGCCGCGGCGAGCGTGGTTTTCCCGACGCCGCCCTTGCCCATGAACATGATCAGCCCGTGATCGTCGGCGGCGATCTCGTCAACGAGAGCTGACAGCGACGCCGCATCGGCCGCTGCGCCCGACCCGGCGGTAGGGGTAGTCGGTTCGTCGCCGACCGTAGTGGTCGCGGTGAACAGCGAGTCGAGGGCGTCGATGCCGACCATGTTGGTGGGTTTGAGATCGACCTCGTCGACAGGCAACGTACGCAGGTTCTCCGGCAGCGCGTCCAGGAGGGCGTGTTCGCGGCGGTGGATCGCCGTGTCGAGGGCGTCGCGCCCGTCCGGCGTGGGGAGGAGTCCGTTGACGACGACGTACTGATGGGTCAGGCCGATGTCGGCGAGTTCGGTCTGGGTGCGGGCGATTTCCGCGATCGGTGCCCGCTGCGCCCGGGTCACCAGCACCAGACGGGTGCGGTCGGGGTCGGCGAGAGCGCCGACGGCGTCGGCGTAGATGCCGCGCTGCTTGTCGAGACCGGCGAGCGGGCCGAGGCACGAAGCGTCGCCCTTGCCGTCGTCGAGGAACACGGTCCACGAGCCGGGGAGTTGAAGCAGCCGGATGGTGTGGCCGGTCGGGGCCGTGTCGAACACGACGTGGTCGAACCCGTCAGTGACACCGTCGGTGTCGGTGAGCAGCGCTGTGAACTCGTTGAACGAGGCGATCTCGGTGGTGCACGACCCCGAGAGCTGTTCGGTGATCGAGGCGATCTCGGCGTCGGGCAGCAGCCCGCGCACCGGCCCGACGATCTGTTCCCGGTAGGCGTCGGCGGCCTGCTGCGGGTCGATCTCGAGTGCGGACAGACCCGGCACCGCAGGCACGGCGGTGATGGTGTTCCCGATGGTCAGTCCGAACACCTGCCCGACGTTCGACGCCGGGTCGGTGGACACGAGCAGCACCCTCTTGCCGGCGCGGGCGAGGGCGATCGCCGAGGCGCACGCGATGGAGGTCTTCCCGACCCCGCCCTTGCCGGTGAAGAACAGGAAGCGGGGCGGGTTGTCGAGAAACTTCATGTGGAGCAGTCCTTCTCAGCAGCAGGTCGAGTTCGTATCGTCGGCGCAGCAGGATCCGGTGTCGGTGGTGGCGGCCAACCCGAGCATCGTGATCCCTGCCGGCGCGGCGACGGGGGCCGGTTCGTCGAGGCCTGCCCACTTCGCGAGCTGGGCCCGGTCCGGGTAGCGGCCGGTGATCGCGGTGACACCGTCGACGAGGACCAGCGGCAGTCCCTCCGAACCCGACAGTTTCAGGAACGCGGCGACCGCTTCCCGCTGCGCGAAGGCCAGCGGCTCACTGGCCAGGTTGAATCGGGCGATCTCGCCGCCCTGGGAGCGGACCCAGTCCATGTCGGCGGAGAAGGTCACCAACGCCTGGTCGACATCGTCACCGCAGACGCCGGTGTTGCAGCAGAGGGCGGGTTCGAAAACTTCGATGGTGCTCAACGGATCTCCTGGTGCTGTTGGGTGATGCGGGTGGCGAGGTCGGTGACGCGGGCGGCGATGTCATCGCGCACGAGGCGCATCCGCTCGATGCCGTCGATGCCGCGTTCGGACGGCTCGTCGGTGTCCCAGTTCTCGAATGCGGTGCCCGGCACCTCGTCGACGTGGGCTTCGCGGCCGAGGGTGACCACGACGTCGACGTCGCGGACCAGCTGCGGGTCGACCGGTTTTGGAGTCTCGGCGGTGATGTCGATGCCGACCTCGAGCAGGGACTCGGCCGAGAGGGCGTTGACGGCGGTGCCGGGTTTGGTGCCGGCGGAGTGCACGGTGACGGTGTCGCCGGCGGCGGTGCGCATCAGCCCGGCCGCCATCTGGGACTTGCCGCCGTTCTTCACGCACACGAACAGCACCGAGGGTGTGCTCATCGAAATGGTCCTTTCAGGGATCGGTCAGTCGTCGAGGTCGAGTTCGGCGACAGCGGATTTGGCGGTGCGGCCCACGCCGAGGATCGTGGCCGACCCTGGTCCGGTCCAGTCGCCGTAGCCGAGCAGGTGCAGGCGCGGTTCCTTCAGCGCGCGGGTCCCGATGGTGGGTACGGCGCCATCGTGGCCGCGCAGCCGTAGCGGCCTCAGATGGCCTAGTGCGGGCCGGAACCCCGTCGCCCACACCACGATGTCGGCGTGCTGCCGACGGTCACCCCAGGCGACCCCGTCCGTGGTGAGGCGGTCGAACATCGGCAGGGCTGTCAGCGCACCACGTTCACGGGCGGCCAGCACCTCCGGAACCATCACGATGTCACCGAGAGCCGCGACGCCGCCGGGATCGGGACGCCCGGCGGCCAGGGCTGCGGCGCGGCGTGCCGCGACCTCGAACAGCGCCCGCCCGTCGACGCCGTCGGCAAGGAACCGCGGTGGCCGGCTGGTCACCCACGTGGTCGACGCGGTCGTCGAGATCTCCGCGACGAGCTGGGCAGCGGAGTTGCCGCCCCCGACGACCACCACGTCGGCGCCGGCGAACTCGTCCGGGGTGCGGTAGTCAACGGTGTGCAACTGGCGACCCGTGAAGGTGCGCGCTCCGGGGTAGATCGGCCAAAATGGCTGCTGCCAGGTCCCGGTGGAGCTGATGACCCGGCGTGCCCGCCATATCCGGGCACCCGCCTCGACCATCAGGTCGCTGCCGTCGCGGCGGACCGCGGTCACCCGCACCGGACGCTCGACCGGCAGGTCGTAGCGGGCTTCGTAGGCGGTGAGGTAGTCCACGACATGACTCGCGGGCGGGAACCCGTCGCGCCAGTGGGGCATCGGCCACCCCGGCAGGGGCGCGTACTCCGCCGGAGAGAACAGGCGCAGCGACGGCCACATGTGCGGCCACGCCCCGCCCGGCGTGGGCTGGTCGTCGAGGATCACGAACCGGTGCCCGGTGCGCCGCAGGTAGTAGCCGGCCGCCAGACCTGCCTGGCCGCCGCCGATCACGACCACATCGACACTCGTCGCCATCAGCTCAACCTGCTGGTCAGCGGCCGGTGGAGGCGGTAGTCAGCTCCACGATCAACGCCTCGACCTTGGTCTTGATCTTGTCGCGGATCGGGCGGACCGCCTCGACGCCCTGGCCGGCCGGGTCCTCGAGGACCCAGTCGCGGTAGGACTTGCCGGGGAAGACCGGGCAGGTGTCGCCGCACCCCATGGTGATCACCACGTCGGAGGCCTGGACAGCGTCGACGGTGAGAATCTTCGGGTTCTGCGTGGAGATGTCGATCCCGACCTCTGCCATCGCCTCGACGGCGGCCGGGTTGACCTGGTCGGCGGGCGCGGAGCCGGCGGAGCGGACCTCGATCCGATCTCCGGCCAGCGCGGTGAGGAAGCCCGCGGCCATCTGGGATCGTCCGGCGTTGTGCACGCAGACGAACAGGACACTCGGGGTGGTGGACATGCACAGTCCCTTTCGAAGAGGAGGATCGGACGGACTGGACGAGTCAGTCAGGTGATAGCGGTGGACGCGAGCTCGCGGAACAGGACGCTGATCCTGCGGCACCAGCAGTTCTGGCTGCGACCGGTGTTGGTCAGTGTGCAGTTCCCTCGTCGAGCGACTGATCGGATCAGGGCTTCGTGGCCGACACGGACAATCTCGTGGTGGGGGTGAAGCGCTTACGCAGCGCGAGTGAGACATACACGAGGCCGACGAGGACGGGGACCTCGATCAGCGGCCCGACCACCCCGGCCAGCGCCTGCCCGGACGTGGCGCCGTAGGTGGCGATCGCGACCGCGATGGCGAGTTCGAAGTTGTTGCCCGCCGCCGTGAACGCGAGCGTCGTGGTGCGCTCGTAGCCGAGGCCCAGCGCGGCACCGAGCAGGTAGCCGCCACCCCACATGAGCGCGAAGTACGCCAACAGGGGGATGGCGATCCGCACGACGTCGACGGGGTGCGACGTGATCTGGTCGCCTTGCAGCGAGAAGAGCACGACGATGGTGAACAGGAGGCCGTACAGCGCCCACGGCCCGATCCGCGGCAGGAACTTCTGCTCGTACCAGTCGCGACCCTTCGCCTTCTCGCCGTAACGGCGTGTCAGGTAGCCGGCGAGCAGGGGGATGCCGAGGAAGATCAGCACCGACTTGGCGATCTGCCACGGTGAGGTGTCGATGGTTGTCTGCTCCAGGCCGAGCCAGCCGGGGAGGACCGAGAGGTAGAACCAGCCCAGCACGGCGAACATGACCACCTGGAACACCGAATTGATCGCGACCAGGACGGCGGCCGCCTCGCGGTCACCGCACGCGAGGTCGTTCCAGATGATCACCATCGCGATACAGCGGGCGAGGCCGACGATGATCAGGCCGGTCCGGTACTCGGGCAGATCCGGCAGGAATATCCAGGCGAGGGCGAACATCAACGCCGGACCGATTACCCAGTTCAGCACCAGTGAGCTGACGAGGAGTTTGCGGTCGCCGGTGACGGTATCGAGGCGGTCGTAGCGGACCTTCGCCAGCACCGGGTACATCATGATCAGCAGTCCGAGGGCGATTGGCAGCGAGATCCCGTCGATCTGCACCTTCTCGATCGCAGTGTTCAACCCGGGAATCCACCGGCCCAGCAGCAGTCCGGCGACCATCGCCGCGCCGATCCAGACGGGCAGGTAGCGGTCGAGGGTGGAGAGCTTGCCGACGACAGCCGGATGCTCCGCTGTGGTCACGGTCTTGCTCACGCCGTGGCCTCCACGCACTGCGCCGACACCGCCGTGGGCCCACCCTCGGTGAGCAGCACCGCCGAGAGCTGCTGTAGGGCCGACGGGATCACCCAGTAGTACACCCAGGTGCCGCGTCGCTCGCAGTCCAGGAGGCCGGCCTCGCGCAGCACCTTGAGGTGGTGGGAGATCGTCGGCTGCGACAGGTCGAACGACCCGGAGATGTCGCAGACGCACGCCTCGCCTCCGGCGTGAGAGGCGACCAGCGACAGCAGCCGTAGGCGTACCGGGTCCCCTAGGGCCTTGAACATCCGGGCCAGGTCCCCGGCCCAGTCCTCGGTCAGGGGCTCGCGCACCAGCGGCGAGCAGCAGGCTCCGTCATCCTGCTGACGTTGATTCGACATGTATCAATATTGACAGGTATCGAATCACTGCGCAACAAAGCCTCAGGTGAACGTTCGACGGGATGAACAGTCGTCCGAGGCAGGGCAGGGCTGAGCACTCAGCCGAGTGCGAGCTGGTCCCGATGGAAGTCGAAGTGCCTGCCGGGGTATCGATAGACCTGCTCGAGGGTCATGAAGTCGGCGAAGAACGGATCCCATCGCGTCGGGAAATGCATGCCCGAGTGGAGCGCGGCGTCGGATTCATTGGCGAGACGGCGTTGAAGGGACTCGATGACGCGGTCGCATTTGCGCCCCATCCGCCGCCGATCGAACACGCGTGCCGCCATGCAAGATCCCCGGTAGTTGACCTTGTCGAACACCGGAGTTGCGGCGTCCAGGGCCCGCGCGAACACCCGGCTCACGCCGCCAGGCAGCCGAGCGAACATCCGCACCAGCACGAGCAGCCGACGGACGACCATGTAGCCGAAGACCATATGGAACAGCAACTGCTCGTTCGTCCACCGGGTGCCGCTCGAGGAACGCTCGAAATCATTGGCGCCCATGCAATCAAGGAGCTCATGCAGCGAAACCCGCGCCCGCTCGAGATCGGCGGCAATCGCCGCACGATCAACCGACTCGGACGGATCCATATGCATGTCCATCACGCGCCTCCGCACACGGTGTCATCTGGCCTCAGTGCGCGGCCACGCCTAACGCCCGGGTGAGCGACGTTCGAGGAAGACGGTGTCACGCCACTGCCCGTCGAGTTGCGCGATGCATTCGCGCACACCGACGGTGCGGAATCCGGCGGAGTGATGCAGGGCAATGCTGGCACGGTTCTCGGGGAAGATCGACGTCTGCAGGGTCCACAGGCCGTCCTGGTCGGCGGCAATGACCTGGGTGCGCAGGAGCGCTTTGCCGACGCCGCGGCCCCGCATCCCGTCCGCGACGTACACCGAGTTCTCCGCGACCCCGCGATAACAGTCGCGGCCCGACGCCGGGCTCAGGGCGGCCCAACCGATGACGGCGCCGTCAATCTCGGCGACCCACCTGTGCCCGGGTAGCCACTGTGCGTCGAGTACGTCGCGGGCGGGGACCTCGGTGGCGAAGGTCGCGACCTTGGTGGCGATGCCCTCGCCGTAAATGCGGCGCACCGCATCCCAGTCGCCATTTTCCATCGGGCGGACGGTGACGTCGGCGGGTAGGTCGTCCGGGCAGCAGGGGCGCAGCGCGAGGGTGCCCATGACCACATCTGCGGCCTGCGGAAGGCCGGTGCAGCACGCTGGGTTGACGACCACGACGGTGCTGGTGCCGTCCTTGTGGACGTTGACGAACCCGACGTCAGCGAGCTTGCGAACGTGGTGCGAGACGGTCGGCTGCCCGACCCCGAGTGCCTCGGCCAGCTCACCGACCGTGATCCCGGCGGGGGTGCTCGCGACCTGATGCAGCAGTCGCACCCGGGTCGGTTCGGCCAGGCACGCGAACCAGCTGGCGTAGGTCGCAGCGTCCTCGGTCGCCAGTGCCTCGCCCCCGGCGGGGCGGGTGGTCCGAACGACCGGCATCTCCAGGGAGGTCATGTCTCCACTATATCGATGTCCGTCGATGGTTGCATTCATCGATGAACGTCGATACAGTCGCATTTGAAGTTGATCGATGAACGTCGATGAAAGGGTGTTTGTTGTGTCTGACCTGCCCGTCGTTGTTGTGGGCGCCGGCCCGATCGGCCTCGCCGCCGCCGCCGAGCTGCGCGAACGAGGACTGACCCCGCTGGTGTTCGAGCGCGGATCCGGCGCAGGCGCTGCGGTGGCCGAGTGGAACCACATTCGGCTGTTCTCCCGCTGGTCGGAGGTCATCGACCCCGCCGCCCGCCGCCTACTCGACCTGTCGGGTTGGAACGCCCCCGACGATGAGGCGTATCTGACCGGGCAGGAGTGGGTCCGCGAATATCTCGTCCCGCTGGCCGCCGCGCTCGGTGACGCCGTGCAGTTCGGCACCGAGGTCGTCGGCGTCGCCCGCCGCGGCCGCGACCGTGTCGTCGACGCCGGCCGCGAAACCGAACCGCTGTCCGTGCACATCCGCCGCGCCGACGGGACCGAGGAACGCGTGCTCGCGCAGGCGGTCATCGACGCCTCCGGCACCTGGGGAAACCCGAACCCCCTCGGCGGCGAAGGGCTGGCGGCACTCGGTGAGAAGGCTGCGGCCGACGTCATCGAGTACCGCGTCCCGGACCGCGACGACCCGGCAGTTCGCGCGCAGTACGCGGGCAAGCACACCGCGATCGCCGGCGGCGGCCACTCGGCACTCAACGCCATCGTTGCTCTCGCCGCGCTCGAGAAGGAAACGCCCGGCACCCGGATTACGTGGATCCTGCGCCGCGGCGACGTCACCTCCACGTTTGGTGGCGGCGAAGCCGACCAGCTGCCCGCCCGCGGCGCGCTGGGTCTCAAGGCAAAGAAGGCGGTCGACGACGGCCTGCTGCACGTCGTCACCGGGTTCCGCACCGCCGCAGTCGAACCCGCCGATCAGAACCAGATTGCCCTGGTCTCCGACGCCGGTCAGCGGGTTGAGGGTGTCGACCGGGTCGTGGTGCTCACCGGGTTCCGGCCCGAGCTGTCCTGGCTGTCGGAGATCCGCCTCGGCCTCGATCCGGTCCTGCAGGCCCCGACCGAGCTGGCCCCACTGATCGACCCGAATGTGCACTCCTGCGGCACCGTCTACCCGCACGGAGCCAAGGAACTGAGCCACCCCGAACCCGGCTTCTACCTGGCCGGAATGAAGAGCTACGGCCGCGCACCGACGTTCCTGGCCATGACGGGGTACGAGCAGGTCCGCAGCATCGCCGCCGCGATCGCCGGCGATCACGACGCCGCCGCCCGAGTCGAGCTGATCCTCCCCGAAACCGGCGTGTGTGGCGGCGCAGGGGTGTTCGACGAGCCCGACGCGGACGCCTCCGAGGGCGGCTGCTGCGGCACACCGGAACCGGAACTTGTCACCCTGGCCGCACCCGGCGGGTCACGATAGCCCGATGACGGAAACCAAGGCCCCGCCGCAGACCGACACACTCCCCGCGGCCGGTCTGCGGCGGGTCCTGGCGATCCTGTGCCTGACGGAGATCACCAGCTGGGGAATCCTGTACTACGCGTTCCCCGTGCTGTCGGTGTCCATCGCGGACGACACCGGCTGGTCCCTGCAGACGATCATGGCCGCGTTCTCGATCGGCCAGCTCGCCGCTGCGTTCACCGGCATCCCCGTCGGCCGAATCATCGACCGCATCGGCCCACGCGCCATCATGACCGCCGGCTCCGTACTCGCCGTGCCCGCACTGCTTCTCATCGCAACCGCACGCAACCTGCCCACGTTCTACGCCGGCTGGATCGTCGCCGGTATCGCGATGGGCGGCGTCCTCTATCCGCCCGCGTTCGCGGCCCTGACCCGCTGGTACGGGGACAGCTACGTCAAGGCGCTGATGATCCTCACCCTCGCCGCGGGCCTGGCGAGCACCGTCTTCGCGCCGCTCGCCGCGACGCTGGTCGAGCGAACCGACTGGCGCGCCACCTATCTCGTCCTCGCGGCGATCCTCGCCGTCATCACCATCCCCGCCCACCTGTGGGGACTGCGCGGTCGCTGGCCTCACCCGCCGGCGCCGGCGCACGGCGACGTCACCGATCACCGCGACGCCTCCCGCAGTCCCGCGTTCCTCGCTCTCGTCGTCGCACTGAGCCTCGGCGCGTTCGCTGCCTTCGCCGGCGTGTTCAACCTCGTGCCACTGCTCATCGAACAAGGGTTCTCCCCGTCGCTGGCGGCTTTGACCCTCGGCCTGAGTGGGGCGGGACAGCTCCTCGGCCGCATCGGCTACCTGCCCCTCGCGGCCCGCACCTCGGCTCGCAGCCGGGCCATCGGTGTTCTCGTCGCTACCGCCGTCAGTACAGCACTTCTGGGTGTTGTGACCACGGTCGCCACCCTGATCACCGTCGCGATCGGCGCCGGCCTGATCCGTGGACTGTTCACCCTCGTCCAAGCCACCGCCATCACCGACCGCTGGGGCGCCGCCCACTACGGCCGCCTCAACGGCCTGATGTCCGCCCCCATCGTCATCGTCATGGCACTCGCACCCTGGGCCGGCACCGCCCTGTCCGACTGGACAGGCAGCTACGCCCGCACCTACCTCGTCCTCGGCGCCATCGCACTCCTCGCGGCCGGAGTCGCCTCCGTCTCCGTTCCCAGCCGCACCGCCGAACCCGCACCCTGACCCGCAAGGACTCCTGATGCCCGACTACGACGCCATTGTCATCGGCGGCGGACAATCCGGTCTCGCCGCCGCCCACGCCCTGCGCTGCGCAAACCTCAGCACCGCGGTGCTCGAGGCGTCCGACGAACCCGTCGGATCCTGGCCTCGCTATTACGACAGCCTCACCTTGTTCTCGCCCGCGAAATACAGTGCCCTGCCAGGACTTCCGTTCCCCGGCGACGGCGACCGATACCCGCGCCGCGACGAAGTCGTCGACTACCTGCGGCTCTACGCTAAGACCCTGGATGCCGACATCCACGTCAACCAGCGCGTCGAGACCGTCACACACGACGGCCACCTCTACACCGCCACCACCGACACCGGGGAAACCTTCACTGCACCGCGGATCGTCGCGGCCACCGGCGGATTCGGATCACCCCATATCCCGGCGCTGCCCGGCCAGGACACGTTCACAGGCACGATCATCCACGCCGGCGCCTATCGCAACCCCACCGACCGCACCGGCGAAGACGTCATCGTCGTCGGCGCCGGGAACTCCGCCGTCCAGATCGCAGCCGAACTCGCCGCCACTGCGCGCGTCACGCTCGCGAGCCGCACACCGCCGAAGTTCGTGCCCCAACGGCCTCTTGGCCGCGACATGCACTTCTGGTTCACTGTCACCGGCCTCGACACCCTCCCCATCGGGCATCGAATCCGCGGGCCCTCGACCGCGCCGGTGTTCGACGCCGGCCGCTACCGATCCGCCGTCGCCAACGGAAAGCCTCGGGCCCGCGAGATGTTCACCGGCCTTGCCGGGCGCACCGCGCTCTGGCCGGACGGCACCACCACCGAGGTGGACACGATCATCCTCGCGACGGGTTACATCCCGCACCTTCCCTACTTCTCCAACCTCGGAGCACTCACCGCCAGTGGGCGCCCTCGCCACCGAAAAGGCCTGTCCACCACCCATAACGGTCTCGGCTACATCGGCCTCGAATGGCAACGCAGCCTCTCCTCCGCGTCACTACGCGGCGTCGGCCGTGACGCCAAGTACCTCGTCACGCAGTGGAACCGGCAAGCGAGCGTGCGAACTGCTTGATATTCAGCGCCATTCGACGATGTCGAGCCGAGTTCGATGCGGCCCTGGCGGCGTGTGATCGGTCCGATCGAGAGATGCCCGACGGGTCACTCGTCGCCATTGGAGCTGTGGCACAGTTCGTCGCATGCCGATGATTCAGATCAGTCAGACACCGGGTCTCACCGCCGAGCAGAAGCGCGCCGTGATCGAAGGCGTGACGCGGGCCTACGCCGAGGCGAGCGGCAAGGATCCCGCCAAGGTGTGGGTGACGATCACCGAGGTCCCCGGGGAGAACTGGGGCGTCGGCGGTACTCCACTGGCCTGACTCGGGAGAGTCTCATTCGCACGGCTCACGCCTTGCCGGTGCCCTGGGCGATCGTGCGGTCGAGTTGCTCGACCATCGCGGCGCCCAGGGTGGCGAGGGTGCGGACCTGCTCGTCGTCGAGTCCGTCGAACACGAGCGCCTGCACGGTTGCGACATGTCCGGGGGCCGTTGCGACGACCTTGGCGAGACCCGCGGGTGTGAGGACGGCGTAGGAGCCGCGCGCTCCGACGATCGGTTCGCGCTGCGCCCAGCCGGCCTTCTCGAGGCGTGTCACGACATGGGAGAGGCGGGACAGGGACGCGTTCGCCGCGGATGCGAGGGCGTTGAGCTGCAGGCGCTGCTTCGGTGCCTCGGACAGCACCGCGAGCACGAAGTACTCGAAATGGCTGAGCTCGGCGTCGCGCTGGAGTTGGGTGTCGAGTGCGGCGGGCAGTCGCGTGCACAGCGCGACGAGTTCACGCCAGGCCCGCTGTTGCTCGTCCGTCAGCCAGCGGGTCCCGCCGTCGTTCCCGCTCGTCTCTTCGTCGCCGTGTGACTCGGCCATCCGGAGCTGCCCCCCTTGGAATACTTGTCGAACTCGTGCGTTGACTCCTATGATAGTTGAAGCTTCAACTCAAAGGAGTGGACATGACGGACCTCGCCATGCCGGCGCTGTACCTCAGCCATGGTGCCCCGCCGCTCGTCGACGACGAACTGTGGGTCTCCGAACTCGCGGCCTGGTCGCGGAATCTGCCCCGGCCGAAAGCCGTGCTGATGGTGTCGGCGCACTGGGAATCCGCACCGTTGACCATCGGGACGGTCACCACGGGAACTCCGCTCGTCTACGACTTCGGCGGCTTCGACCCCAAGTACCGCCGCGTGCGATACGCGGCGCCCGGAGCGCCCGACCTGGCCCGGACCGTTGCGTCGCTGATGCCCGACGACGAACCCGTGTACCACCAGCCCGACCGGGGGCTCGATCACGGCGCCTACGTCCCGCTCACCGTCATGTACCCCGATGCCGACGTCCCGGTCCTGCAGATCTCCCTGCCGACCCTCGACCCGCAGCGGCTGCTCCACCTCGGCGAACGACTGCGACCCCTGCGCGACGACGGCGTTCTGATCGTCGGGTCCGGCTTCACCACCCACGGACTGCCGTTCCTGCGCGACTGGACGCCGAACGCCACCGCGCCCGGCTGGTCTCGGGAGTTCGACGCCTGGGCAGCCGAACGCCTCGCGGCAGGTGATGTCGACGCGCTGGTCGACTTCCGTGCCCAGGCGCCCGGCATGCCCTACGCGCACCCGACGATCGAGCACTTCGCGCCGCTGTTCGTCGCGCTCGGCGCGTCCAGCGACGTCGAGCAGACACCCGACCAGGTCATCGACGGATTCTGGATGGGCCTGTCCAAGCGGTCCCTGCAACTGGCCTAACGCCGCAGGAACTCCAACGCCTGATCGGCGTGCGTGTTGGCGCGAAGTTCGCTGGCGATCACCTTGAGAATCGTGAGATCCGACCCGATGACGAACGTCGTCCGCTTCACCGGCATGAACTTCGCCAGCAACCCACGCCGCACGCCGAACTGCTCCGCCACCGCGCCGTCCGCATCGGACAGCAGCGGATAGTCGAACGACTTCGCCGCGGCGAACGACGACTGGGTCTCCACCGCATCCGTCGAGATCCCGGCCCGGGATGCGCCCACGGCGGCGAACTCGTCGGCCAGGTCGCGGAAATGGCACGCCTCGGCGGTGCACACCGGCGTGTTCGCGGCCGGGTAGAAGAACAGCACCAGCGGCCCGTCCGCGACGAGCTCGCTCAGCTTCCGGACCGTGCCGGACTGGTCGGGGAGCGCGAAGTCGGGGGCCTTGTCACCGGGATTCATGCGCCGAGAGTACGTGGGCGCCGAGGGTACGAGGGTCGCCCGCATCGAATACGGTCGGCGGGATGCGGACCATTGTGCGGGGCTTCTGGGGGCCGCGGCCGGAATCGGTCGACGCGGTCGCGGACCGGTGGCTGTCGACGGTGACGGCGATCGACGAGCTGCTCCCCGGCGTGCGATGGCAGCACGTCAGCGCGTCCCGGCCGCCCGCCGCCTTCGTGCCGGACCGGGTGTCACTCCTGCGAGCCCTGCGCGCGGCTCAGGCAGAGGAGGGCTGGTCGGACCTGGTCGGGATGGGCCTGCGACTGGCCGGCACCGCGGCGTCCGGGTGTGAGATCGAGGTCAGTGGCCTGGCCGGAGGCGCACCGCAGTACCTGCTGCAGTCGCTGGTGATCGGCCTCACGGCACCCGACAGTCGGGTGCTGCCCGAGACGCAGCTCCTCGCCGCCCTGACCCGCGTATGGGATCCGGACTTCGGCGACGCGACGGACGACGACATCCTCGATGCGCTCGAGGACGACGCGGGATACAGCGTGGGCGACCCCGTGATCGGACGCCTCGCATACCTGTCCGCGGGGCGCGCGGCCCTCGTGCCCGACGACCTGACGACCGGGCATCGAGAGCCCGTCGCGGGCGGGATCCTGGTCGAGGTGGGTATGGAACCTGCCGCGGTTGCGCGGGCCTACCGCCTGTTGCGGGACGCCGGCGCACTCGCACCGCTGCCGAGGCCGCTGGACCGCGACGTCTGGTAGGCAGCCATCGCAGTCGCGTCCGACCGCTCCTGCCATGATTGACGTCATGTCCGGCGAGCCAACCACCGTTCCCTCCGCACCCGCTGCAGCCGACACAGCCGCAGCCACCACCTCCCGCGCGCAGTTCCGCGCGCTCGCGGCCGAACACCGGGTCGTGCCGGTCACTCGAAAGGTGTTGGCGGACTCCGAGACCCCACTGTCCGCGTATCGCAAGCTCGCGGCCGACCGGCCCGGCACCTTCCTCCTGGAGTCGGCCGAGAACGGGCGCTCCTGGTCGCGATGGTCGTTCATCGGTGTCGGATCTCCCGCGGCGCTGACCGTCGTCGACGGCGAGGCCGCGTGGTACGGCAACGTCCCCGCAGGCGCGCCGTCCGGCGGTGACCCCGTCGCCGCGCTCGGGCAGACCCTCGAACTGCTCCGTAGCGAGCGACTCCCGGACATGCCGCCACTGACGGGCGGCATGGTCGGCTTCCTCGGCTACGACGTCGTGCGCAGGCTCGAACGGCTTCCCAGCCACGCCGTCGACGACCTGCACATCCCGGAGATGGTGATGTTGCTCGCGACGGATCTCGCTGCGGTCGACCACCACGAGGGCGCCATCACGCTGATCGCGAACGCCGTCAACTGGGACGGCAGCGACGAGCGGGTCGACGAGGCGTACGACGACGCCGTCGCCCGACTCGACGAGATGACCCGGGCTCTCGGCGCCCCGGCGCCGTCGACGGTGTCGACGTTCACGACCCCCGCTCCGGAGTTCCGCCGCCAACGCACCACCGAGGAGTTCGGCGCCGACGTGCGCCGCCTGATCTCTGAGATCGAGGCCGGTGAGGCGTTCCAGGTGGTGCTCTCGCAGCGATTCGAGATGGACACCGACGCCGCGCCCGTGGACATCTACCGGATGCTGCGCGCGTCCAATCCGAGCCCGTACATGTATCTCGTCAACGTCCCGGACGGCGACGGCGGCACCGCGTTCGCGATCGTCGGGTCGAGCCCCGAGTCCCTGGTCACCGTCAAGGACGGCACTGCGACCACGCACCCCATCGCGGGCACTCGCTGGCGCGGCAGTACCGAGGAGGAGGACCTTCTGCTCGAGAAGGACCTGATCGCGGACGAGAAGGAGAACTCCGAGCACCTGATGCTCGTCGACCTCGGCCGCAACGATCTCGGCCGCGTGTGCGAGCCGGGCACCGTGAAGGTGCACGACTATCGGCATGTCGAGCGTTACAGCCACGTCATGCATCTGGTGTCGACGGTGACGGGACGCCTCGCAGAAGGAAACCACGCTCTCGACGCCGTCACCGCGTGCTTCCCGGCGGGCACCCTGTCCGGCGCGCCGAAGGTCCGCGCGATGGAGCTGATCGACGAACTCGAACCGACTCGCCGCGGCATCTACGGCGGCATCGTCGGCTACCTCGATTTCGCAGGCGACGCGGACACCGCGATCGCGATCCGCTCGGCACTGGTCAAGGACGGGGTCGCGTACGTGCAGGCGGGTGCGGGCGTCGTGGCCGACTCGGATCCCGTGTACGAGGACACGGAGGCCAGGAACAAGGCGATGTCCGCGCTCAGCGCGATCGCCGCCGCGGGCACCCTGCGCACCCTCGGCGGTCACGATGTCTGAATCCGAGGCCGAGCCCACCGCACGGCGGTCTCCCGTCACGGCGGCGTTGCCGGTGCTGCTGTTGGCGGTGGCGGCACTGTGCCTGTGGGCGGCGTCGAGGATGACGTGGGTGCGGGTGGACTCGTTCGACGGACTCGGGGAGGCGCGCACCACCGCACTCGACGGGGGCACGTGGGCGGCCGCCACGACTCCGCTGGCCCTGGCACTGCTCGCCGCGATCGCGGCCTCGTTCGCGGTCCGCGGGTGGGCGCTGCGCGTGGTCGCGCTCCTGGTTGCCGTGGTCGCCGTCGCGGCGATCGTGCCTGCGGTGACCCTGCTGACGTCCAACGTCGACGACGACCGGGCGGGACGGCTCGCCGAGCTGCCCGACCGGGCGGACGTGACGAGTACCGCGGTGTCCACGACGCCTGCGTTGCTGGTGATCGTCGGGGGAGTGGCGGCGCTCGCCGCGGCGATCCTGCTACTGCGCAAGGCGTCGGTCGCTGCTGGACTGTCGTCGAAGTACGCGGCTCCGGCGGCGCGGCGCGACGACGCCGTCAAACGTCGGGAATCGAACGAGCCACCGAGCCAACGGGTCCTGTGGGATGCGCTCGACGCGGGCGACGATCCCACCGATGACGATCGCCCCGACGATGTTCGCGGCGACCAGGACGGACCGGGTCCGGTCACTGGCACGTAGACCCGCCGTTAGTCAAGACATGGGCGGCATCTAGGCTTGCTTGTACGGATGACGTTTCTCACAATCGGCAACTGCCCAGAAAGGACTCGGGACGTGATGACTGTTCTCGATTCGATTCTCGACGGGGTGCGCGCCGACGTCGCCGCTCGCGAGTCACTGCTCGACTTTGCCGCGGTCAAGGCCGCTGCCGCCGCCGCGGCGCCTGCCCTCGATGCCGCGGCCGCGCTGCGGGCCGATGGGATCGGCGTCATCGCGGAGGTCAAGCGCGCCAGCCCCTCGAAGGGTGAGCTGTCGACCATCACCGACCCCGCGTCGCTGGCTCGCGCCTACGAGGAGGGTGGGGCGCGCGTGATCAGCGTGCTCACCGAGGAACGGCGCTTCAAGGGATCCCTGGCGGATCTCGACGCCGTCCGCAAGGCGGTGTCGATCCCCGTCCTGCGCAAGGACTTCATCGTCGGCCCGTACCAGATCCACGAGGCCCGTGCCCACGGCGCCGACGTGATCCTGCTGATCGTCGCGGCCCTCGACCAGAACACCCTGGCGTCCCTGCTCGATCGCACCGAGTCGCTCGGCATGACCGCCCTCGTCGAGGTGCACACCGAGGAAGAGGCCGATCGCGCACTGGAGGCGGGGGCGAGCGTCATCGGCATCAACGCCCGCGACCTCAAGACCCTCGACGTCGACCGCGACACGTTCGCACGCATCGCGCCGGGCCTGCCGAGCCGGGTCGTCAAGATCGCCGAGTCCGGTGTCCGTGGCACCGCGGACCTGCTCGCGTACGCCGGGGCGGGCGCCGATGCGGTGCTCGTCGGCGAGGGCCTGGTCACCAGCGGAGACCCTCGTACGGCGGTCAAGGATCTGGTCGCGGCCGGAACTCATCCGTCCTGCCCGAAGCCCGCGCGCTGACGGGCCGGTCACGGCCAGGCCCCCGAATACCGACTGGCCGGACCCGGCGGGATTTCGGGTCTGCGACCCGGCGGGATTTCGGGTCTGCAGACTAGGGCAGACTGAACAGGTGACTGCAGACGATCCCGTACTTTCCGCCAAGGGTTTCCCCAGCACGAACCAGGGCCTGCCCCGCATGAGCGACGGCGTCACCGCGCGAAGCGCCCACGAACCCGATGCGGGTGGCCACTTCGGCGCCTACGGTGGCCGCTACGTCCCCGAGGCGTTGATGGCGGTGATCGAGGAGGTCACCGCCGAGTACGACAAGGCCCGCGTCGATCCGGCGTTCCTGAACGAACTGGACCGCCTGCAGCGTGACTACACCGGCCGGCCGTCCCCGGTCTACGAGGCGGCCCGGCTGTCCGAGCACGCGGGCGGTGCGCGCCTGCTCCTCAAGCGCGAAGACCTCAACCACACCGGGTCGCACAAGATCAACAATGTGCTCGGGCAGGTGCTGCTCGCCAAGCGGATGGGCAAGACCCGCGTGATCGCGGAGACCGGCGCCGGTCAGCACGGCGTCGCGACCGCGACGGCGTGCGCACTCCTCGGACTCGAGTGTGTCGTCTACATGGGTGAGGTGGACACCAAGCGGCAGGCGCTCAACGTCGCACGGATGCGCCTGCTCGGCGGCGAGGTCATCCCCGCGGTCACCGGATCGGCGACACTCAAGGACGCGATCAACGAGGCGCTGCGCGACTGGGTCACCAACGCGGACAACACGTACTACTGCTTCGGCACCGCGGCGGGCCCGCATCCGTTCCCGACGATGGTCCGCGACTTCCAGCGCATCATCGGCCTCGAGGCCCGCGCACAGGTCCGCGCGCTGACCGGCAGGCTGCCGGACGCCGTCGCCGCGTGCGTCGGTGGCGGCTCCAACGCGATCGGCATCTTCCACGCCTTCATCGACGACCCGGCCGTGAAGCTGGTCGGATTCGAGGCAGGCGGTGACGGTGTGGAGACCGGACGTCATGCGTCGACGATCGCGGGCGGATCGCCGGGCGCGCTGCACGGCGCGTACTCCTACCTGTTGCAGGACGACGACGGTCAGACCATCGAGTCGCATTCGATCTCGGCCGGCCTCGACTACCCCGGCGTGGGGCCGGAGCACTCGTTCCTCAACGACATCGGACGGGCCGAGTACCGCCCGGTCACGGACACCGAGGCGATGGATGCGTTCGCGCTGCTGTGCCGCACCGAAGGCATCATCCCGGCGATCGAGTCCGCGCACGCCGTCGCGGGTGCACTGAAGCTCGGCCGGGAGCTGGGTGAGGGTGCGATCGTGCTCGTCAACCTTTCCGGTCGCGGTGACAAGGACGTCGACACCGCCGCCACGTGGTTCGGGCTCATGCCGACCGATTCCGACACCGACACCGCAACCGAGGGGGAAGACAAGTGAGCGCGCAGCAGTCGCGACTGGGGGAGATCTTCGCGCAGTGCCGGGCCGAGAACAGGCCGGCTCTCGTGGGGTATCTGCCCACCGGCTATCCGACGGTACCGAAGTCGATCGAGGCGTTCGAGACGCTCGTCGACGCGGGCTGCGACCTGATCGAGGTCGGCGTCCCCTACAGCGATCCGGTGATGGACGGCCCGACGATCCAGGCGGCCGCCGACGAGGCGCTGCGCGCCGGATTCCGTGTGCGCGACGTGTTCACGGCCGTCGAGGCGATCACGAAGGCCGGTGGCAAGGCGGTCGTCATGACGTACTGGAACCTCGTACTCAAGTACGGCGTGGACGAGTTCGCCCGCGACCTCGCCGCCGCAGGCGGACTCGGCATCATCACCCCGGACCTGATCCCGGACGAGGCCGCCGACTGGATCGCGGCCTCCGACAAGTACGGACTGGACCGGATCTTCCTCGTCGCGCCGAGCTCGACGAACGAGCGGCTCGCGATGACCCTCGACTCCTGCCGGGGATTCGTCTACGCGACGTCGACGATGGGTGTCACGGGCGCCCGCGACGCCGTGTCGAACCTGGCGCCGGAGCTGGTGGCCCGGGTGCGTGAGCACTCGGACATCCCGGTCGGTGTCGGTATCGGCGTCCGCTCGGGTGCCCAGGCCGCCGAGATCGGGGCCTACGCCGATGCAGTCATCGTGGGATCCGCACTGGTCGCCGCGGCCGGGCAGGGGATGGACGCGTTGCGGGCCCTCACGGTCGAACTCGCCGAGGGTGTCCGTTCGGCTACCGTGGCGTCGTGACGTCAACTGTCGACATCCTCGCCTATATTCCGAGCCCACCGCAGGGCGTGTGGCAAGTCGGTCCGTTTCCGCTGCGCGCCTACGCGTTCTGCATCATCGTCGGCATCCTCGTCGCGGTGGTGTGGGGTGACCGTCGCTGGGTCGCGCGCGGCGGCGAGAAGGGCACGGTCCTCGACGTCGCCATCTGGGCGGTGCCGTTCGGTCTGATCGGCGGCCGCCTCTATCACGTCCTCACCGACTGGAGCACGTACTTCGGTGAGGGCGGCAATCCCGGTGACGCACTGAAGATCTGGCAGGGCGGGCTCGGAATCTGGGGTGCCGTCGCACTGGGCGCGGTCGGCGCCTGGATCGGGTGCCGTCAGCGCGGTGTGTCCGTTGCCGCACTCGGTGACGCCATCGCCCCGGGAATCCTGTTGGCGCAGGCCATCGGTCGGCTCGGCAACTGGTTCAACCAGGAGCTGTACGGGCGCGAGACCACGATGCCGTGGGGCCTCGAGATCTACGAGCGCGTGAACGACGCGGGGCGTCTCGATCCGCTCACCGGTACCTCCAACGGGGTCGTCGAAAGGATCGTGCACCCGACGTTCCTGTACGAGTTGGTCTGGAACGTGCTGATCGTGATCCTGCTGGTCGTCGTCGATCGCAGGTTCCGGATCGGGCACGGACGCCTGTTCGCGCTGTACGCCGCCGGATACAGCCTCGGCCGGTTCTTCGTCGAGCTCATGCGCGACGACTACGCGACCCACATCGCGGGCATCCGTATCAACTCGTTCACCTCGGCGATCGTGTTCGCCTGTGCGATGGCATACTTCGTGCTGGCCACCAAGGGTCGGGAGACGCCTGCCGAGCTGCGTATCGGGGCGGCCCGGGAGCGCTATCTCGCGGAGCATCCCGAGCCGGCCGACGGCGCCGACACGGATGGCGTGGACGGTGCCCAGGCAGACGACGCCGACGACACCGGGGGTGTCGCCGCCGACGACGATGAGAACAGCACCACAGGGGGGAACGAGAAGTCATGACCGCACCGAACGACGACTGGCAGAAGCGGATCGAGAACGGGCAGGGTTTCGACCCGATGGCCGCGTTCGCGGCGCAGGGGCCCGACGATCAGCAGACGACGTCCGCGTACCCCCCGCCGGGGCCGGTCTACGGTGCGCCGGGCACCGGGCCCAGCTACGCTCCGCACCCGCAGGTCTCCGCCGTCCCCGGATACGGATACCCGGGCGTCGATCCGACCGCCCCGTACGGTCGTGATCCGTTGACGGGGGAGCCGCTGTCGGACAAGACCAAGATCGCGGCGGGGCTGCTGCAGATATTCCTTGGCGGGTTCGGTGCCGGTCGCTTCTACACCGGCCACACCGGTATCGCCATCGGTCAGATCGCCGCCACCTGGTTGACCTGCGGGATCGGCGCGATCTGGCCGCTGATCGACGGGATCATCATGCTGGCAGGCAACACCCGGGACTCGCGGGGTCTGAAACTGCGGAGCTGATCGGCCCCCGGCCGATCCCGTCGGAGAACGGCATCTCGACCGCGCCCTCACCTCGCGTCTACACTGTGCGCACCCGAGTGTGACGCTCGGTCGACCATCCTCTGCGCGCCACACCCGGACGCCGCCTGCCTCACGGCCAGTGCCGTGACGGCGGCCTCCCGTGGAGGTGTCCAGGTGCTGTTCTCCCAACTGCCCGCACCGCAGGGCCTGTACGACCCGGCGCGCGAATCCGACTCCTGCGGGGTCGCGATGGTGGCGGACATTCACGGCAGGGCGGATCACGGCATCGTCGCCGACGGTCTGTTGGCGCTGGCGAACCTCGAACACCGTGGGGCAGCCGGAGCGGAACCGAACAGCGGTGACGGCGCCGGGATCCTGGTGCAGTTGCCGGTCGACCTGTTGACCGCGGTTGCCGGGTTCGACCTCCCCGACGTGAACGATTCCGGCGAAGCCGCGTTCGCCGCCGGGATCTGTTTCCTGCCGCAGGAATCCGCGCCGCGGGCCGCAGCGGTCGCTCGAATCGAGGCGATCGCAGCCGAGGAGCACCTCGAGATCCTCGGATGGCGGGAGGTGCCCGTCGATCCGGACGGCGCCGACATCGGCATCAGTGCCCGCGGGTGTATGCCGTACATGAGCCAGTTGTTCGTCGCGGCACCCGTCGGCCCGGGCGGCCGCCGACCGTCCGGTGTGGACCTCGACCGGCTCGTCTACCCCCTGCGCAAACGTGCCGAGCAGATCCCCGACGACCCGGCGCTGGGCGTCTACTTCTCGTCGCTGTCGTCCCGGACGATGGTCTACAAGGGCATGCTCACCACGACGCAGCTGCCGGTGTTCTTCCCCGACCTGCGGGACGAGCGGTGCCGCAGCGCGATCGCGATCGTGCACAGTCGTTTCTCGACCAACACTTTTCCGTCGTGGCCGCTGGCACATCCGTTCCGGTACGTCGCACACAACGGCGAGATCAACACCGTCCGCGGAAATCGGAACCGGATGCGGGCCCGTGAAGCGATGCTGGCGTCCGACCTCATCCCCGGTGATCTGACTCGGCTCTACCCGATCTGCACGCCGGACGCGTCGGATTCCGCGTCGTTCGACGAGGTGCTCGAACTGCTGCATCTCGGCGGGCGCAGCGTCGAACACGCGGTGATGATGATGATCCCGGAGGCGTGGGAGAACAACCGGGCGATGCCCGCGGACCGCCGCGACTTCTACCGCTACCACGCCTCCCTGATGGAACCGTGGGACGGCCCGGCGTGCGTGACGTTCACCGACGGTGTCCGGGTCGGCGCCGTTCTCGACCGTAACGGGCTGCGCCCCGGCCGGTGGTGGCTCACCGAGGACGGCCGCGTCGTCCTCGCCAGCGAGTCCGGTGTCCTCGACATCGATCCGTCGCGGGTGCTGGCGAAGGGACGACTGGAGCCGGGGCAGATGTTCCTCGTCGACACCGCCGCGGGTCGGATCGTGCCCGACAGTGAGGTCAAGGGGGAACTCGCGGCCGCGGAGCCGTACGCGGAATGGTTGTACGCGGGTCTACTCTCGCTCGACGAACTGCCGGACCGACCTGCCGCGGTGCACCCGCACGAGTCGGTGGTCCGCAGGCAGATCGTGTTCGGGTACACGGAGGAGGAACTGCGGCTTCTGCTGACGCCGATGGCGGCGGCGGCCGGTGAGCCGATCGGGTCGATGGGCACCGACACTCCGATCGCGGTCCTGTCGCAGCGGCCGCGCCTGCTCTACGACTACTTCGTCGAGCTGTTCGCGCAGGTCACCAATCCGCCGTTGGACGCGATCCGGGAGGAGGTCGTCACCTCGCTGTCCCGGGTGATGGGTCCGGAGCAGAACCTTCTGCGGCCGACGGCGGCCTCGTGCAGGCAGATCGTGTTGCCGTGGCCGGTGCTCGACAACCGGGCCCTGAACAGGATCGTCCACATCGACGACGAGGGCGAGCATCCGGGGCTCGCGGCGACGGTACTGCGCGCGCTCTACGAGGTGGACCGCGGCGCCGACGGGATGCGCGAGGCGATCGAGGACCTGCGTTCGCGCGCGAGTGCCGCCATCGCCGCCGGGTACCGCACGCTCGTCATCTCGGATCGGGACGCCGACCGGTCGCATGCGCCGATCCCGTCGCTACTGGCCGTCTCGGCGGTGCACCACCACCTGATCCGGACGAAGGAACGCACGCGGGTCGCGCTCGTCGTGGAGTCGGGGGATGCCCGGGAGGTCCACCATGTGGCGATGCTCATCGGATTCGGAGCGGCGGCCGTCAACCCGTATCTGGCGATGGAGACCATCGAGGACCTGGTCCGCGAGGGTGAACTGAGGGGCCTCGAATCGCAGGTGGCCGTACGGAACTATCTGACCGCCCTCGGCAAGGGCGTGTTGAAGGTGATGTCCAAGATGGGGATCTCGACCGTCGGGTCCTACACCGCCGCACAGGTTTTCGAAGCGATCGGACTGGATCGCGATCTGGTGGACGAGTACTTCGCCGGCACCGTCTCGACGCTCGGAGGCGTCGGGATCGACGTGCTCGCCGAGGAGGTCCGCAGGCGGCACCGTCTCGCCCACCCCGCGAATCCGAGTGATCGCGCATTTCAGCGCCTCGACGTGGGCGGCGAGTACCAGTTCCGCCGCGACGGCGAACTGCACCTGTTCACCCCCGAAACCGTGTTCCTGCTCCAGCATGCCACCCGAACCGGCCGACGCGAGGTGTTCGCCCGCTACAGCGACACGGTCAACACGCTCGCCGAGCAGGGTGGGGCGTTGCGCGGGCTGTTTCGTTTCCGAGAGGACCCGGCGACGGCGGTCCCACTCGACGAGGTCGAACCCGTCGACGCGATCGTCGCCCGGTTCAACACCGGCGCAATGAGTTACGGGTCGATCTCCGCCGAGGCCCACGAGACGATGGCGATCGCGATGAACCGCCTCGGGGGACGATCCAACACGGGCGAGGGAGGCGAGACTCCCGACCGGCTGCGTGATCCGCTCCGGCGCAGCGCGGTCAAACAGGTCGCCAGCGGCCGCTTCGGCGTCACCAGCGACTATCTCGTCAACGGGACCGACATCCAGATCAAGATGGCGCAGGGCGCCAAGCCGGGCGAGGGCGGCCAGTTGCCGCCGTTCAAGGTGTACCCGTGGGTGGCGTCGACACGGCACTCGACGCCCGGCGTCGGGTTGATCTCCCCGCCGCCGCACCACGACATCTACTCCATCGAGGACCTGGCGCAGCTGATCCACGACCTCAAGAACGCCAACGACCGTGCCCGCATCCACGTCAAACTGGTCAGCTCCGTCGGCGTCGGTACCGTGGCCGCCGGTGTCTCGAAGGCCCACGCCGACGTCGTGCTGATCTCCGGGAACGACGGTGGTACCGGCGCCTCGCCCCTGACCTCGCTCAAGCACGCCGGCGCCCCGTGGGAGATCGGCCTCGCCGACGCGCAGCAGACGCTGGTGCTCAACGGTCTCCGCGACCGGATCACGGTCCAGTGCGACGGCGGGTTGCGCACCGGTCGGGACGTCATGGTCGCGGCCCTCCTGGGCGGTGAGGAGTACGGATTCTCGACGGCACCGCTGATCGTCGCCGGGTGCATCATGATGCGCGTCTGCCACCTCGACACCTGCCCGGTCGGCGTCGCCACCCAGAACCCGGTGCTGCGCGCGCGGTACACCGGCAAGCCGGAGTTCGTCGAGGAGTTCTTCCGGTTCGTCGCCGAGGAGGTGCGTGAACACCTGTCGCGGCTCGGACTGCGCAGTCTCGACGAGGCGATCGGTCGCGCCGATCTGCTGGAGACCGCGGAGGGGGTGGCGCATTGGAAGAGTCGCGGCCTGGACCTGTCGCCGATCTTCGCGGTCCCCGCAGGCGACGGTGGGCAGTCGGTGCCGCAGCGGCGCCGGATCCGCGAACAGGATCACGGACTGGCAGAAGCGTTGGACCGCAGTTTGATCCAGCTCGCCGACGGTGCGCTCGAGGATGCCCGCCCCGTCCGGCTGCGACTTCCGGTCCGCAACGTCAACCGCACCGTCGGCACCCTGCTCGGGGCGGAGGTCACCCGCAGGTACGGGGCCGACGGTCTGCCCGCCGACACCATCGTGGTGGAACTGACGGGATCGGCGGGTCAGTCGCTCGGGGCATTCCTGCCGCCCGGTGTCACCCTCGCTCTGACAGGTGATGCGAACGACTATGTCGGGAAGGGTCTTTCGGGTGGACGGATCGTCCTGCGGCCCGCCGCGGATGCTCCGTTCGACGCGCAGGAGCAGGTGATCGCGGGCAACACGTTGCTGTACGGTGCGACCTCGGGTGAACTGTTCGCGCGCGGGCAGGTGGGGGAGCGCTTCTCCGTCCGCAACTCGGGGGCGACCGCGGTCGTCGAGGGGGTCGGCGACCACGCCTGCGAGTACATGACCGGCGGCAGGGTCGTCGTCCTCGGGCCGACGGGCCGCAACCTCGCAGCGGGTATGTCGGGCGGAATCGCCTACGTACTGAACCTGGATCCGACCCGGGTCAACACGGCGATGGTCACCCTCGAATCGCCCGACCCGGACGACCTGGAATGGCTCCGCGTCGTCGTGGCGCGACACCGGGAGTACACGGACTCGCCGGTGGCGGCGTCGATGCTGGCCGACTGGCCTCGGCGGGCGGCCCTGTTCACGAAGGTGCTGCCGGTCGACTACCGGCGGGTGCTCGAAGCGGGCCGCCTCGCGCGGGCAGAGGGACGCGACGTGGACACCGCGATCATGGAGGCCGCTCGTGGCTGATCCGCACGGATTCCTCACCGTGAACAAGCGAGAGGCACCGAAACGGCCCGTTTCCGAGCGGGTGCGTGACTGGGCCGAGGTCGGCGCCGAGCAGTCCGCCGAGACGCGGGCCGCCGATGTGGCGCAGCAGGCCACCCGGTGCATGGACTGCGGAATCCCGTTCTGCCACTCGGGGTCGGCGGGCTGCCCGCTCGGCAACCTGATTCCCGAGTGGAACGACCTCGTTCGACGCGGCCGGTGGGACGCCGCCGCCGACCGGTTGCACGCCACCAACAACTTTCCGGAGGTCACCGGCCGGATCTGTCCCGCCCCCTGCGAAGCGGCGTGCGTGCTGTCGATCGCCGAGAACGACACCGGCGGCAGCGTCACGATCAAACGGATCGAGCAGGCCGTCGCCGATGTGGCCTTCGAGACGGGGGCCGTGACGCCGCGGCCGGCGATCGTGTCGACCGGCCACCGGGTCGCGGTGGTCGGCTCCGGGCCGGGCGGGCTGGCGGCCGCGCAGCAGTTGACGCGGGCCGGACACGACGTCACCGTCTTCGAGCGCGACGACCGGCTCGGGGGACTGCTCCGGTACGGCATCCCGGCCTTCAAGCTCGACAAGGCGGTGATCGACCGCAGGATCGACCAGATGCGCGGCGAGGGAACCCGTTTCGTCACGGACTGCGAGGTCGGGGTCGACGTGACCGTTCCACGGTTGCGTGAGGAGTTCGGGGCGGTCGTCCTCGCCGTCGGCGCGCTGCGTGCCCGGGACAACACCGAGGTCCGGGGTCGCGAACTGGAGGGGATCCACCTGGCGATGGAACACCTCGTGCTGGCGAACCGGGAATGCGAGGGCGACGGCCCGAGCCCCGTCACCGCACGCGGCAAACACGTGGTGATCATCGGCGGCGGTGACACCGGCGCCGACTGCCTCGGCACAGCCCATCGGCAGGGCGCCCTCTCCGTGACCCAGTTGGACTACCACGCGGAGGCCCCGGTCGTACGCGACGACGAGCGGTCGCCGTGGCCGTCGTGGCCGATGGTCCTGCGTACCTCGCCCGCCCACGCGGAGGGTGGCGTGCGGCGTTACGAGGTTGCGGTGCAACGTTTTCTGGGTGACGAGCGGGGTCGCGTGCGGGCCATGTCGCTCGCGGAGGTGCGGGTGAGTCGCGACGAGCAGGGTCGCAGGCACATCGCGCCGGTCGGCGAGGAGGTCGAATTGCCCTGCGATCTGGCGCTTCTCGCGATCGGCTTCGAGGGTGTCGAGCACAGCGCGCTGCTGGACGGACTCGAGCTGCCGCTGTCCGGGAGGGGCGTTCTGTCGTGTGGTCCGGACTGGCAGACGTCGGCGCCGGGGGTGTTCGTGTGCGGTGATGCGCACCGCGGCGCGTCGCTCGTGGTGTGGGCGATCGCGGAGGGCAGGTCGGTGGCACACGCGGTCGACGGATTCCTCACCGGCGACTCGGATCTCCCGTCGCCGGTGCATCCGACGGCGCTGCCCCTCGAGGTCCTGTGACGGGGCTGATCTCGTGAACGCGGCGGTGACACGGCGGTGAACGCTTTACACGAGTTCATTGTGTTCATGGGGCGGGAATAGAACTGAATCGGTTCACAGACTAGGCTCGCACAGGTGACTCGACGGACAAAGATTGTGTGCACCCTGGGCCCTGCTGTTGCGACCGGGGAACGAATTCGCGAGCTCGTCGAGAGCGGCATGGATGTCGCTCGGCTCAACTTCAGCCACGGTGAGCACGCCGACCACGAACACAACTATCGGCTCGTGCGAGATGCCTCCGACGCGAGCGGCAAGTCGGTCGGCATCCTCGCCGACCTGCAGGGCCCGAAGATCCGGCTCGGCCGGTTCGCGACCGGGTCCACGGTGTGGGAGAACGGCGAGGAGGTCCGGATCACCGTCGACGAGGTCGACGGCACTCACGACAGGGTCTCGACCACCTACAAGGAACTCGCTGCGGACGCGAAGGCGGGCGACCGCCTCCTCGTCGACGACGGCAAGGTCGGACTCACGGTCTCGCGCGTCGAGGGCAACGACGTGGTCTGCATCGTCACCGAGGGCGGTCCGGTCAGCAACAACAAGGGCGTTTCCCTGCCCGGTATGAACGTCTCGGTTCCGGCGCTGTCCGAGAAGGACATCGCCGACCTCGAGTTCGCGCTCGGGCTCGGTGTCGACTTCATCGCGCTCTCCTTCGTCCGCTCGCCCGCCGACGTCGAACTCGTGCACGCCGTGATGGACCGCGTCGGCCGGCGGGTGCCGGTCATAGCGAAGCTGGAGAAGCCGGAGGCGATCGAGAACCTCGAGGCCGTGGTGCTGGCGTTCGACGCGGTGATGGTCGCCCGTGGCGACCTCGGTGTCGAGCTGCCGCTCGAGCAGGTGCCGCTGGTGCAGAAGCGCGCCATCCAGATCGCCCGTGAGAACGCCAAGCCCGTCATCGTCGCGACGCAGATGCTCGACTCGATGATCGAGAACTCCCGTCCCACTCGCGCCGAGGCCTCGGACGTCGCGAACGCCGTGCTCGACGGTGCCGACGCGGTGATGCTGTCCGGTGAGACGTCGGTCGGAAAGTTCCCGATCGAGACGGTCGAGACCATGGCCCGCATCGTGGAGGCCGTCGAGACGGAGTCGACGCGGGTGCCCCCGCTGACCCACGTGCCCCGAACCAAGCGCGGCGTCATCTCGTACGCGGCCCGCGAGATCGGCGAGCGGCTCGACGCGAAGGCTCTGGTGGCGTTCACGCAGTCCGGCGACACGGTTCGCAGGCTCGCGCGACTGCACACTCCGCTGCCGCTGTTGGCGTTCACGCCGCTGCCCGAGGTGCGTAGTCAGCTGTCCCTGACCTGGGGCACCGAGACGTTCCTCGTGCCGCCGGTCTCGACGACCGACATCATGATCGGGCAGGTCGACACCGCACTGCTCTCGCTCGGTCGGTACAACAAGGGCGATCTCGTCGTTATCGTCGCCGGATCGCCGCCCGGCACCGTAGGCTCCACCAATCTGATTCACGTCCATCGGATCGGGGAAGAGGACCATAGGTGAGTGATGCGGCGGTCGAGCTGGTGAGCCCGCAGGAGCAGGAGCGTGGCGAGGACCTGGAGACCCTGCTGGGTCTGCTCGAACTCGAGCAGATCGGCGAGGATTCGTTCCTCGGCAGGCACCCGACGGGCAGGCAGCTCGGCAGCCGCACCTTCGGTGGGCAGCTGGTCGCGCAATCGATGATCGCGGCCGGCTACACCGTCGACGGTGACCGTCCGCTGCACGTCGTCAACGTGCACTTCATTCGCGGCGGCGACCCCAAGGAGCCGATCGAGTACCGGGTGGAGCGCTTCCGTGACGGCCGCGCACTGGCCAACCGGCAGGTGACGGCGATCCAGGACGGACGCGAGCTGTCCGTCGCGCTGGTCGCGTTCCAGGAGCACGGTCGCGGACTCGAGCATGCCGTGCCGCGGCCCGACGTGCCCGCACCGGAGACGCTCCCGACCATCGGGGAGCGGCTGGTCGGCTTCGAGGACACGCTGCCGCACTTCGTCGGGGCGCTGCGCCCGATCGACATGCGCTATGCCAACGACCCGGCATGGATTCTCAAGGGCACCGGCGAGACGCTCGGGCACAACCGGGTCTGGATGCGCACCGACGGGCCGCTCCCGGACGACGGCCGGTTGCACGCCGCCGCCCTGGCATACGGTTCGGACACCACCGTCCTGGATTCGATCATCACCACCCACGGACTGTCCTGGGGCCTGGACCGCATCGTCGCGGCGACGGTCAACCACTCGATCTGGTTCCACCGCCCGCTGCGTTTCGACGAGTGGGCGCTGTATGCGACGGAATCGCCGGTGGCCTCGGGATCCCGCGGACTCGCGACGGGCCGATTCTTCTCCCACTCGGGTGAGCTGCTCGCGACGGTGGTACAGGAAGGCATGATCCGGCACTTCCCCAAGCGAGGCTGAACGGCGCGCCGCGACAACCGGCGGAGGTGAGTGGCCGTGGGATTCGGGACGCTCGCGCTGATCTCGGTCGTCGCGCTGCTCGGGCCCCTGCTCGCTGCGCGCAGGCAGTGGAACCTTCCCGTCGTGCTCGGAGAACTGCTCGCCGGGATGCTGATCGGGATCAGCGGTCTCGACGTGATCGACCCGGGCGACCCGATTCTGGCGTTCCTCGCCGACATCGGGTTCGCCCTGGTCATGTTCGTGGCGGGCACCCACGTCCCGATGCGGGACGCGGCGATCCGCCCGGCCCTGCGCCGCGGGGTGCTCCGCGCTGGCCTGGTCGGGCTCGCCGCCGTGCCCGTCGGGATCGGTCTGGCGACCGCGTTCGGCACCGGTAAGGCCGGCCTGTACGCGGTGCTGGTCGCGTCGTCGTCAGCGGCACTGGTGCTTCCGATCGTCGACTCGCTGCGCCTCGGCGGCCCGTCCGTGGTCGACACCGTCGCGCAGGTCGCCGTCGCCGACGCCGCATGCATCGTGGCGCTGCCCTTGGTCATCGACCCCGGCAGGGCGCCGCGCGCCGCGGTCGGTGCGGTGGCGGTCGCAGTCGGTGCCGCGGTCGTCTACATGATCTTTCGGGTGATGGTCCGCAGCGGATTCCAGGAACGGCTGCACCGAGTATCCGAGAAGCGCGGATTCGCCCTCGAGCTGCGCGTGAACCTCGTCCTGCTCTTCGCGCTCGCCGCCCTCGCGACGTCCATGCACGTGTCGGTGATGCTCGCCGGATTCGCGCTCGGACTGGCACTGTCGGCGGTCGGGGAGCCGCGCAGGCTCGCCCGCCAGCTGTTCGGTCTCACCGAAGGATTCCTCGGCCCTCTGTTCTTCGTCTGGCTCGGGGCCTCGCTCGACCTCCGCGCGCTCGTCGAGGATCCCGTGTACGTCGGTCTCGGGCTGGCGCTCGGATTGTCGGCGGTCGCGGTGCACTCCCTCGCGAGGCTGCTCGGGCAGCCGCTGTCACTGGCGGCGCTGTCCGCGGCGCAGCTCGGAATCCCGGTGGCGGCCGCGACCGTCGGAACCCAGCTCGGGCTGTTCGCACCCGGCGAGGCCCCCGCCCTGCTCCTCGGAGCGCTCGTGACGATCGGGATCGCCGCTGTCGCGGGAGGTCTCGCCGTGCGGCGCGGACTGCTGCGGTCGTGAGCCCGCGACCAGCAGTTACTCGGACGGCGCTACCGCGGCGGAGTTAGAATTCGCGCACTCCCACCACGCCAGGAGGGGTCACGATGCCCGAGTCGTCGTCGTTGGACTGGAACCACGAGCTGTGGAACAGCGTGCGGTGGACCCTGGAGGCGTTCGGGATTTCCGCGGTCTGTTTCGTTCTCGCCGCGATGGTGCTGCTGCGCTACACCAGGTGGGGTCGGCAGTTCTGGCGGATCAGCGGCCCCTACTTCACCGGCCGCGACAGCGCGCCGGTCTGGGGGCTGCTCGCCGCAGTTCTGTTCATGACGGTCTTCGCGGTGCGGATGACGGTGTTGTTCTCGTACCAGGGCAACGACATGTACACGGCACTGCAGTTGGCGGCGCAGGCATTTGCGCAGGGCGATGCGGCCGCCCTGGACGCGGCCGAGTCGGCGTTCTGGACGAGCCTCGTGGTCTTCGCGATCCTCGCCACCATTCACGTCGCGCGGTCACTCCTCGACTTCTACGTCGGCCAGGCGTTCGACATCCGCTGGCGTCGCTGGCTCACCGACGACGTGACCACCGACTGGCTGGAGGGCCGCGCCTACTACCGGAACCGGTTCGTGGACTCGACTATCGACAACCCGGATCAGCGGATCCAACAGGACATCACCGACTTCGTGCAGATTTCCCGAACGCTGTCGATGGGGGCGGTCGGCGCGCTGGTCTCCCTCGTCTCGTTCACGAAGATCCTCTGGGACCTGTCCGGGCCGATGACGGTGTTCGGCACCGAGGTTCCCCGGGCGATGGTGTTCCTCGTGTTCGCGTACGTCCTCCTGTCGACGATCGTGGCGTTCTGGCTCGGCCGGCCGCTGATCCAGCTGAACTTCTGGAACGAGCGGCTCTCGGCCAACTTCCGCTACGCCCTGGTCCGGGTCAGGGACGGCGCGGAGAACGTCGCGTTCTATCGCGGGGAAGGGGTCGAGCGACACGGCCTGCTCACCCGGTTCGCCGCGGTACTGCGGAACTACTGGCAGATCGTGTTCCGGACCCTGAAGTTCAACGGCTGGAATCTCGGTGTCAACCAGGTCGCGGAGGTGTTCCCGATCCTGATCCAGGCGCCCCGGTTCTTCTCCGGCACCATCACACTCGGTGACGTCACCCAGTCGGCCACCGCGTTCGGTCAGGTGCACGATTCGCTGTCGTTCTTCCGTGAGTCGTACGACACCTTCGCCGGTTACCGCGCCAGCCTGATCCGTCTCGACGGGCTGCGCGACGCCGATCGCGCCTCGCGGGAGATGCCCGCCCTGGAGTCCCGGGACCTGGACGCGGCGCTCGAGATCGAGGGCTTGCACGTTCGCACCCCGGACGGTTCCCCGCTGGTGACGGCCCTCGACCTGACGATGGCGCGGGGGGAGACGCTCGTCGTCAAGGGCCGTTCGGGCAGCGGGAAGACGACGCTGCTGCGGAGTCTTGCGCAGATGTGGCCGTACACCGACGGGAGGATCGGTCGTCCGCCCGGACGTCGGACGCTGTTCCTGTCACAGATGCCGTACCTGCCGCTCGGGGATCTGCGGACGACGGTCGCCTACCCCGGCTCCGTCCGAGACCTCGATGACGACGGATCGGCCGACGACACGATCCGGGAGGTTCTGCGCAAGGTCCAGCTGGGCAACCTCGTCGGGCGTCTCGACGAGGAACAGGACTGGGCGAAGGTGCTGTCGCCGGGAGAGCAACAGCGGATCGCGTTCGCGCGAATCCTGTTGCTGCGCCCGGACCTGGTGTTTCTCGACGAGGCGACGTCCGCTGTCGACGAGGGACTGGAGTACTCGCTCTACGACCTGGTCCGCTCCGAGGTTCCGGACTGCATGCTCTTCAGCGTCAGCCACCGCAGTTCGGTCGACCAGCACCACTCACGCCAACTGGAACTGTCCGGTGACGGGGCGTGGGAGCTGTCGACGGTGTCGGTCTGAGGTGCGTCGCGAGTCGGTGTCGGTCCGCGGGTCAGGGCCGCCAGCCGGCGGGCATGTGCTCGTCGGCGAACGCCAACTTGATGCGGATGAGTTCCGAGCGGTTGGGCTTGCCGGACTTCATCAGCAGCCCCTCGACCGCGGCCTGCTGGTCGTAGAACTCGATCTGAACCGCATCCATCTTGACGCCGACCAGCGGGCGCACCGGCCCGGGCCTAGGCATGGCCGAGGGCTCCGTCGGAGGTCCGGGCGACCGGGCCCCTGCCTGACAATTGGATCTCGACCGCATGCCGTGTCGCGCTCACCGGTGACCTCCCGAGGATCAGATCGTGTGCGTTGGACCGTGTTGGGTTGGCGTGCGGACGAATCCGCACAAGTCTGCACAGGAGAGTAGCGAACCGAACGGTCTCTGCAGGCGGTTTGACCGTATTGGCCACCGCGAGTGTCCGGATCACGATCCGGGCAAGGGGGATAACGATTGGGTGGCGATCGAATCGGCACCGCGGGGCGCGGAATACCGTGACCAAAAGACTGTGTCCTGAATCACAGTGCGGCTCCGAGGGTTCGGTGTGACGGAGGTCGATCGGATGAGTGCGTCGACACGAGGCTGGCGGCATCTTGTACTGCTCCTGGTGGCGGCGGTGGTCGTGCCACTCGGCATCGCGGTCGGCGCGGCCGGAGTCGCGTCCGCCGACCCCTACTCGCGGCTGCGTGAGGACTGGGTTCCGGCGCCCGGCGGAGTCGGGTACATCAAGGTCCGTACCTGGCTCGCCGCGAACGGGAGCAACCGGAGCGTCTACCTGCTCGACGGGCTGCGGGCCACCGACGACGTGAGCGGCTGGGAACACGAGACCAACGCTGCGTGGCTCTCCGAGCACGGCGTCAACGTCGTCGAACCCGTCGGCGGGAAGGCCAGCTTCTACGCAGACTGGTACGCGCCCAACAACTTCACCCGTCAGCCCTACACCTACACGTGGGAAGCCTTCCTGACTCGCAACCTGCCCGACTTCCTTGCCGCGCGGTACGGATTCAGTCGATCCCGCAACGCGGTGGTGGGACTGTCCATGGGTGGCAACGCGGCACTGATCCTCGCGTCGAGGCATCGTGACCAGTTCGCGTTCGCCGGCGCACTGTCCGGCTACCTCAACCTGTCGGCGCCCGGCATGCGGGAAGCCATCCGGATCGCGATGCTCGACGCCGGTCTCTACAACTCGGACTGCATGTGGGGTCCACCGTGGGATCCGGCCTGGCTGCGTCACGACCCGTTCGTCCAGGCCGAAGGGCTCCGCGGCCTGCCGATGTGGGTGTCGGCAGGCAGCGGACTCCCGGGCGATCACACCCGCCCCGCTGCTCCGATCGACTACTGGAACACGACGGTGGGAATGGGTCTGGAAGCGCTGTCGCTCGCCCAGTCCCGCGCCTTCCAGGTGCGGCTGCTGACGATGGGCATCGACAGCGCTCACTTCGAATTTCCGAACACCGGCATCCACTCCTGGCCCTACTGGCAGGACCAGTTGTGGGCGATGCTGCCGATGATGAAGGGCGCGATCGGAGCCTGAGGTCCGGTTCCGGACCGGTCGACTGCGCCGCCCACGCCCGCGCCGTCCGATGCCGCCCCGGTCGATCCTGTTGCCGGACATCGTCCGTTCCTGATTCGCGGCCGGATCCTGCTGAACGGCCCCGGTCGCACACGTTTGTTCGTACGCTGCCCGGTGGCGGAGTTGTCGAGTGGTGAGGACGGTGTGGCGGGTGTCGCGTGCGGTGGGCCGGGTACTGGTGGTGTCGGCCGTCGTGGCCGTGATGTCGGCGGGGGCGGCATCTGCATCTGCGGACAGTGGTCCGGATGTCGGTGGGCTGCGCTACGACCAGACCACCTCGGTCGGAGTGCACAACACCTACGAGAAGGCGACCTATCCCTTTCTCGTCGACGCTCTCGAGGCCGGTGCCGGACTGATCGAACTCGACGTGTGGACGAACGCAGGCGGAACCGGCTGGCGGGTGTCGCACGAGAATCCGTTGGCGAACGAGAACAACTGCGTCGGCGGTGGTTCGGTCGACGGACCATCGGGACCGCGGAACGGTGACCTCGGCGCCTGCCTGACAGATCTGCGCACGTGGCACGACGCGAACCTGGCTCACCGCCCGGTGCTGGTGAAGATCGAGATGAAGGACGGGTTCGGCGCGGTACCGGTCGATGGATCGGCCGGTTCGGCCGGAATCGCGCGCGGGCCTGCCGAATTCGATGCCCTCGTGCAGGAACGACTCGGTGACGCGGTGTACCGGCCGGCGGATCTGCTCGGCGCCGCCGCCACCCTCGACGACGCCGTCCGTGAGCGCGGCTGGCCGACCCGCGACGAGCTCGCGGGTCGGTTCCTGATCGACCTGATCCCGGGCACCGTCGAAGAGGCGAACCCGTTCGACGCCCTGTGGACGGACAGTGAATATGCCGCCCACCTGCGTGATCTCGCGGATTCGGGTGACCTGACCTCCGCCGTCGCGTTTCCCGCAGTCAACGGCGCCGCACCCGGCGATCCGCGACTGCGATACGCCGACGTCTCGCTCCGGCCCTGGTTCGTGGTGTTCGACGGGGATGCGTCGGCCTACGTCGACAGCGACGTCGACACCGGGTGGTACCGGGACAACAACTATCTGCTGGTGATGACCGCCGCGCACGCAGTGGTACCGGCGATCGACAATCGAGTCCCCGATCCGGTGGCGGCATCGGCACGGGTCACCGAGCTGGCGGGCCGCGCGGCGAATGTGATCACCTCCGACTGGGCGACGTTGCCCTCGGTGCTGTCCCAGGTGGAGCCGCGTCGCTGATCGTCGAGGCCCGCGTGCCGTGATGCCGGTGTTCGTCCCCCTCACCCCGACACGCTGACCGTCGCGCCGATCCAGTCGTCGTGGCGCAGTGCGTCGGCATGTACCTGCCCCACCTGACCGCGTGTGACCTGAAGGCCCTCGATCCGGTCGTGAACGTCGACGTGGGCGGGTGCCGCGTCGTTGTCGGGTGATCCGTCGGTCAGCGAGACCGGGCGGATGATCGTCCAGTCGAGATCGCTGCCGCGGACGACGGCCTCCTGCGCCTCGCTGTCCGCGAGCTGGGGGGCCAACACCACACGGAAGAACAGCTTCAGCGGCAGCGACAGCCGCCCGAAGGTGTCGCCGAGCCCGTAGGTGGTCTGCACGACGATCCGGCGAATCCCGTTGGCCCCCATCGTCTCGACCACGCGGCGCGTGCCCTCGGATCGGACGTCGAGTGGCGTCCGTGCCCGACCGAACAGGCGCACTCCGAACGGATTGTCCGAGATGCCGAGAATCACGACGACCGCCTCCTGACCGACCATCGCCTTCCCCAGCGCGTCGGGGTCGAAGACGTCGCCGGTGACCGTGCGGACGTTCTCGGACGTCGGCGCCGCGGTGCGCGCGAACGCCGTTACGTCGTGTCCGTCCCGGACCAGCGCTGTGACGGCGGCCGCGCCGGTTCCCCGGCTTGCTCCCACTACCAAAACCTTCATGTCGTCCACTCCCTCGTCCTCGATTCCGGTCTCTCCGGGTGTCTCCCAGACTCGACCCGTCGGCCGATACGATCAATGCCTATTTGGCTCGATTTATTGCTCGACCGTCCAATGAGTGGAATGCTTGGACGCATGCACACCGACCTGCTCACCGCCGCGCTGCAGGACTTCGGCATGACCGGCGTCTTCTATGCGGTGTCCGACCTGGCCGCACCGTGGGGCATCGACATGCCGCCACTTCCGGGGACGATGATCTTCCACCTCGTCACGGAGGGTTCGGCGGTGGTACGCGTCGGCGACGTGGAGTGTCGGCTCGAACCGGGCGACGTCGCGCTCGTGCCGCGGGGCACGGGCCATCTGTTGGCGGACTCGCCGGACACTCCCGGCACCCCGCTGTTCGACCTTCCGCGAGAAGAGCTCACCGACCGGTACGAGCGAATCCGGATCGACGGTGGCGGTACGCCGTGCCGACTGGTGTGCGGTGCGGTGTCGTTCTCCGGTCTCGGCGTCGCGCGCCTGGCGCGGACCCTGCCCCCGGTGCTCGTCACTTCCGGAGCGGACGCCGGGTGGCAACGCGCCGCGCTGGACGTCATCGCGGCCGAGTCGATCACCCCTCGTCCCGGCAGCGACGTCGTCACGGCCCGCCTCGCGGACGTGCTGGTGGTCCAGACGATCCGGTCGTGGTTGGAGGAGTCGTCACCGCGGCAGGGCTGGGTCGCCGCGGTGCGCGATCCGGCCGTCGGCGCGGCGCTCGCGGCCTTCCACGCGGAACCCCACCAGGCGTGGACGATCGAATCACTGGCGAAGGCGGCGGGGATGTCGCGGTCGGCGTTCGCAGCCCGGTTCACCGACCTCATGGACGAACCGGTGATGGCATACGTGACGTCCTGGCGCATGGATCTCGCGGCCCGGCTCGTCCGGGGCGGCGGACTCTCCCTCGGCCGGATCGCCACCCGCGTCGGCTACCGCTCGGAGGCGGCGTTCAACCGTGCATTCCGGCGTTGGCACGGCTGCACTCCCGGGGCCTTCGCGCGACGCGGGGCCGCGTTCCAGGAACAGATCGGCCGGGACGAGACCGCGGTGACAGGGTAGGTCAGCGCCCGGCCGCCTCGGCCCGTGCGGCGATGTCGTCGAGATCGGTGGCCATCGCCTTCGTCGTCGCCTTCATGCCGATGCCACCGAACACCGCCATCATCACCTTCGTCACCAGCGACGACGACCCGACCTCGGCGGAGAATGTCATCGTCAGGTCCGTCCCGGGGCCGGCTGCGGTGACAGTGAACGTGGTGGTGTAGTCCGTGCCCGACGAGTGCGCCTTGACCACTGTGCGGCGAGGCGCGTCGATCTCGGCCACCCACATCTCCTCGGTGGCCTCCTTGCCGAACATCTTTCGCGTCTCACGCCAGCGGGTGCCGACCTCGTAGCCGGCGCCCGCGACCCGCTCGACGCGAGTGACGCCGGACAGGGTCTGCGCGGCCGAGTTGAGGTCGGTCAGCACCGCCCAGACCTGTTCCGGGGTTGCGGCGACGTGTCGTTCGAGACGTATCTCCTTGGGTGCCATCGGCATTCCTCCTGAGCCCGGTGTTCTCGATCAGGTGATGGTGAAGCCGCCATCGACGGCGATGGTCTGCCCGGTGACGTAGCCGCCTGCGTCCGAAGCCAGCCACACCAGGCTGGCTGCGAGTTCGGTGGGATCGCCGGTGCGGCCGAGCACGATTCGCGGTGCCTGGCTGTCCAGGTAGCCGTCCTTGTAGTTGTCGGTCATCTCCGACTGGAAGAAGCCGGGCGCGAGGGCGTTCACGCGGATGCCCTTGCGTGCCCCCCACTGCTGTGCGAGGTCGCGGGTGAGGCCGATGACCCCGGCCTTGCTCGCGGCGTACGCCGCCTGCGGCAGCTGCGCGGTGGTGAGGCCGAGGATGCTGGCGATGTTGACGATCGAGCTGCCCGGCTGCATTACCCGGCCGCACGCCTGGGCGCACCAGTAGGACCCGTTCAGGTTGATGTCCACCACCGAGCGGAACTCGTCGGGCGTCTCCCGGGTGGCGGGGACCGCCGTCCCGATGCCCGCGTTGTTGACCAGGACGTCGACGCGTCCGAACTCGGCCATCGCGGCGTCGACCATCGCCTGGCACTGCTCCGGCACGGCCACATCGGTCGCGACCGACAGCGCACGTCGCCCCGCTGCCCGGACGAGATTCGCGGTGTCCTCGAGCTTGTCGGTGCGGCGGGCCGCGAGCACGATGTCCGCTCCTGCCTCGGCACAGGCCTGGGCGAACGCCACACCGAGTCCCGACGATGCGCCGGTGACGATGACGACCTTGTCGTCGAGACGGAACTTGTCGAGCACGGACATGTGGCCACCTTCTCCTGGAACGAACACACTTTGGCCCACTAAACCACTTCTGGCGACCGCGGTGACCGTCGCGCCACGCGCAGAGCGAGCAAGGCGTCCCGGTACGATGTCGGCGTCACTCCGGCGGCGGATCGCTGGGAGGGGCGCCATACCCGGGGGTTCGACCTTGCCCGGGCTACGCGGACATCGCCGGGCCAGGTCACCGCTCCCGAACTGTCGCGCCTGTCGGCCCTGCTCCAGGGTGCGCGCGGCGCCGCCGGTCGCCGATCTCGCCCACTGAAAGTGGCACTGACGGGACCGCTCAGATGCGTTACCGTGATGCGTCACCGGTCATCGGTGGCAGACCGTCCCACAGTCATTGAGGAGCATTTCATGGGCAGCATCGCGGAGATCTACGCATCCTTCGGAGACATCCTGGGTGGCCTCGGCCTCGGATCGAGCGAGCCGGAGACCCCGCCGGCGGCGTAGTCCCCGAACACGACACGACCCCCGCTGCTCTCGGTGAGCGGCGGGGGTCGCGTCGTGTCTGTGGTTGTGACGACTCAGGCCGGGACGGCCGCGAGCACGGCATCCGCGAGCGCGCGCTCACCAGCAGCATTGGGGTGCACAGGAACCGGCTGGAGCGCGCCGATCATCGGCTCGATCCACCGCTGCTCCGGCGACTGGCATCCGTCACGCCCCACGGAGGCCTGTGCCATGTCGACGAACGTGGTGCCTGTTTCCGCGGCGGCGCGGGACACGGCGTCGTTCAGCGTCGCCTGGAGATCGCGCAGGTACGGCACATCGCCCGCGGCGAGCGGCATCTGCGGTAGGCAGCCGCCCGACTCCGGCAGCAACCACGGGTACCCGACGATCGCGACCTCGGCGTTCGGCGCTCGGTCGTGGACGTCGCTCAGTGCCTGGACCAGTGCCGGGTACGTCTTCGTACGCACCTCCTCCGCGAGGCTCTCGCCGTACTGATCCCGGCACGGGCTCCACGCTCCGAGACGAGTCACCCCGGCGCCGATGCATTTGGCCATCGCCATCGCGAACGTGCTGTTGTTGTTGCCGCCGATCATCATCGTGACGAGATCCGCGGACGGGGTCAGCGCGTCGAGTTGCGGTCGCATCCCCTCGTACTGGGCGCGGTAGAAGTCCTCGGTCTTGGCGCCGCCGCAGCTCACGTCGGTCAGCTGATAGCCGCGTTCGGCAGCGATCAGGTGGGCGAAGTTGCGGGAGGACTGCGCACAGGACGTCGGGGTCCCCGGAACGGTCGGGAAAACACCGGAACCGGCGCTGAAGCTGTCGCCGAGGTTGACGTACTCGACCGGATCCTGCGCCGCGGCGCCCGCCGCGCCCGTCATCGCCACCGCTGCTGCCACTGCGGCGGCAACCGCCACTGCCCGCGTTCTCGAGAACCTGCCCACGAAGGAGACTCCTTGCCCGCCGCGAGGTGGCCCCCGCCGCCTCGATCGGGCAGGAATCTAGCAGGGTCAGGCCACGCAGATGGGCAGAATGATGTTCGGTCCGAACAGTGGGATGAGACCTACCGGCGCGCACGCCAGGAACGCCGCGAGCGGGTTCTGGTTCTGGCCGATGAGGACCACCGGACGGACCGGGTCCGGTGCCGGCTGGTGAGCGGCCGCGGCTCCGGAGCCGAGCAGGAGCAGGGAGGGGACGGCGGCCGCGGCGACGGCGGCGCGCAGGGCAACGGTTCTCATGACGGATCACGACCAGTTCGTCGACAGGGGTACCCGTCTCACGGTGCGCTTTCCCGAGGCGGGAAGCAAGCCTCATCGCTCCGGAAGAAAGGTCCCCGACGGCGTGAGCGGCTGGTTGATGCGCGGCGCGTACTGGTCGAAGTAGACGCGGGCGATGAGGTCACGGCGGCTGCGGACGCCCGCCTTGTCGAAGATCAGCTTGAGGTGGTCCTGCACGGTGTAGGCGGACAGGTGCAGTGCCGCGGCGATGTCCTTGGTCGCGACCCCCTGCAGCACCAGCTGTGTCACGTCCCGCTCGCGGGGGCTGAGACCGAACGCCTCGACCACGATCGGCACGATGTCCGGTGGCCGGGCCTCCTCGATGGTGACCACCACTTCGCCGACACGCCCGTCGCTCGACGACAGGGGAGACGCGTTGATCACCAGCCACATTCCCGACCGGCCTCGCACCCGGAGGCGCGGGGGCACCTCCGACTCGCCGCGGCCGTAGCGGCGCGCGGCCCCGATCAGCGAGTAGATCGGATTGACGGCGGCACCGCTGTTGTCGCCTGCGATCAGGTCGTCGATGCGTTCCTGGCTGCCCGCGCTCATCTGGACGATCTCGTCGTCCCGGCTGACGATGAGGACCGCCGGGCCGGTCATCGTCGTCTGAGGTCCGGCGACGACAGAGCACAGCAGGCCGGACCGTACGCCGTGCGCGAGGGTGCGGGACAGCGCTGCCAGGAAGGTGATCTCGTCCTCGCCGAAGGGACGGCAGTCCGATCCCGCCCGGAAGAACGAGATCCCGCCCCAGACGTGGTCGCCGTCGCGGAGGATCATCCGGGCCTCGTCGTGGAACGCGTACTCGGGGATCATCAGTTCGCTCATCCGATTCGAGACGCGGGGTTCGCCTCGGGTGAGGGCGTTCAGCCCGACCGCGTCGACCCGCTGCGCGGCCATCTCCCGGAACGCCGTCTCCTCGACCCGCCCGTACTCCAGCAGGCCCCAGTCGGCGTCCTTGTGGTCCTGGCCGAGCAGGCCGCCGTACTTGCGGGCCGAGGTCAGCAGCAGCGAACCGGGATCGAGGCCCGCGACACAGATGGCGTCGTTGGGGATCGCGCGGCTGATCGACTCGACGACCTCGGCGAAGAACTCGTCGAGGCCGAGGCCGGCATGCGCGACCACGTCGAGGTCGCGCCGTACACGCTCGGCAGTCAGGCTCCGCGTCATCGTCCCAGTGTGGAACCGTGCTGGTTGGCTGTCCATCCCAGATAGTTGGGGTCGATCGGGGAGCGGACGTCCAGCTGGGTTCGTTAGCCTCGAACGATCCTCGACGACGGGAGTGCGATGCGCGAGCGGCTGCTGACGGCGGACGCAGTCCAGGCACGGTTGGTGTCGCACGCCGATGCGGAGCAACTGCCGGCGATGCGCAAACGCCTCGCCCCCGACGAGGCCGTCATCGGGATGCGCATGCGCGACCTCTTCGACACGGCCAAGGCGGCAACCGGGATGCCGTTGACCGAGGTCGAGCGGCTGATGGACCACGCAGAGTACGAGTCGCGGATGGCGGCGTTCTGCGTGCTCGACTTCAAGGCCCGCGCGGCGCTCGGCGATCCCGAGCTCCACGACCTGTACCTCCGGCGCCATGACGCCATCAGTACCTGGGACATGGTCGACCGTGCGGCCCCTCGGGTCGTCGGTGGCCACGTCGCCGGCGGTCCCTACGACGTGTTGCACGAACTGGCCGTCGCCGAGCATCCGTTGCGTCGTCGGACGGCGGCCACGGCGCCCCTGTACTTCGCGATGGCGGGGACCGACGCCGACCGCGCCGTTGGCTTCGAGGTCTGCGCGGTCCTGCACGCCGACCCGGAGCCGGTCGTGACCAATGCGGTCGGCATCTATCTCAAGCACGCGGGCAGTCGTGACCGCGGCGCCCTCGAGGCCTTCCTCGCGACGAATGCGGCGGCGATGCCCCGTCCGGCGCTCAGGCTCGCGATCGAGAAGCTCCCGCCCGATCTCCGACGCAGCTGGCTCGGCTGACGCCGGAGACAGTCGAGGTCAGCCGTCCCCTCGGGCGTCGAGCGCTGGGTCGACAGGGGAGAGCACGCCGTTCGGGTCGTGGCGCCGCCGGATCTCGTCGAGACGGGCTCGCTGCTCGGCGGGCCACAGTGCCGCCCGCACGGCCGCAGGCAGCCCACAGAAGCTGAGCAGCGCCCCGGCGCTCCAGGGGGCCACCGCATCCGTCACCGCGCGCAGATGGGTGTCTACCTGGTCACCCAGGGGGCCGGCGCAGACTCCGATGGCCGTCACGGCGAACGCGGCATCGCGGCCGGTGACCGCGTTGTCGGTGCCGTGCGGCCGGCGGAGCGCACCACCGAGGAGGCGGATCTCCACGATCGCCAGCGGGCTCGGGACGTCGGGTCCGGCGACGGCGAGAATCGCGTCGACGGCCTCGGCCGGGAGGGCGGACAGTGCCGCTCCGCGGTCGGCGGCGGGCAGCGGGCCGGGCGGATCCATGTGGACGGCGTCGAGCGCCGCGACGGGCATGACGCCGACACCGTCGAGGAGGATGGCCCCGCAGGTTCGCATCGGAGCCAGCAGGGCCTCGGCGACGTCGGGGTCGCCTGTGTGGGTGTAGCGCAGGTGCGCGACGACCTGACCCTGCAGCGGCGGAGGAAGATTCGGGTCCGGGGGCAGCCGCGTGATCGCCACTGATGTTCCCGCCTCCGGGGGCAACGCGGGTGCCCACCGCCGCCAGGCGTGCAGGACGTCGCGGGCACTGTCGCCGGCGAAGAAGATCCCGCCGCCGTAGATCTGGGCGAGCTCGACGAGGCCGAATTCGATTGCGGTGACGATGCCCAATCCGTCGCGGCCACCGCGCAACGCCCAGAACAGGTCCGGGTCGGAGTCGGCGTCCACGGTGCGGACGGCTCCGTCCGCGGTCACGACCTCCAGTGCGCGCACATGGTCTGCGGCGTAACCGAATTCGCGTCCGAGGAGGCTGAGGCCGCCGCCGAGGGTGAATCCGACGACGCCGACACTCGACGAGGAACCGACCCGCCCCGTGAGTCCGTGCGGGGCGGTGGCCGCGGCCACGTCGCGCCAGCGGGCCCCCGCCGCCGCCCGGGCGGTCTTGGATTCCGGGTCGACGGCGACGTCGGTCATGCGGGAAGTGGTCACGATCAGCTGGCCGGCGCCTTCGAGCGCCGCACCGTGGCCGGTGGCACGTACTCCCACCCGCAGGCCGTGGAAGGCGGCGTATCGGACCGCCGCGGCGACATCGTCGGCGCAGGTGGCGGCGACGACGATTGACGCTGCGGGTGTCGCCGCGAGATTGAAGCCGGTCAGTTCGGCGTCGAAGCCGGCGTCGCCGGGGGTGAGGACGGCACCCGCGACAGCCGCGCGGAGACGGTCGACGGACGGGGACGGTTGCTGCTGGGTGGTGATCGACATGTGGGTTCCTCGAGGTGTCGGGTCGGGAGGCGGGGCGGGTGTCAGCGACCGGCCTGGGCGGTGATCTCGACGGCGAGGCCTGGGAGCGCGAGCGCGGTGACGCCGACGAGCGCGGCCGGCGGGGTCGCCTGGGCGGCGTCGAGGCGCTCGGTCAACGCCGAGTACGCGGCGAGCGTCGCGGGCACGTCGGTCGTGTAGATGGTGAGCATGTGCACGTCGGCGAGGGTCATGCCCGCGATCTGGAGGATCTCCTCGATGTTGTGCATCGCGAGGGAGATCTGCGCGGACAGGTCGCCCTCGTGCAGGACCAGGCCCTCGGCGTCCACCGAGGCCTGACCTGCGACGGTCAGGATGCGGGTGGGTGCCGAGCGCAGCTGCGCGTGGTCGAACCGGAACGGGGCGTTCCACGTTGTGGGGTTGATTCGCTGGGGGGACGAGATGGTGGTTGTCATGCCTTCGAGCGTCGTCGCGGCCCGTGGCGTTTCCCATCCCGTCTCGCCGGGGTCTTCCGCGTCCACGGACCTGGGGCGCTACCGGGCCCAGAAAACTGGGGGGCAGCTCACCCTGCCGGGACCACCGGCCAGGATTGGCATGTCGCGGAAAAGGAGGTGTCCATGCCCGATACGCCGATGGCGGACACGCCGGTGACCGAGGTGCGGGGAGCCGCCGGCGAGTCGATTCTCTTCGACGGAACGACCGTGGCGAAGTACCGGCATCACGGGAAGGACGAGGCCGCCCGCAATCCCGTCTCGACGTTCCGTGAACTGCGGATCACGGAGAAGAAGTCACTGTTCGGAAAGCCGCGCACTCCGCGACAGTTCACCGCACTGCTCGTCATATCGTCGATCATGAGTCTCACCGTCGACGAGGCGGGGAAGGCCGACCTCGAAGCGATGGTGGCGGGATTCAGGAGCTGACGGAACGCCGCTGACCTGTGTCTTGCTGGTGCCCTCGGTGAGACTCGAACTTCGATTCCGGTACTCACATCAGACAGCACGTCAAGGCTGGAAAACACCTCTCACCTGCTGTAACGCGAATCATGCGGAACATGTAGGCGCACAGGCAGACGGCAGATTGCATCGGCGGGGGAACCACGGTTGGAACCACGGTTCCCCCGCCTGTCGTGCGCGTGCGGGGTTCTGTCAGGTCGGCAGGCCGGCGCGGGCGGACGGGCGAGCGCTCACCATCCATCACCCTTATCTCGTCCTCTGACGCGCATGATGGCGTGCGGTAGATCCCAGCACTTCGGGTTCTCAGGTATCCGTGTGCCGCCTGGGGTGGTGAGGATCTTCCCCTTGAGTGGTCGGGGGTCGTCGGGTCTCCAAGAGCGGTAGTTGCCCTCGACTGCGCACATCACGTGCATGAGTGCGTCGGCGAGGTCGTCGTGTCCGGCGGCTTCGGGTACCTCGATTCGGACTGCTCCGCTGGGGGTCATCTCGTAGGTGAGGGCGTGTAGTTGCTTGAGGAGTTCGGTGTGGTTGGGCAGGACGACGCGGCCCTGCTGGAGCAGGAGCTTGAGTGCGCCGTAGCCGCTGGTCTTGCGGCGGTTGTCGGTGGTGACCGGCGTAACCATGCCGTAGCCGCGCATGAGGTGGCTTTGCTTGTCCATCCGGTTGGCGAGTACCTGGGTGGGCATCTGCCCGACGCCGTTGGTTTCGGAGATGAGCCGGACCAGGCCGTAGCCGCGTGCCACTTCGGCGATGCGGTCGATGAAGTCGGAGTACTGCATACGGCTGTGAGCTTCGAGCCAGGGGATGAAGTAGACCAGTTCGTCGAGGTGCTTACCCCGGTTGAGTTCCTGGTCGTCGAGGACGCCGAGGAGGACCAGCGCATTGGAGTCGCTGTAACCCCAGTCGATTCCGGCGACGGCGGTCTGTCCGTGCGCCTTCGCTGGTGGGATGAGCTGGTAGTCGGCGACGGCGTTGTCGAGCTCGGCCATTGTGAAGTAACTACCGGCCTCGTCGGTCCATTCGGCTTCGATCTCGGTGCGGAACTTGATCGGCGACCAGGTGCGCCGCCACTCCTCGATGAGGTCGAGGTCGGCAATCGGTGATGCGGCGGAGGGCCAGTGCCAGGACTGGACGCGCTCGGAAGGGGTGTTCTTGCCGTCGACGTACTTGCTGCGGAAGAAGTGGGTCGTCGATCCCCAGGGTGTCGAGGCGAGGATGACGCGGGAGCCGGGGCGGGCGAGGATCGACGGTTCTGCGGCCTGCCAGAGGCTCATGCTGATGAAGGCGGCTTCGTCGACGATGAGCAGGTCGATGCTGTTGCCGCGGGCGCGGGCGTCGGATGCGGGGATGGACTGGATGGTCGAGCCGTTGCCGAACGTGAGTAGCTGCTTCTGGTCGTCGAGAACGGACCCGCGCAGCAACGGGCTGCGGCGGGCCATGCCGGCACAGTCGTCGAGCACGCGCTTGGATGCGTCCTCTCCGTTGGAGATGACCAGGACGCGCACGTTGCTGCGGACGGCGGCGGTATGGAGCGCGCAGACAGCGAGAACGCGGGATTTGCCGACCTGCCTGCCGGCGAGGAGGCAGCGGTAGCGGGCGGGGGAGCGGGCGAAGTCGGCCTGGTAGTCCCAGAGGGGTTCGCCGATGACCTGCTCGGCGAAGTAGGCGGGGTCGTCGACGAGGCGGTCGGCGTCGATGCCGTCGAGGGTGGCGGTCATGCGTCAGCGCCTTTCTCGCGGTTGGCGTTGTGTTGGGACAGCAGGGTTGCCAGATCGACTTCGGTGGCGGCGGCGTCGCGTTGGAGCTTGGCGCGGGCCATCGGGTCCATGCCGAGGGTGGCGCGCAGCGAGGCGGCGCGGCCCTCGTAGACCGGCAGGAGCTTCGCGGCGGGGGTGGCGTCACCGGTGGGGCCGATGAGGCCGTGCTCGTCGATCCAGTCGTGGAGGAGGTCGACCTTGGCCTCGAACCTGGCCCAGGCTGTCAGTGCGGGGGTGTATGAGGGGTCGTTCAGGTATGCGCACTGCGCGAGGGCGGTTTCGATCCACCTCGCGGCAATGGGCGCGATGCTGCGTTCGGAGTGCGCGCCGTGCTGGAGCGCGAGGGTGTTGTTCTTCTCGAAGGGTGGGCGCTGCCAGGACGACGCAGGGACCGGGGCAAGTTCCCCGGCCTCCTGCGCCTCCTTGCGGGCGCGCGTCTTCGGGCGGCCCGCCATCGGTTACGCCGTCACGCCGCGCAGCACGACGATGGCCTCGGGGTTGACCGGGGCGGCGTCGTAGCGGCAGACAACGCGGATGGCCTGCTGGTCGTACTCGCCGAACGTCTCCCGGAGCAGGGTCACGGTCGGGGCCATGTCGCGGGCGACGGTGATCTTGGAGAAGTCGGCCAGGACGATCGCGGACTCGTTGGTGCCGGCGCCGAGGTTCTTCGGGACGCGGTTGGAGACGATGACCTCGTGGCCGAGGAGGCGGTACTTGCCGGCTTCGGTGGGGTCGGGCTGGAGTGCGTACATGTTCGATCCGGTGGCCTGCTTGATCTTGCGCAGGTTGACCAGGTCGCGCGAGTTCATGAGCCACTTGAGCTGAGTCGGGTCGACTTCCGCGCCGAGGGCCAGCCCTTCGGCGTCGTGCAGGTCGTCGAGGCTCGGGGTGCCGACTGCGGTCATGTTCTGCACGCCGGTGTAGTTGAGCAGGCCGAGGGGCAGGGTGCCGGTGGGGGTGCCCGCGGTACCAGCAATGAGCTGGTCGTCGATCTTTCCGGCGACGTCGTTGACCATGCGCGTCTGAATCGCGGCGATGGTCTCGGCGATGGACTGGCGGGCCAGCTCGTTCGAGTACCGGTGAAGGCTCTTGATCGACTTGATCTTGGGGTCGAGGAGAAGCACCTCATCGAACGAGGGTTCCACCTCGTCGATCAGCTCGTTCTCTCCGTGCCAGGACGGGGAGGTGCTGCCGGTGTAGGTGGGGATGCGGACGGGGCCGTGAGAGTCGATGATCTTGACGCCCGAGGACAGGAACACCGACGCCTTCTGAAGGGGGACGGTGACGATGTTCGTGATCTGCTCGGCGGAGAGTACGGACCCGGCGGTGGAAGTGGACAGTGCCATGAGAATGCTCCCGGAGGGGACAGGCCGGGACGGTAGAAGCCCGGCGGGGGAATGGCGTTGTACGCCAAGGGGATTGGCCGCGAGCGTCGCGCTCTAGCTGGCCGTGATGTGAGGTGCCGGACCTCGTGAAGCTGGTAACCGGGTGGGCGCCTGGCCCGTTCGATCAGTTGTCAGGGTACACCAATACCCCCGGGGCATGATGACGTCCCGGGGGTATTGGTTGTTCCGCGCAGGGCAGGTTCGTAACGGGACGTCTACACGCCATCCCTCCCCGTACCCTTGGATTCCTTGCCGGGCATTGGGACCGGCTCGGCGACTTTGACGCGGGGCCTAGAAGCCGTCCTGCACCATCGCTACGAAGTCGGCGGTGCCGGCTGCGGCCTGGGCGGCGGGATCGGGGGTGGATGCGGCGTGCGGTCGGGCGCCGCCGACGGGGTTGCCGGATCGGCCAGCGGGCGGCTTCGCGATGCCGAGGTGCGGACGTTCGGTCACGAGGGCGGTTGCGGCGTCGGCGTACTTGTCCGGGTCCGGCTTGCCGTTGTCGTCAACGAGGGTGGCGGTGTCGACGTAGCGGCCCAGATCCTCGGGATCGGCCAGCTTGTCCTTGAGTCCGTCGAGGGCGGCCTTGGTGTGGATGCCGGACAGTTCCTCGCGCAGGGTGTCCCTCTCGGCCTGGGCCTCGGTCGCGTCCTGCCGGTGCTGCGCGGCTTCGCTTCGGAGGTCGCGGATGATCTTCTGTGCCCATGAGGGCAGGGAGTCGATGGTTTCGGTGGTGTCAGTCATTGCTGTTCTCCTGGTTGCGGTACTGGTGGGACTTGCGGGCGAACTCGTCGAGCAGGCTGGACAACAGGGTCAGCTGCTCGGGGGTGTACTTCCACGAGTGCTTGGCGAGTCCGTTGAGGCGGCGCTTGGCGGCTTCGCGGGCGAGGGCGAGCATGTCGCCTTGGGCGTAGGCGTTGGTCATCGGTCACCCTCCTGTGTGGTCTTGCGCCACTTCGGCCCCATCACGGCGGCCGTGAGGACAGTCATGGCGGCGTGCATCGGCTCGTTCGGATCTCGGTATTCGGTGCGGATGTAGCCGCTGTGGTCGTCGACGGGGACCAGCTCGCCGTCTTCGGCGGCTGCGAACACGGTCCGCGTGTCGTAGGGGGGCGTCTCGGTGACGGTTTCGTAGTGGACGCGGCTGTGTTCCGGGGTGTTCCATACGAGGTCTGTTTCGCGATGCTCTTGAAGGAGGAGCGCGGGACAGGGTTCGACGAACTCGGTGCCGTCGTTGAGCCTCCAGACGTTCATCCATCCGGGCGGGAGTGCGGTCACGCTCACGGTGGTGTGGTTGGAGAAGGCGCGGTCGTGTCGTCGATCGGGCTTGGTGGTCATGTTGCCTCGTTTTCCCAGGTCGGTGGTTGCAGGGGGAGGACCGGTAGGACCGCGGTCCTCCCCCGTTTTCGCAGGTCAGAGCGGTGGACCTAGGGTCCTACGGTCCTACCCCCCTTACAGTTGGTAGGCAGTGCCGTCGAAGGTGATCGCGTTGGACGATTCGAGGTCGCTCAACACGACGTCGAGGCGGTCCCGAAGGTTGGCCTTGAGGTTGTTTCGGAGGTCTTTCCGGGTAGCCGTTCCGCGTCGTTCGAGGCATCGGATGATCGCGCCTCGGATGCGGTCGAGGTCTTTGCGGTCGGCTCGGTCGTTGATGATCTCGGCCTCGTCCGCCTTCGCTTCGGCGCGTGCCCGGTTGGCTTCGCGGGTCCGCTCGGCGAGCACACATTCGATGGCCGCTCGGGTCCGATCCGACTCTCGTGCGATCGCCCCGGCGAGCAACCAATCCTCGTCGTCGACGATGGTGCGCCCGTCGAGGATTGTCAGACCAGCCGCCACCTTCAATCGAGCGAGCATCCGATGGCCGTCGAGAGGATCAACATCTGCGCCACGCAGGATCGCCAGGCGGTGCCGATCCATCGCTACGCGGGCACTGTCGGGGATCGTCAGATACTCGCTATCCGACCCCCAACGCGGGATCTTCACCACGAACGGCTCCGGGGTCGGCGGTGCCTCGTCGGGTGCATCGGGATCGTCGACGCGGAGGAACACGAACCGTTGCGGAGTGCCGCCGTCTGAATCGTGCAGCAGTGGCGCGGCCTTCGCGGGCTGGACGCCGACGACCAACGAGGCGCGGTAGCTGTGCGCGGGCAGTACCGAGCGCGTGGCCTTCGCGGCGTTGTTGAATCCCAACTGTTCACCCATGTACAGCTTCCGCAGCTCCGGGAGCAGCGTCGCGCCCTGCCGGGAACCTAGAGCGGCGAGGGTGTCGACCTCCTGCACCGAGAACAGGGCGCGGGTCCGGGGATTAGGTTCGTCGTCCTCGGTACCAGCGGGCCGGTACGTCCGCGCCACACCCTCACCGGAACCGAGGGGCAATTCGTCCAGGTCGATCGGGCGCCCGTTGAAGTCGACGAACTGCACCGCGTCCCGTGCCGCTCCCTCGGATGCGCCCTTGCCGGCACCGGACGCGCCGACGAGGGCCGAGAAGATGTTCAGCGACACCGGGCCGCCGACGATCGGCGGGATCATCACGTTCGGCTCCACACTGGCGACTGCGCGGGCCAGGACGACACCGAGTGTCGACCAGGGACCAGACCGGCGAGAGCGGGCGAATGATCGGACGTGATCGAGGACCGGACGCGAAGACCAGAACCGTTCTGCCAGTGGGAGTTCCGTCACTGTGACGCTCATGCAGCTACCTCCTGGCCGCGAAGTGCGGCGAGACGACGGGAATGTTCACGGGCGGCGAGACCTTCACGGACGCTGAGCGGCATCAAGTCCTGCTCGGGCATGTTGCCCGCGGCGTCGACCAACGCCTTCCCCCAGACCTCTACTCGCCGCCGAAATGCTGCTCCCACGATCGAACTGGCGTGGTAGCGCAACTCGGATTCGAGTCCGGTGCACCCGGCGGTTGTCGCGTCGAGCAGGGTCTTGCGTACCGCGTCGCTCGCCTGCCCGGTCCGGGTCAGTTCGGCGAGAACCGCCTCGGGGTTGTGCGGGTTGCCCGCGTCGACGAGGCGGGTGATGGCCTCGTAGACGGCTGCGGCACTGGGCTGCTCGAAGTCAGCAGGAAGAACGTGGAACACGATGCTCTTGATCGCGATGTTGCGCGCCCACATCAGCGCGCACAGGAACAGGATGTCGGTCGTCACGCCGCCACCTCCTCGCGGGCCGCGTCGAGCACCTTCTTGGCCGCGCACAACGCGTCGATCAGGGCCGGGATGTGAGATGTGTCGAAAGCGTGGTTGCCGATGATGAGTTCGACGGCGAACAGCTGTTCGCCGTCGATCCCGGCGTCGGCCCAGTCGTGCGTGCTGATGTCGACGATCCCGCCGTCGATGTCGGGGAACTCAGCGATAGTGCGGATGATGCTGCGCTTCGTTACGGTCATGGTGAGTCATCTCCTGGTTGGGGTGGATTCGCTGAGGGCTTCGCAGTCCGGGTAGGTGCAACTACTCGGCGTCAGTGCGGAGCCCTTAGTCATTGGCGGCGCCGAACAGCGCCAGGAACGGGATGCGCGGAATCAGCACCCGGCGGCCCAGCTTCACGCTGGGGATGGTGCCGTTCTCAATGCCGGCCGTCACGGTGCGCGGGTCAACACCGAGCGCCTGCGCGGCGGTCGTGCGGGTGATCGCCATGTCGTCAGACTTCTGCAAGTCCTTGATCGTGACTTTGGCGATCGGTGCGGTTGTCGTCTTCAACCTCTCCACCTCATTTGCGTGAGTTTCGGATGACGCTACGGTTCATGTCCGAACCTGACGCAACCATAGACGCACTGCTGGAAGTTCGGCAACCACGGCGGTACATTGACGAACATGACGCAACCTTGGCAGGACGGAATCGTTAGACGCGTAGCCGACGAAGTGCGGCGGCTTCGTGGTGAAAACTCAGTTCAGTGGCTATCTGACCGGACCGCTGAACTTGGCTACCGGATCTCGCGATCAACCATCTCTGACATGGAGGTTGGTCGTCGTACCCGTCTCGAGGTCGCAGAGTTGATCGTTCTCGCGAAGGCGCTCGGCGTACCGCCAATCTTGTTGCTGTATCCGGGTATTCCGGGCAACCCAGTCGAGGTGCTGCCGGGTGTCGCAATGGATTCCCTCGCAGCGGCACAGTGGTTCGGTGGGGAGTCCAAACACAGTTGGTGGGACGCTTGGGCGCATCCGAGGGTGGGTGCCGAGAAGGAGGAGATCGAGGAATGGTCCTCCGGGGCCTTGCCGCTCATCCTTGCTCGCGACGAGGTCGAGGTGCTCCGCGAGATCTACAAGACTGAACGGCGAGAGAGCCGTCACGCGCAGACGCTGATTGACGACCCAACTAACGATGCAGCCAGAGAACTCCTGAAGATGACGCAGCAACGACTCTCAACCCTCGAATCCGACTTGAGGTCTGTGAGGCGTCGTCAGGTTGAAGCAGGTCTACAGCCGGTCACTCTCCCTTCACGGTTTCAAACTTCGGCAGATGATCAGGAGGTCGACGATGCCAAGGCGTAGACAGGCCGGCGAAGGCGGCATCAACGAGTACCAGACCGCCAAGGGCACCCGGTACTCGATCCTCTACTACGTGCCCCAGGAACACGGGAAGCCGAAGCGCGCCCAAAAGCGGGGATTCATCACGAGGAAGGACGCCGCCCGCGAACTGCGGAACATCAACCAGAAGATCGAGAACCAGACCTACACGCCACCAACGAAGCTGACCGTCGAGGGCTACCTCGAACAGTGGCTCAACGGCCTACGCCTGCGGCCTGGCACCATCGCCAACTACCGCCGGACAATCCGACTTCACGTCACCCCCTACATCGGCGACGTGCGGCTCGACCAGCTCACCGGGACACGACTCTCTGCCATGTACCGCGAACTCGAAGCCAAGGGATTCAGGCGGGGCGAGAAGGCTGGAACACAGGGCTTGTCGGCACGGACCGTCCGCTACGTCCACACCATCGTCTCAGCGGCCATGAAACAGGCTGTCTCTGATGGTCTGTTGGTGGTCAATCCTGCCACCAAAGCGAAGCCGCCCACCGCCACCGAAGCACGCGCCCCCGAGATGACTGCTTGGACGACCGAACAGGCGGCGGCATTCCTCACCTGGACCCGCGAGAACCGGGACACCTGGCAGGCGTGGCACGTGCTGCTGTACACGGGGATGCGACGCGGGGAGCTGGTGGGGCTGCGGTGGTCTGACGTCGATCTAGACGGGCAAACGATCAGCGTCGGGCGGTCGGTAGGGGTACACATCGACGGCGGGCGCACGGTCGGCATCGGCCCGACGAAGACCGGGAAACCTCGTGTCGTGAACATCGACGCGGGGACCGTGGAAGTGCTGCGAGAGTGGCGGAAGGCTCGCGCCGGCGTCGGGCTCGCACTGGCCCACAGGGACGCCTACGTGTTCGGCGCACTCGATGGTGGGCACATGGACCCGGACACTCTCAGTGCGCGCTTTGTGCGGCATCTGGGGGCCGCTATCGATGCCCTCGGTGAGGATGCGTTGCCAGTGGTGCGTGTCCACGACATTCGGCACACGCACGCCACTGCGTTGCTGCGGGCCGGCCAGCCCGTGAAGGTGGTGTCCGAGCGGCTGGGGCACACCGACGTGATGACGACGATGCGCGTCTATCAGCACGTACTGCCGGGGATGCAGGCCGCGGCGGCGGACACGTTCGCGGCCCTGCTGGGAACGTAGATTCGAGCCGTAAGAACCACTGGTGGAACCAAAACGGGGTTCGGAACCAATGTCAACCCTCTGACCTGCATCGAACTGGTGCCCTCGGTGAGACTCGAACTCACACTGCACGGGTTTTGAATCCGTTTCCTCTGCCAATTGGGATACGAGGGCTGGTGCGGATACCGACTGTAGATGATCCGGGGCGAGCGTCAAACACCGGTACCGTACGAGCGGTCGCCGAAGGGTGACACGATGGCGGGCGAATGCTGTCGACGCGTGTCGTGTTCCCGCTCCACGCGGGGAGAGGAGTGGCCGAGGATGAACGACCCCGCAGGGCAGGAAGGCCGCCCCGCACCGCGACGTGTCGTGGTAGCGGAAGACGAGACCCTCATTCGGATGGACCTCGTGGAGATGCTCCGCGAGGAGGGGTACGACGTCGTCGGCGAGGCCGAGGACGGGCAGCGGGCCGTCGAACTCGCCGAGGAACACAAGCCGGACCTGGTCATCATGGATGTGAAGATGCCGCGGCGCGACGGCATCGACGCGGCGTCGGAGATCGCGGCGAAACGCATTGCGCCGGTGGTGATCCTGACGGCGTTCAGTCAGCGTGAACTCGTCGAACGGGCGCGCGACGCGGGAGCGATGGCATATCTGGTCAAACCCTTCTCCAAGGCGGACCTCGTCCCCGCGGTCGAGCTGGCGGCCAGCAGATTCGCCGAGATCGCCGCACTGGAACAGGAGGTCGCAGGCCTCACCGACCAGATCGAGACGCGCAAGCTCGTCGAGCGTGCCAAGAGCATGCTCATGACCTCCCAGTCGTTGACCGAGCCCGAGGCGTTCAAGTGGATCCAGCGCGCCGCGATGGACCGGCGCACCACCATGAAGGTCGTTGCCGAAGTGATCCTGGAAACCCTCGGCACACCGTGAACACTGCGCTACCGGCGTGTTTCCGGACGCGCGGTCCGGTCACCCGCCGGCGGTGAGGTGCGCTGCTGTTCGACCTGATCCGGGCACGTTCCAGCGGTGCCGTCGGCCGGCGTGACATCTTCGTCGCGCCTGTAACGCTCGAAACACGAATCGCGCCACGTCGATTCATAGTGGTGCACAGCGATACTCGCGACGCTATGTTCACTCCGAAGCCGGCTCGGTCGGCACATGCGACCGTCCGGGTAGTGCAGACATCGGAGGTGGACCGTGCATCGTCGTGCAGTGCAAGGCGCGTTGGTTCTGGGGGTCGCAGTGACCCTTGCCGTGGCGGGGTGTAGTAGCAAGTCGACCGACGAGGGGTCGAGCGGTGGTGGCACCAGCGCATCGGCCGGTGGGCTGAGCATCACGCCGCAGGTTCTGCTCGACACCGCGGGCGCGGAGGTCGCCGCCACGGACGTCACGGACGCCGCCGATCCCGCCGGAAGTGGCAATGCCACCTGTGAGGGCGTGTCCATCGCCATGGCCGGTGCCCTCACGGGAGCGAACGCCGCGCTCGGCCAGAACATCCTCAACGGCGCGAAGCTCGCCGTCGACAAGCACAACGAGAACAACCCGAACTGCCAGGTCGATATCGTTCAGTTCGACACCGAGGGCGACCCCCAGAAGGCCACCCAGGTCGCCCCGAACATCGTCAGCGACCAGTCGGTGATCGCACTGCTCGGACCGGCGTTCTCCGGTGAGACCAAGGCAACGGGCGCGATCTTCAACCAGGCCGGACTGCCGTTCCTCACCGCGTCCGCCACCAACCCGACCCTCACGGAGAACGGCTGGACCACTTTCTTCCGTGGCCTCGGCAACGACAACAGTCAGGGCGCCGTCGTCGCGAAATACCTGACCGGCACCCTGGACGCCAAGAAGGTCTGCGTCGTCCAGGACGACTCGGACTACGGCGTCGGCCTCGCGAAGGTGGTGACCGAGAACCTCGGCTCGGCAGCGGACGCCGCATGCTCGGCGAGTGTGAAGACCGGGCAGAAGGACTTCGCGGCCACCGTCTCCCAGATCAAGGCCGAAGAACCGGACGCGGTCTGGTACTCCGGCTACTACGCGGAGGCCGCGCCGTTCGTGACCCAGCTGCGCGAAGGCGGCGTCACCGCGCTCTTCGCGTCGGGTGACGGCACCAACGATCCCGAGTTCGTGAAGCAGGCGGGTGAATCGGCCAAGGACGCGATCCTCACCTGCCCGTGCATCCCCGCCCCCGAGGCGCTCGCCGAGGCATACGAGGCGTCCAGCGGACAGGCGCCCGGCGTCTACTCCGTGGAGGGATACGACCTCGCCACGATCATGCTCACCGCGATCGACTCCGGTGTGAAGGATCGTGCGGGCATGCTCGAGTTCGTCCGCAACTACGACGGCCAGGGTGTGGGCAAGAGGTACCAGTGGAACCCGCAGGGCGAACTGTCGAACGCCCTCGTCCAGATCTACGAGGTCAACTGACCGTCCGCGGCCGGGCCCCGGTGAACGGTGCCCGGCCGCGTGACGGCTCATCACCGACCTCCACACCAATGAACGAGAGACCGCGATGATCGCGACCGCCCTCGTCGACTCCACGGCCCTGTACGCAGGCGGCGTCGACGTCCTCGCCGACAACATCGACTTCAACATCGAAGGGCTGACGAAGAGCTTCTGGCAGTTGACCGTTGACGGTCTCAGCTACGGTGCGATCTACGCACTCGTCGCGATCGGGTACACCCTGGTCTACGGAGTGCTGCGACTGATCAACTTCGCGCATTCCGAGATCTTCATGCTCGGACTGTTCGGCCAGTACGTTGCGCTGATGCTGCTCGGTTTCGCGCCGAGCGGCAACGTGTACAACGAGGGTGTCGCGATGACCGTTGTCTACCTCGGGCTGGCCATGCTCTTCGGCATGGCCGTGTCGGGTGGCGCCGCCGTCGGACTCGAGCGCGTGGCCTACCGTCCGCTCCGAAAACGCGGCGCCAAACCGCTCGTCTTCCTCATCACCGCGATCGGAATGTCCTTCGTTCTCCAGGAATTCGTCCACTACGTGCTGCCGAGGATCTGGCCGGGGCTCGGTGGCACCAACGCCCAGCAGCCGATCAAACTGGTGCAGCCGGTCGAGGTGTTCACCGTCTTCGGCGCCACCGTCACGAACGTGACGATCGTGATCATCGTCGCGGCGTTGCTGCTCACCGCAGCCACCGACATGCTGATCAACCGCAGCAAGTTCGGACGCGGCATCCGAGCCGTCGCCCAGGACCCGGACACGGCGACCCTGATGGGTGTCTCGCGGGAACGGGTCATCATGCTGACCTTCCTCATCGGCGGCCTGCTCGCCGGCGCCGCCGCGCTGCTGTACGCGCTGAAGATCCCGTCCGGGATCATCTACAACGGCGGCTTCATCCTCGGCATCAAGGCATTCTGCGCCGCCGTGCTCGGTGGAATCGGCAACCTGCGCGGTGCACTCATCGGTGGACTGCTCCTCGGCGTGATGGAGAACTACGGTCAGGTCGTCTTCGGCACCGAGTGGCGTGACGTCGTCGCGTTCGTGCTGCTCATCGCGGTGTTGATGTTCCGGCCCACCGGAATACTCGGCGAAAGTCTCGGGAAGGTTCGGGTATGAGCGCGCGGCATGCCGGCGCCGACGAGGCGCGTGGCCGCGGCGTCGGGGATGCGATCCGCGGCTGGTGGAACGCGCTGACGCGGCCGATGCAGTGGCTGATGGGGGTGCCGCTGATCGCGCTGATCGCGATCCTTCCCGTGTGGCGACCACCCCTGCTCGACACCCCCGGCACCGACTTCGGCGGCGTGATGGCACAGTTCGCGATGGTCGCGCTCATCGCGATCGGCCTGAACGTCGTCGTCGGGCAGGCCGGTCTGCTCGACCTCGGATACGTCGGCTTCTATGCGGTCGGCGCCTATACGGTCGGGTTGCTGACCAGCCCGAACAGCCCGTGGAACAAGATGGGCGCCAACGTGTTCTTCTCCACGGACTGGGCGTGGCTGTCGTGCCTGCCCATCGCGGTGGCGATCACCGCGTTCACCGGCCTGCTGCTCGGAACACCGACGCTGCGCCTCCGCGGCGACTACCTCGCCATCGTCACCCTCGGCTTCGGTGAGATCGTCCGCCTGCTCGCCGACAACCTCACCGACGTCACCAACGGCGGCCAGGGACTGTCCCAGATCGCGTATCCGCACCTCGGCGAGTCCGAGGAGAAGCCCTACGGCGTGTTCTCCGCGGGCAACACCGGCGGCAACGTCAACTCCGGGGTGTGGTGGTTCTGGGTCGGCATGGCAATGGTCATCGTCGTGCTGCTGATCGTGGGCAACCTCGAACGCAGCCGCGTCGGCCGCGCCTGGGTCGCGATCCGGGAGGACGAGGACGCCGCCGAGATCATGGGCGTGCCGACGTTCAAGTTCAAGCTCTGGGCGTTCACGATCGGTGCCGCGATCGGCGGCCTGTCGGGCGCGCTCTATGCGGGCCAGGTGCAGTTCATCAACCCGACCGGGTTCAACGTCATCAACTCGATGCTGTTCCTGTGCGCCGTGGTCATCGGCGGACAGGGCAACAAGCTCGGCGTCATCGTCGGCGCATTCATCATCGTGTACCTGCCCAACCGAGTGATGTCGGTCCAGGTCGGCGACCAGTCGCTCGGTGACTACAAGTACCTGTTCTTCGGCCTTGCGCTCGTGGTGCTCATGATCTTCCGGCCGCAGGGTCTGTTCCCGGCTCGGCAGAAGCTGCTGGCGTACGGTCGACAGGTGTACCAGGCGGTGCGCACACCGGTCGACACCCCGGACCCGCCCAGCACGGGTGATCCCGAGTCGACTCCGGAACCCGTGGGCGGAGGTGGACGATGACTTCGGGACCTGGCGCGGGCGACGCGCTGTTCGACAACGAGGACCTTGCCGTCGAACTTCCGCCGGAGACGGACGTGCCGACGGCGGGCGTCGTCGACGTCGCCGCGCTCGATCCGGCGCTCGCCGATCCGGATGCGGTCGCGGATGCCGTTGCACCGCAACGTGAAATCCGGGTCGACGAGGGTGAGGCGCTCCTGCGGACCGACGGACTCACGGTGAAGTTCGGCGGACTGGTCGCGCTCGACGACGTGAGTTTCGAGATCCGGCGCGGCGAGATCCTGGGCCTGATCGGACCGAACGGTGCGGGCAAGACCACGTGCTTCAACGCGATCACCGGTGTATACAAGCCGTCCGGTGGCACCGTGACCTTCGACGGTCGTCCGCTCGGGAAGACCAAGCGCAACGAGATCACCCGCCTCGGCATCGCCCGGACCTTCCAGAACATCCGACTGTTCGGGGAGATGACGGCGCTGGAGAACGTCGTCGTCGGTACCGACGCCCGACATCGGACATCGGTACCCGGCGCGATCTTCCGCACCGCTCGGCATCGGCGTGAGGAGCACGACGCCGTCGAACGTGGAATGGCGCTGCTCGAGTTCGTCGGCATCGCGCCGAAGGCGGTCGAGAAGGCGCGGAACCTCTCGTACGGTGATCAGCGCCGACTGGAGATCGCCCGCGCCCTGGCCACCGAACCGAAACTGCTCTGCCTCGACGAACCGGCCGCCGGGTTCAATCCCAGCGAGAAGGCCGCGCTGATGGACCTGATCCGCAAGATCCGCGACGACGGCTTCACCGTCCTGCTGATCGAGCACGACATGCGCCTGGTGATGGGGGTGACCGACCGGATCGTGGTCCTCGAGTTCGGTCGCAAGATCGCCGACGACGTTCCCGCCGCGATCCGGGAGAACCCGGCCGTGATCGCCGCCTACCTGGGGGTGCCCGACGATGAATCAGCCTGACACTCCGCTGCTCGAGGTGAGCGACATGGTCGTGGGCTACGGCCGGATTCGTGCGCTGCACGGCATCTCGCTGCAGGTCCGCCGCGGCGAGCTGGTCACCCTGCTCGGCGCGAACGGGGCGGGAAAGTCCACGACGATGCGTGCGCTGTCCGGACTGCTGCCGCTCGGTGGCGGACGGATCGTCTTCGACAGCAACGACATCAGTCACGTCAAGGCTCACGATCGGGTGAATCTCGGGATGGTGCAGGTGCCGGAGGGGCGCGGCGTCTTCCCCGGCATGACCGTGCAGGAGAACCTCGACATGGGTTGCTATGCACGGACGTTCGCGTCGAAGGGGGAGTACGCGGAGCGCCTCGACTGGGTGTTCGAGTTGTTCCCCCGCCTCGCCGAACGTCGCAGCCAGGTCGGCGGCACCATGTCCGGTGGCGAACAGCAGATGCTCGCGATCGGGCGGGCGTTGATGGCACGGCCGCGGCTGCTCATGATGGACGAGCCCTCGATGGGGCTGGCGCCGATGGTGATCGCACAGATCTTCCGGATCATCGCCGAGATCAACGCCCAGGGCACCACCATCCTGCTCGTCGAACAGAACGCGCAGCAGGCGCTGCGCCGCACCGACCGCGCCTACATTCTCGAAACCGGTGAGATCACACGCACCGGCACCGGGCCGGAACTGCTCGCGGATCCCGCGATCAAGCATGCGTATCTGGGCGTCGGGTGAGTGCGATGTTGCGAACCTGTCGGGGCACCTCCCTAGACTCACTGCGGTGAGCCCGACAACGTCCCCCTCATCCGACACCGCACCCGCAGGCACCGGCGACAAGCCGACGCTGCTGCTCCTCGACGGGCACTCGCTGGCATACCGCGCGTTCTTCGCGCTGCCCGCGGAGAACTTCAAGACCCACAGCGGGCAGACCACGAATGCCGTCTACGGGTTCACGTCGATGCTCATCAACCTGTTGCGCGACGAGCAGCCGACGCACGTCGCCGCCGCGTTCGACGTGTCCAGGCAGACGTTCCGCGCCGAGGCGTTCCCCGAGTACAAGGCGAACCGCAGCGCGACACCGGACGAGTTCAAGGGTCAGGTCGAGATCACCAAGGAGGTGCTCGGCGCGATGGGCATCCCGGTGATGGCCGAGGCCGGGTTCGAGGCCGACGACATCATCGCCACGCTCACCACCCAGGCCACGGCAGAGGGATTCCGGGTGCTGGTGTGCACCGGGGACCGGGACGCGCTGCAACTCGTCACCGACGACGTGACGGTGCTGTACCCCCGCAAGGGCGTCTCCGACCTGACCCGGTTCACCCCGGCCGCCGTCGAGGAGAAGTACGGGCTCACCCCGCGGCAGTACCCCGACTACGCGGCGCTGCGCGGCGATCCGTCCGACAACCTGCCCGGCATCCCGGGCGTGGGGGAGAAGACGGCCGCGAAGTGGATCCGCGAGTTCGGCTCGTTCACCGAGCTGGTGGACCGCGTCGACGAGGTGCGCGGCAAGGTCGGCGACTCGCTGCGCGCCAACCTGGCGGCAGTGGTGATGAACCGTCAGCTCACCGAGATGGTGCGGGACGTGCCGCTGCCGTACACCCCGGACCAGCTCGCGCTCGCGCCGTGGGACCGCGACCGGATCCATTCGCTGTTCGACGACCTCGAGTTCCGGGTCCTGCGGGACCGGCTCTTCGACACGCTGTCCTCCGCCGAGCCCGAAGCCGAAGAGGGCTTCGAGGTGCGCGGTGGCCCCCTTGCTCCCGGCGAGGTCGGCGCCTGGCTCGCCGCGCACGTCCGCGACGGCGCCCGTGCGGCGCTGGCGGTCGTCGGCCCCGGCAGCCCGTTCGGGGGCGATGCGACGTCTGTCGCGATCGCCGCCGCGGACGGCGAGGGCGCGTACATCGTGACCGCGACGGTCACCGAGGACGACGAGAACGAGCTCGCCGCGTGGCTGGCCGACGCCGCCGCGCCCAAGGCGCTGCACGAAGCCAAGTCGGCCATTCACGCGCTGCGCGGCCGGGGCTGGACGCTGCGCGGTCTCACCAGCGACACCGCGCTGGCGGCGTACCTGGTGCGGCCCGGCCAGCGCACGTTCAACCTCGACGACCTGTCGTTGCGGTACCTCAAGCGGGAGTTGCGTGTCGAGGACTCCGGTGACGCGCAGCTCTCGCTCCTCGACGCCGAGGACGAACTCGAGTCGAAGGCCGCGGAATCCGAGATCCTGCGTGCTCGCGCCGTCCTCGATCTCGCCGACGCCTTCGACACCGAACTGGCGGCCATCGAGTCGGCGCGGCTGCTGACCGACCTGGAGTTGCCGCTGCTCGAGGTACTCGCCGAGATCGAAGCCGCAGGCATCGCCGTCGACACCGACCACCTGGACGAGCTCCAGTCGACGTTCGCGGCCCGTGTGGCGGACGCCGCGAACGCCGCCTACGAGGTGATCGGTGAACAGATCAACCTCGGCTCACCGAAGCAGTTGCAGGTGATCCTGTTCGACAAGCTCGACATGCCGAAGACCAAGAAGACGAAGACGGGGTACACCACCGACGCCGCGGCGCTGGAGTCGCTGTTCGAGAAGACGCAGCATCCGTTCCTCGAGCACCTGCTCGCGCACCGCGACGCCACCCGACTCAAGATCACCGTCGACGGTCTGCTCAAGTCGGTGGCCGACGACGGCCGTATCCACACCACCTTCAACCAGACCGTCGCCGCGACAGGCAGGCTCTCGTCCACCGAGCCGAACCTGCAGAACATCCCGGTCCGCACCGACGCGGGCCGCCAGATCCGCGACGCTTTCGTCGTCGGCGCCGGTTCCGAGTCGCTGATGACCGCCGACTACAGCCAGATCGAGATGCGGATCATGGCGCACCTGTCGAAGGACGAGGGGCTGATCGAGGCGTTCAACACCGGCGAGGACCTGCACAGCTTCGTCGGGTCGCGGGCGTTCGGTGTGCCGATCGAGGAGGTCACCCCCGAACTGCGTCGCCGCGTGAAGGCGATGTCGTACGGCCTGGCCTACGGGCTCAGCGCGTACGGGCTCGCGGCTCAGCTCAAGATCTCCACCGAGGAGGCGAAGGAGCAGATGGACGCATACTTCGCCCGGTTCGGCGGCGTGCGCGACTACCTGCACGAGGTGGTGGAGAAAGCCCGCAAGGACGGCTACACGTCCACCCTGTACGGGCGGCGCCGCTACTTGCCGGACCTGAACTCCGACAACCGGCAGCGCCGGGAGGTCGCCGAACGCGCGGCACTGAACGCACCCATCCAGGGCACCGCCGCCGACATCATCAAGGTCGCGATGATCGACGTCCAGGCCGCGCTGACCGACTCCGGTCTGCGGTCCCGGATGCTGCTCCAGGTGCACGACGAACTGGTGCTCGAGATCGCCTCCGACGAGCGGGACGCCGTCGAGGCCCTCGTGCGGGAGAAGATGGCGGGCGCCATCGAACTGTCCGTTCCGCTCGACGTCTCCGTCGGAGTCGGTCGCAGCTGGGATGCGGCGGCGCACTGATGGGTGTCCTGGTCTGCTTCCATGCTCACCCCGACGACGAGGTGTTCATCACCGGCGGGGTGATCCGTCAGGCGTCCGACGCCGGGCACCGCGTCGTGCTCGTCACCGCGACCGACGGCGCCCTCGGCGAGGTTCCGGACGGGCTGCTCGCGCCCGGTGAGAGCCTGGCCCGGCGCCGCCTCGCGGAACTCGAGGCGTCGGCGGCGGCGCTCGGTGTGCACCGGGTGGTGCCGCTGCACTACCGGGACTCGGGAATGGCGGGTACGGACGACAACACCCACCCGGATGCGTTCTGCAACGTCGATGTCGAGATCGCGGCGGGGCGCCTGGCGGAGGTGCTCACGGCCGAGAACGCGGACGTCGTCACGATCTACGACGAGAACGGCGGCTACGGGCACCCCGACCACATCCAGGTGCACCGGGTCGGCGTCCGGGCGACCGAACTCGCGGGCGTGGAGCGGGTGTACGAGGCGGCGGTCAACCGGGACCACATGAAGCGGATGATCGCGGCGAACCCGGCCTGGTCGGATGGTGCGCAGCCGCCGGATGTCGACACCCTCGGCCTGCCCGAGGAACAGATCACGACGGTCGTGGACGTCACCGGTCACGTCGAGGCGAAGCGTGCGGCGATGGTCGCGCACGCCACCCAGGTCGGTGATTTCGGTCCGTTCCTCGAGCTGCCGGGGGAGCTGCTGGCCGCCGCGTTCGGAACCGAGTGGTTCCGTCGGCGCGGGGTGCCCGACGGAACCAGCGAATCGGCGTTGGCGCTGTAGCGCCGGGCCGGCACAGCCGACCCGGCGACATCGCTACGCCTCCTGCTGGGCTTCGATCTGCTTGCGGACCTCGTCCATGTCGAGGGCCTTGACCTGCGTCACCAGGTCCTCGAGCGCGGCCGCGGGCAGGGCACCCGGCTGGGAGAACACGAGGATGCCCTCGCGGAACGCCATGATCGTCGGGATCGACCGGATGTTCGCGGCCGCCGCGAGGCCCTGCTCGGCCTCGGTGTCGACCTTGCCGTGCACCACGTCGGGATGCGACTCGGAAGACGATTCGAAGGTCGGGGCGAACTGGCGGCACGGACCGCACCACGAGGCCCAGAAGTCGACCAGTACGACGTCGTTGCCGGTCACGATCTCGTCGAAGTTCTGCTGGGTCAGGGTCTGCGTGGCCATTCGAATCCTCTCGCCGCCGGCGGGTACCGGGCTCGGTGCAACCTCGTGGCTGCTGTTGCGTCGTTCAACACGCCGTCGACGCCGATTCTTCCCGACCGTCCTCGTGTGGTCACACCGGGCGCCGCGCGGCCGCGGTCAGGAGATGAGCCACTCGCGCCTCGCGTCGCCGTCCCAGCGGCGCACACCCGCGGCCTTCCCCGTCGTGTGCGCGGGGCTGACCAGGTTCACGGCGGGGCCGATCTCGTCGGAGAACACGCGCCGCGCGAGTGTGATGTGCGGGGTCCAGTCGCCCGGATGGATGTGGGAGGGAACTCCCGGGCATCCGTGTAACACCCGAAAAACGCTGCGCTGCAACGCCAGCAGCCCGGCGGTTGGAATCACCAGGTACGCCAGGGTCTTTCGGTGCCCCCCGAACACGACCAGGCCGCCGAGTGAGATTCGCAGGTCCGGCGGCGACAACTGCTGTTGCAGCAGCAGTTCGGTTTCCGGGTCGATGTGCTGCGCGACCGCGAGGGTCACGTGGGGGCGATTCGTCGACTTGCGGACGATGTCCTGACTGGGCAGTGCGGCGTCGGACAGGCGCCGCCACTCCCGTCGGACGGCGGTGTCGAGGGCGGAGTCGAGCAGCAGTTCAACGGACTGCACCATGCTGAGCAATGATTGTCGGGTGACCCCATCGAGCGCAACGACCCCCGATTCCGGGCGAGCCCCCACGCCGCTGCGACTGGGCCTGCTGGTCGGAGACGGGATCGGCCACGAAATCGTCCCCGCCACGCGGCGAGTCGTCGACACCGCCGTGGCCGCGGTCGGACACGAGCCGATCGACTGGGTCCTGCTGCCGATCGGATTCGACGCGATCGACAGTCACGGCACGCCGATCCCGGACGAGACCCTGACGGCGCTGGAGGGGCTGGCCGGCTGGGTACTCGGCCCACACGACAGCGCGGCGTACCCCGAACCCTTCCGTGGGGACCTCACTCCCGGTGGTGTGATCCGGAAGCGATTCGACCTGTTCGCCAACATCCGGCCTGCTCGCGCCCACGCCGGTGTCCGGTCCACGGTCCCCGACATGGACCTGGTGATCGTGCGGGAGAACACCGAGGGCTTCTATGCGGACCGGAACATGCACACCGGCAGCGGCGAGTTCATGCCGACGCCGGACGTCGCGATGGCGGTCGCGGTGTTCACTCGGCGGGCCTGCGAACGCATCGCCCACGCGGCGTGTCGCCTCGCCACGCAGCGCCGGGGGCGCGTCACCGTCGTCCACAAGACCAACGTGCTGCCCCTGACGACGGGACTGTTCCTCGACGCCGTCACAGATGTCGCCGCCGGCTATCCGAGAATCCGGGTCGACGCCGAACACGTCGACGCGATGGCTGCGCACCTCGTGCGCCGCGGCGGCGACTTCGACGTCGTCGTCACCGAGAACATGTTCGGCGACATCCTGTCCGATCTGGCAGGCGAACTCTCCGGTTCGCTCGGTACGGCGCCGTCCCTCAACTCGTCGGAGACCCAGGCGATGGCGCAGGCCGCCCACGGCGCCGCACCGGACATCGCGGGCCGCAATCGAGCCAACCCGACGGCACTGATGCTGTCGGCGGCGATGCTGCTCGATTGGCTGTCCGACCGTCGCGGCGAGGTCGGGCTCACTCGTGCCGCCGACCGCATTCGACGCGCCGTGGCGGACACCTTGGCCGCCGGAGTCGCGACGGCCGATCTCGGCGGGCTGGCGTCGACCGCCGAATTCACGGAAACGGTGGGGGCGCGAATCCTGCGCCGGTGACTCGGCTGCCAGTACGCTGCGAAGGGTGCGACTCTTGCCGGTCGAAGTTGCGAGGTGGGTGCGTCGACCATCCAGGCGTGTCCGGCTTTTCGGTGTGCTGGCCGCGGTCACCCTCGCGGCCTCGGCCTGTGTCCACAACAGTGAGGGCCTCGTTCCGCCCGACACCGTTCACGTCGACCGAGTCGAGGAGATCGCCGCGAAGCTGCCGCCCGCCGTCGCGGATTCGGGGCGGCTCCGGATCGGCGTCAACGTGCCCTACGCGCCCAACGAGTTCAAGGACGAGAACGGCGAGATCGTCGGTTTCGACGTGGACCTGATGGATGCGGTCGCCTCCGTGCTCGGGTTGCGAGCCGAGTTCAACCAGGCCGACTTCGACAAGATCATCCCGGCCGTCCAGGCAGGCACCTTCGACCTCGGCATGTCGTCGTTCACGGACACCGTGGAACGCCAGCAGTCGGTGGACTTCGTCGACTACTACCAGGCGGGTGTGCAGTGGGCGCAGCGCACCGGTGAGCCGGTGGATCCCAACAACGCCTGCGGGCTGCGCGTCGGGGTGCAGACGACCACCTACGAGGACATCGACGAGGTCCCGGCGAAGAGCGACGCCTGCGTCGCGGCGGGCAAGGATCCGATCGTCAAGGTCAAGTACGACAGCCAGGACGACGTCTCCAACGCGCTGATCCTCGGCCGCATCGACGCGATGTCGGCGGACTCACCCGTCACCGCCTACGCGATCAAGCGCAGCGGCGGCAGGCTCGAGGACGCGGGCGACATCTTCGACTCGGCACCGTACGGATGGCCGCTGAAGAAGGGCTCACCGCTGGCCCCGGCATTGATGGCGGCACTGCAACACCTCATCGACACCAGCGCGTACCAGCAGATCGCCGACAACTGGGGCGTCGGTGAGGGAACCGTGACCACTGCGCAGTTCAACGGCGCGACGAGCTGACACCACACGACCGGAAGGTGGACGCGATGGCGCAGGAAACGGTGTCCGAGCACACGGGCGAACCCGAACCGATCCAGGCGGTGCCGCTTCGTCACCCCGGTCGCTGGATCGCGGGCACGGTCGTCGTGGTGCTCGCCGCGCTCTTCATATACGGCGCCGCCACCAACGAGGCATTCGCGTGGGACGTGTACGGGCAGTATCTCTTCGACGCGCGGATCACCGAAGGCGCGGTACGGACCATCGAGCTGACGGTCCTCTCCATGATCATCGCGGTGGTGCTCGGTGTCGTCCTCGCCGTGATGCGACTGTCACCGAATCCGGTGCTGCGAACGGCCGCCTGGCTGTATCTCTGGATCTTCCGCGGCACGCCTGTGTACGTGCAGTTGGTGTTCTGGGGTCTGTTCCCGGCCATCTATCAGACCGTGTTCCTCGGCATCCCTTTCGGGCCGCAGTTCGTGGAGTTCGACCTCCAGGACCTGCAGGCGCCGTTCCTGTTCGCGGTGATCGGGTTGGGTCTCAACGAGGCCGCGTACATGGCCGAAATCGTCCGCGCCGGTGTCGGTTCCGTCAACGAGGGTCAGACGGAGGCGTCGACGGCGCTCGGAATGTCGTGGTCGCAGACGATGCGCCGCACGGTCCTCCCGCAAGCGATGCGCGTGATCATTCCGCCGACCGGCAACGAGCTGATCAGCATGCTGAAAACCACGTCACTCGTCCTGGCGGTGCCGTACACCGGCGAGCTGTACGGCCGGGCGCGCGACATCTCGGGAGCCAACTTCCAACCGATCCCGCTGCTCCTCGTCGCGGCGACCTGGTACCTGGTTATCACCAGCATCCTCATGATCGGGCAGTACTACCTCGAACGGCACTACTCGAAGGGGTTGTCGCGGGTGCTCACCGCCCGACAGCTTCAGGCACTCGCCGACGCCCAGAACAAGCCGCCGACGGGTCCTGCCGGCGGACAGGGAGGATGACCGATGACTGCTCCGTCGACGACTCCGATGGTCAAGGCAGACCGGGTCTGCAAGAGCTACGGCGCGCTCAAGGTGCTGCGCGGAGTGACACTCGAGATCGACCGCGGGCAGGTGCTCTGCCTCGTCGGGCCGTCGGGGTCCGGCAAGTCGACGTTCCTGCGGTGCATCAACCACCTCGAACAGGTCAGCGCGGGCAGGCTTTACGTCGACGGCGACCTCGTCGGCTACCAGGAGAAGAACGGCAAGCTCTACGAACTGCACCCGCGGGCCGCGGCGAAGCAGCGCCGCGACATCGGCATGGTGTTCCAGCACTTCAACCTGTTCCCGCATCGCACCGCGCTCGAGAACGTCGTCGAAGCACCTACCCAGGTGAAGAAGGTGAAGCGCAAGGACGCGGTGACGCGGGCAATGGACTTGCTCGACCAGGTCGGGCTCGCCGAGAAGGCCGATGCGTACCCGGCGCAACTGTCGGGCGGCCAGCAGCAGCGCGTCGCCATCGCCCGGGCCCTCGCGATGGACCCGAAGTTGATGCTGTTCGACGAACCGACGTCCGCGCTCGATCCGGAGCTCGTCGGTGAGGTGCTCACCGTCATGCAGAACCTCGCCAAGGAGGGCATGACGATGGTCGTCGTGACCCACGAGATGGGCTTCGCCCGCGAGGTCGCCGACCAGCTGGTGTTCATGGACGGCGGTGTCGTCGTGGAGTCGGGGGAGCCCCGCGCTCTGCTCGCCAACCCGCAGCACGAGCGCACCAAGGCCTTCCTCTCGAAGCTCCTCTGACCGGCCCGATCCGGTCGCCCATCCCTGCCCCGTCTGACCGAACGTCACATTCGGTCAGTGTCAGTGATACCTTAGTGATATCACTTCGATAGCAAGGGTTGGTGCAATGGAGCGCAGGGCATTTCGGCTGAACGGGTTCGTGATGCTGTTGGTGGTGACGGTCGGGACGTTGGTCGCCGCCGGACTGGCACTGGCGGGGGTGTTTCTCGACATCGCGATGGCGCAGCGCATCGCCTTCTGGGTTGTTGCGGGGCTCCTGGGCCTGGTGATCCTCTGCCTTGCAACGGGATTCGTGGTCATCAACCCCAATGAGGCGCGGGTGATCCAGTTCTTCGGCCGGTACTTCGGAACCGTCGCCGACGACGGGTTCAAGTGGGTGGTGCCGCTGACGGTCAAGCGTCGCGTCACGCTGCGGGTGCGGAACTTCGAGACCTCGAAGCTCAAGGTCAACGACGCCGTGGGCAATCCCGTCGAGATCGCCGCCGTCGTCGTCTACAAGGTGGTCGACAGCGGCAAGGCCATCTTCGCGGTCGACGACTACGAGGAGTACGTCGCCATCCAGTCGGAGACCGCGGTGCGGCACCTCGCGACCACCCACCCGTACGACACCACCATCGTGCCCGTCGACTCCGACGCGGCGGACACCACGAGCCTGCGCGACGGCGCGCAGGTCGCCGCGGAACTGACGAGCGAACTGGGTGAGCGCACCGAGCTGGCGGGCATCGAGATCGTCGAGGCCCGCATCACTCACCTCGCCTATGCGCCGGAGATCGCGCAGGCAATGCTGGTCCGGCAGCAGGCGGCGCAGGTCGTCGCTGCGCGGGCGATGATCGTCGAAGGCGCTGTCGGGATGGTCGGTATGGCGCTCGACCAGCTCGCGGAGCAGTCGGTGGTCGACCTCGACGACGAGCGCCGCGCGGCGATGGTGTCGAACCTCCTCGTCGTCCTGTGCGGGGACAAGGCCACCCAGCCGGTGGTCAACGCCGGCACCCTGTACGCCTGACATGACCGAACCGGGTCGGCGCACGGAACGGAAGAAGGTCCTGCTGCGGCTGGACCCGGCCGTCTACGACGCGATCGCGAAGTGGGCGGCCGACGACCTGCGCAGCGTCAACGCACAACTCGAGTACGCGTTGCGCCGCGCACTCGACGAAGCGGGGAGGTCCCCCCGGCGACGCGAGTGAAGGGTCGGGGTCAGGCCGGCTTGTGGCAGACGAAGATCGCGGTACCGGGGAACAGTTGCCCGCGAAGCGGACTCCACTGGCCCCACTCCCGGTCCAGCCACTCGGGCCAGTCGGGTTCGACCACGTCACGCAGTTCGAGACCCGCCGCAACGATCTCGCGGACCCGGTCGCCGATCGTGCGGTGGTGTTCGACGTAGGTGGGAGTGCCGGATTCGTCGACCTCGACGTACGGGGTGCGATCGAAGTAGGGGATGGTGGCCGTCAGCCCGGCCGGACCCGGGTCGTCGGGGAAGATCCACCGCATCGGGTGGTTCACCGCGAACACCCACCGGCCGCCCGGACGCAGTACGCGCGCGACCTCCCGCATCACCAGTGCGGAGTCCGCGACGAAGGGCACCGCGCCGAACGCCGAACACGCGACGTCGAAGCTCGCGTCGGCGAACGGCAGCGACTCCGCGCCGGCCTGGACGAGCGGAACGCGGGGTCCGCCGCGCTCCATCGCGGCCAGGCCGCGGTCGAGCATGCCCCGGGAGATGTCGAGGCCGACGGGACGCGCACCCTGGCCTGCGAGCCACCGGGCGCACGGAGCCGATCCGCATCCGATCTCCAGGACGTCGAGTCCCGAGACGTCGCCGAGCAGTTTCACGTCCCCCTCGTGCAGCCCCTCCGGGCACCAGACGAACTCGCCGTGGTCGGAGTCCACCCCGAGGAACTGGCCGTGGGTACGGTGATAGTCGTCCGCGTCGGCGTCCCACCAGGCGCGGCTCGCGCGCTCGCTCTGCGCGGTGTCCACCCTGGCCCTGCTGAATCCGGTGGTGCCGAGCGTCGCGTTGGCGGCGGCGTGCCGGTCGGGTGCGTCCTGGGGATCTTCGTGATGCTGCGTCATGGCGTTGAGCACGGTATCGCCGTCGCCGCGTCGAGTGCCACCCGGGTTTGCCCAGCTCCCTTACGGTCGCGTACCCTGTCACTCGCGAGTGTCCGCCGTGCAACTCCTCCTGGGAGTCGGCGGTGGGCGGTCGTGAGTCTGACAGAACACCATCAACCGAACCAATCCCTCCGGAGCAATTCACCTAATGCCCTCCACAACCGTCACCTCGCCGCAGGTAGCCGTCAACGACATCGGCTCCGCCGAGGACTTCCTCGCCGCCATCGACGCCACGATCAAGTACTTCAACGATGGCGACATCGTCGAAGGCACCATCGTCAAGGTTGATCGCGACGAGGTCCTGCTCGACATCGGTTACAAGACCGAAGGCGTCATTCCTTCCCGCGAGCTCTCCATCAAGCACGACGTCGACCCCAACGAGGTCGTCTCCGTGGGCGATGAGGTCGAAGCCCTGGTCCTCACCAAGGAGGACAAGGAAGGTCGCCTGATCCTGTCGAAGAAGCGCGCTCAGTACGAGCGTGCCTGGGGCACCATCGAGGAGCTCAAGGAGAAGGACGAGGCCGTCAAGGGCACCGTCATCGAGGTCGTCAAGGGCGGCCTGATCCTCGACATCGGCCTGCGCGGCTTCCTTCCCGCATCGCTCGTCGAGATGCGTCGCGTCCGCGACCTCCAGCCGTACGTCGGCAAGGAGATCGAGGCCAAGATCATCGAGCTCGACAAGAACCGCAACAACGTGGTCCTGTCGCGTCGTGCATGGCTCGAGCAGACCCAGTCCGAGGTCCGCAGCGAGTTCCTGCACCAGCTCCAGAAGGGCCAGGTCCGCAAGGGCGTCGTGTCCTCCATCGTCAACTTCGGCGCGTTCGTCGATCTCGGCGGTGTCGACGGCCTGGTGCACGTCTCCGAGCTGTCCTGGAAGCACATCGACCACCCGTCCGAGGTTGTCGAGGTCGGCAACGAGGTCACCGTCGAGGTTCTCGACGTCGACCTGGACCGCGAGCGTGTCTCCCTGTCGCTGAAGGCGACGCAGGAGGACCCGTGGCGTCAGTTCGCCCGCACCCACGCGATCGGTCAGATCGTTCCGGGCAAGGTCACCAAGCTCGTTCCGTTCGGCGCGTTCGTGCGTGTCGAGGAGGGCATCGAGGGCCTGGTTCACATCTCCGAGCTGGCCGAGCGCCACGTCGAGGTCCCGGACCAGGTTGTTGCCGTCGGCGACGACGCGATGGTCAAGGTCATCGACATCGACCTGGAGCGTCGCCGGATCTCGCTGTCGCTCAAGCAGGCGAACGAGGACTACAACGCCGAGTTCGATCCGTCGAAGTACGGCATGGCCGACAGCTACGACGACCAGGGCAACTACATCTTCCCCGAGGGCTTCGATCCCGAGACCAACGAATGGCTCGAGGGCTTCGACAAGCAGCGTGAAGAGTGGGAGTCCCGGTACGCCGAGGCCGAGCGTCGCCACAAGATGCACACCGCTCAGATGGAGAAGATGGCTGCCGACGAGGCTGCCGAGGCTGCGGCCGGTGCGTCGGGCACCAACTACTCCTCCGAGTCCGGTGCTGCTGAGGGTCAGCCTGCTGCGGCCGCCGAGGCCGGCGGCTCGCTGGCAAGCGACGCCCAGCTCGCCGCGCTCCGCGAGAAGCTGTCCGGCAACGCCTGACATGATCACCCGTAATCGGGTGTGAACTACGAAGGCCCCGGTCCTGCACATGCAGGACCGGGGCCTTCGGCGTGGTCGGGGAACATGGTGACCGAGGATCTCAACCGCCCTGGCTCGCGATCGTGGAGTCGAGCATCGCGGCACGTTCGTCCAGGTCGTGGGCGGTGGGATTGTCGGCGTCCGGGAGATCGTGGCGCAGGTCGTCGAGCGTGGTGACCACCCAGGACGAGAGCTTCGCGGCCTGGTCCCGCGAATAGATCTTGGTCTTGCCTTCCTCCAGCACCAATGTGGCGCCGGGTTCGGTGCTGGACAGCAGTGTGCGCAGGTCATCGGCTGTGACAGTCATGTGTTCACGGTAGAACCGGAGAGCCGGTGCCGCATCCCGCAGGGGCGCCGACGACAGCGACCCCACCCGGATCTCCGGGTGGGGTCGCTGTCGTGTGGAGTCGGTGTGGCCGGGGTGTCAGTTCGCGGTGGCCGCACCGGCGGCCCACGAGCTGTGCATCTCAGCAGTGCGCTTGCGCATCGACGCGAAGCTGTGCCGCGCCGGACTGAGCATCTGAGTGAACCAGTTACGACGGTGTTCCTGCAGGGCGAGCGCCACCTCGGGGATCAGGATGCAATGCACCCCGTCGACCATGCCAAGACGGTGCCGACCAGGCTGGGGAGAAGTGGTGCTCATGGTGTTCCTTCATCTCGAAGTGGGTGGCCTGGCACGTCTGCTCGAAGATAGCCGACGAACGTGTGATACCTGGTGATTTGGGGCGGATGTGCAGCGGGCGTGTTTGATGACAGACTGTGGGGCGTGTTGCGAATCGGCCTCACTGGAGGCATTGGAGCTGGAAAGTCCACCGTGTCACGGATCCTCGGCGATCTCGGGGCCGTCGTCGTCGACGCGGACCTGATTGCGCGTGAGGTCGTGGAACCGGGCACCCCCGGACTCGCCGCGCTCGCTGACGAGTTCGGTCCGGAGATCCTGCTGCCCGACGGGAAACTCGACCGAGCCGCCCTGGCTGCCAAGGCGTTCGGCGACGACGCGGCCCGCGGTCGACTCAACGGAATCCTACATCCCCTGATCGGGGCGCGAACGGCCGCTCTGGTGGATGCCGCGCCTACGGATTCCGTGGTCCTGCAGGACATCCCGCTCCTGGTCGAGGGGCGGATGGGTGCGATGTTCAATCTGGTCGTCATCGTGTACGTCGACGAGGCCGAACGGGTTCGCCGACTGGTCGAGTTGCGGGGCATGCCCGAGGACGATGCGCGTGCCCGGATCGCGTCCCAGGCCACCGACGAACAACGCCGCGCCGCTGCCGATGTGTGGCTCGACAACAGTGGGCCGCAGGGCGAACTCGACTCGGTCGTGACGGCGCTGTGGGATCGGTTGCAGTCCTACGCGGACAACATCGCGAATTCGGTTGTGGTGCGCGCACTGCCGGTCCTGGTCGAGGCCGACCCGGCCTGGGCGGAGCAGGGGCGGCGGCTCGCCGATCGACTCAGGTTCGTGTGCGCAGGAGACGCGCTGCGCGTCGACCACGTCGGTTCCACGGCAGTGCCCGGTCTCGATGCGAAGGACGTGATCGACCTCCAGATCACCGTCACCAGCCTCGATGTCGCGGACGCTCTTGCGGATCGTCTGGCAGAGGCCGGCTTCCCGCGTGTAGACGCCGTGACGGCCGACGACCCGAAGCCCGCGTACGGAATCGGAGGCGAGGCCGACCCGTCGTTGTGGGACAAGCGTTTCCACGGGTCTGCGGATCCCGGCCGACCCGCCAATGTACACATTCGGGTCGACGGGTGGCCGGGGCAACGGTTTGCATTGGCCTTCCGTGACTGGCTCCGTGCGAACGAGACCGAGCAGGCCGACTATCTGGCGATCAAGCGCAGCGCTGCGCAGAGCGCGGCAGGCGAATCGGACGTCGCGGTCGCGACCGAGCGCTACCTGGAGGCGAAGACGCCGTGGTTCGACGGCGCCTACACGAGGGTCGAGCAGTGGATCGACCGGACCGGCTGGACCCCCGACGCGCGGTGACGCCGGCGCTGGGGGAGGGCGCCGTCACCGCCAGTTGACCGGCATTCCCTCCGACGCCAGCCAGGCGTCGAGGTCGTGGCCGTGGGTCGCGATCCCGTCGACGGCCCGTGTCGCCGTCGCGATCGCCCTCTCGGCGGTCGCCGCATCGAGATGCCCGGCGGTGTGGGCGGCGAGGAGTTCGTCGACGTCGAGCAGTTCGGTGTCGCGCCCGGTGCGGACCACCAGGTCGAGGTAGTGGTCCACGGACCGCCACACCGGTTCGCCCGGGACGAACTCTCCGATGTCGACGTATCGGTCCTGGTCGCGGGCGTGATACGGGTGGTAATGGAAGATCGACGCGCGCAACCCGAGATCGGGCAACAGCCACGATTCCAGGTAGTGGAAGTGCGGATGGTCGGAGTGCCGGGCCATGTAGAGCCCCCACGGTTCACGCCGGTAGTGCTCGACGGGCCGCACGAAACCCTTCGGATCGGTGTTGGTGAGGTCCGACAGGTCGAAGGCCTCCTTCTTCGGCGGATGAACGTGCATGGCTGGGAACCTACCGCTCAGGCCGATGTGCGACACCTCGCATCACCGGACCTTGTCGGTCCCTGCGCCTACCCTGGAGCGCATGGCGTTTGCATCCGAGCATCCAGTGGTGGCGCACTCCGAGTTTCGGCCGGTCGGCGACGTCGAACGGTCCGACGGTCGGTTCGAGGTCGTCAGCGAGCATCAGCCTGCAGGCGATCAGCCGCAGGCGATCGCCGAGCTCACGAGACGGCTGAACGACGGTGACAAGGACATCGTGCTCCTTGGTGCGACGGGCACCGGCAAGTCCGCGACGACGGCGTGGTTGATCGAGCAGGTGCAGCGTCCGACGCTCGTGATGGCGCCGAACAAGACCCTCGCCGCGCAGCTGGCCAACGAACTGCGCGAGATGCTCCCCAACAACGCGGTCGAGTACTTCGTCTCGTACTACGACTACTACCAACCCGAGGCGTACATCGCGCAGACGGACACCTACATCGAGAAGGACTCGTCGATCAACGACGACGTCGAGCGCCTGCGGCACTCGGCGACGTCGAGTCTGCTGTCGCGGCGCGACGTGGTCGTGGTCGCGTCGGTGTCGTGCATCTACGGTCTCGGCACGCCGCAGTCCTACCTGGACCGGTCGATCGAGCTCGAGGTCGGTGTCGAGGTTCCGAGGGACGCACTCCTGCGCCTGCTCGTCGACGTGCAGTACAACCGCAACGACGTCGCGTTCACGCGGGGCTCGTTCCGGGTTCGCGGGGACACCGTGGAGATCATTCCGTCGTACGAGGAACTCGCCGTGCGGATCGAGTTCTTCGGCGACGAGATCGAGGCCCTGTACTACCTGCACCCGTTGACCGGTGACGTCGTCCGGCAGGTCGACTCGCTGCGCATCTTCCCGGCCACCCACTACGTCGCGGGGCCGGAACGGATGGAGCGCGCGGTGCGCGACATCGAGGCGGAGCTCGAGGAGCGCCTCACCGACCTGGAGAATCGGGGCAAGCTGCTGGAGGCGCAGCGGCTGCGGATGCGCACCAATTACGACCTCGAGATGATCAAGCAGGTCGGCTTCTGCTCGGGAATCGAGAACTATTCGCGGCACATCGACGGCCGTCCCGCGGGTTCGGCGCCCGCGACCCTGATCGACTACTTCCCCGAGGACTTCCTGCTCGTCATCGACGAGTCGCACGTGACCGTGCCGCAGATCGGCGCGATGTACGAGGGCGACATGTCCCGCAAGCGCAATCTCGTGGAGTACGGCTTCCGTCTCCCCTCGGCCACCGACAACCGGCCGCTCACCTGGGAGGAGTTCGCGAATCGGATCGGGCAGACGGTGTACCTGTCCGCGACACCCGGCCCGTACGAGCTGGGCCGGGCGGGCGGTGAGTTCGTCGAACAGGTGATTCGCCCGACCGGGCTCGTCGACCCCGAGGTCGTGGTGAAGCCGACGAAGGGGCAGATCGACGACCTGGTCCACGAGATCCGGGAGCGCACCCAACGCGACGAACGTGTCCTGGTCACCACACTGACCAAGAAGATGTCCGAGGACCTCACGGACTACCTCCTCGAACTCGGCATCCGTGTGCGGTACCTGCACTCGGACATCGACACCCTGCGTCGCGTCGAGTTGCTGCGTCAGCTGCGGCTCGGCGAGTACGACGTCCTGGTCGGCATCAACCTGCTTCGCGAGGGCCTCGACCTTCCTGAGGTCTCCCTCGTCGCGATCCTCGATGCCGACAAGGAAGGATTCCTGCGCAGTACGACCAGCCTGATCCAGACGATCGGTCGTGCCGCCCGCAACGTGTCCGGCCAGGTGCACATGTACGCCGACAAGATCACCGACTCGATGGCCCGTGCGATCGAGGAAACGGAGCGTCGCCGCGAGAAGCAGATTGCGTACAACGCCGAGATGGGCGTCGATCCGCAGCCGCTGCGCAAGAAGATCGCCGACATCCTCGACCAGGTCTACGAGGAGGCCGACGACACCGACGTCGAGATCGGCGGTTCCGGCCGCAACGCCAGCCGCGGTCGTCGCGCGCAGGGTGAGGCGGGTCGTGCCGTCAGTGCAGGCGTGTACGAGGGGCGCGACGTGAAGTCGATGCCGCGGGCCGAGCTCGCGGACCTGGTGAAGGAGCTCACCGACCAGATGATGAACGCGGCCCGTGACCTCCAGTTCGAGCTGGCCGGACGACTCCGCGACGAGATCGCCGACCTGAAGAAGGAACTGCGTGGGATGGACGCGGCCGGGCTCAAGTAGTGACGGGCTGTCCGGCCCGGGTCAGCTGGTGACGTCCTTGCGGGCGAACACGATCCACGCCGCGACCGCGAACGCCGTTCCGTAGGCGAGCGCGGAGAACGAGCCGATCACCGTGTCGTGCCAGTCGATCGTCGGAGCGAGGAAGCGTGTCCACGCGAACGAGAAGTGCCCGGGGAGGTAGTCGCGCCAGTGGTCGAGCGCGGTGATCTGGTCGAGGATCTGCACGAGGATCGACGCCATCACCGTGCCGCCGACGGCGCCGAGTGGGGCGTCGGTGAGCACCGACAGCAGCAGCGCCAGGCCCGCCACCCAGATCAGGTTCACGGCGATGTAGGTGAGCGCCAGCGCGAGTCTGCCGATCGCGTCGCCGTAGCCGAGCGAATCGCCGAACGGTGTCACGAGGGGTTCGGCGCCGTAGGCCACCGTGCCCACCGCCAACGCGACGGTCACCAGCAGCACGAGCGCGGCCACCGACAGCATTGCCGACACGATCGCCTTCTGCTGCAGCAGCCGAGTGCGGGGCACCGGAATCGCGAGCAGATATCGGAGCGAGGACCAGGATGCCTCGCTGGCGACGGAGTCGCCGAAGAAGAGGGCGACCACCACGATCAGGAGGAACCCGACGGACATCAGCAGGGTGAAGACCGTGAAGTTCACCCCGCCCCGCGTCGCGAGTTCGATCAGGTCGGCGGTACCGGATTCCGCACCACCGCCGCCGATCGCGAACGCCGCGACGAGGATCAGCGGCAACGCCGTCACGAACGCCAGCGCGACCTGCGTCCGGCGCCGCTTGCACTGCCGAACCAGTTCGGTTCGCAGTGGCAGGGTCCGGCGCGCGCGGTATCCGGCGGCCCGGCCGTCCGCGGGAATCGTCGACTCGCCCGTCACGGCACTTCTCCTTCCCGATCGGTCGCCGATTCCCGATGATCGGCGGTGTGGACCAGTCGCAGGAACACCTCTTCGAGCCGGGTCGTCCGGGCGACCTGCCGAACGGCGACACCCGCCTCGACGAGGACGCGCACCATCTCCGCGGGGTCGGTGTCGCCGAGATCCACGCGGATGTGTTCGTCATCCAGGCGGTGCACGGCCATCCCGGCGGCGTCGTTGAGGGCCGTCTCCGCGGCGGCGGCATCGTCGACGCGGACGTCGGTCGTGCCCTGAGCGGACGTGAACTCCTCGACGGTTCCCGATGCGATCACCCGTCCGTGATTCATCACCACGACCGCCGTGCAGGTCTGTTCGACCTCGGCGAGGAGATGGCTCGACACGAGGACGGTCCGTCCGTCGCGGGCGTAGTCCACCAGTACCTTGCGCATCGTGGCGATCTGAGGCGGGTCGAGGCCGTTCGTCGGCTCGTCGAGCACCAGCAGGTCCGGGAGCCCCAGCATTGCCTGGGCGAGCGCGAGACGCTGGCGCATGCCCTGGCTGTACGACCGGACCTTGCGGTGTACCGCGTCGCCGAGGTCGGCGATGGCGAGAGCGTCGTCCATCCGGGACTCGGCCGTGGGCCTGCCCGTGGACTGCCAGTACAGGCGCAGATTGTCGAGTCCGCTCAGGTGCGGGAGCAGGCCGGACCCCTCGACGAACGATCCGAGCCGGGACAGGACCGGCGCGCCCGGCGTCACGCGGTGTCCGAACACCCGAATTTCGCCGTCGGTCGGGGTGATCAGGCCCATCAGCATCCGCAGCGTTGTGGTCTTTCCCGCCCCGTTGGGGCCGAGGAGTCCCATCACCTCACCGCGGCGCACCGTGAAGTCGACGCCGTCGACCGCGCGGAACCCGTTGTCGTAGGACTTGCGGAGGCCGGTCACCACGAGGGGGGTGTCGACGAGGTTCGGGTCGGCGTCGACGACGGCGCGGCGTCGGGATCGCAGCACACCGATCCCGATCAGCGCCGCCACGGCGACCGCGAGCGCGCCGATGCCCACGAGTGGCGCCAGCGGCAGCGCGCGGGTCGACGACGTGGCGTCGACGCTGGGCACCGCCAGCGTGGTGTCCGCGAGGGCGATCGTGAAGCGGGCGGGCGTCAGCGGCGTTGCGTACGCCTGATCGGTCGTGGTGACCGCGAGCTCGAGGTGATGGCCCTCGGCGACCTGGTAGGCGACGGCCGGCAGGCTGACGGTCAGCGGAATCGATTGTCCAGGAAGGGTATCCGCAAGCCTGACTGCGGACACCGCGCCTCCGGGAAGGAGGTGGCGTCCCTGGGGTGTGACGTCGTAGAGCTTGGCGTACAGCACGGCGTCGCCCGTGGCGGCCGTCGTCGTGACGGTGAGGGAGACCGTGGACGTGCCCGTGATGGTGAGTGCGTCGCGTAGCGGCTCGGTGGCGAACCGGGCGGTTTGCCCCGGGGGATCCGAGACGAGGTCGGTCGCCACACCCGCGGCTCCGATGAGGTTCGCCGCGGCACCCAGTCCCGGGACGGACGAGATCGCCGCGGGTGTCGCTCCGGGGGGTCGATCCACGGTTTGCGGGGGGCCCGACAGGGTCAATCGTTCCTGCGGTGTGGCCCCGGAGGTCGGTGTCAGGCCGGGATAGTCCGGGGCGGTTCTGCGCCGATAGGACGGGTTGTCACTTCCGGTCGCACCGGGAACGGTGAAGACGAACGGCGTGCTCTGGTCGGGGCCGCCGGCGGCGGAGGGCAGCTGCTCCGAGTGCAATTGCTCGGTGAGGAACCGTGCGGCGGCGGACCTGCTGCCGTCCGAATCGCCGCCGGAGTCGTGGCCGGCGGGGAACCAGCGCATCCGAACCGGGGTGCCTGCCGCGGCGATCTGGCGGGCCGTCGCGTCAGCCTGGTCCAGGCCGAAGAGGGTGTCCTGCTCGCCCTGCAACAAGAGGGTCGGCGCGGTGATTCGATCCGCGACCGACACGGGGGAGTGTGACCGGAGCAGGTCCAGCAATTCCGGTGTGGGCGTTCCCGTTTCGGCGGCGGGAGCGTAGGCGAGGCAGATCGCCGGATCGAACCGGCCGCACGGTCCGGAATCGGTACCCGCAGTGTCGGCGCCCGACACCCCGGCGCCGAAGAAGATTCCCGCCCACCCGCGTTTGAGGACGCCGGGACCCGAGTACCCCGCGGCCGCGGGTGTGGGTGCGGGCGGCGCGGCACCGTAGTTGGGAAACAGCGCCTGGCCCAGGTCGTTCCAGGTGATCGCGGCAGCAACCGCGTCCACCCGGGGATCGGTCCCGGCGAGCATCAACGACAACGCACCGCCGTACGACGCACCCGTGACGCCGACCCGGGGATCACCCTCCGCATCCAGCGTCACCTCGGGACGGTCGGCCAGCCAGTCGACAAGCGCACGGGCGTCGGCGATCTCGCGGTCGGGATCGTTCAGTGAGATGGTGCCCGTGCTGGATCCGAACCCCCGCGCGCTGTACGCGAGGACGACGAATCCGTCGGCAGCGAGAGTGTTCGCCTGCGCCTCGAGGGTGTCCTTGGAACCGCCGAAACCGTGCGCGAGCAGGACGGCCGGTGCGGGCGTCCGCTGCGGCAGGTGGAGGCGGGCGTCGATCTGCACCCGGGCGTCCGTTCCGGGAGACTCCGGGACCGGCAGCGTGAGGTCCTGGGTGACGATTCCGGTGTCCTCGGACGAACCCGACAGCGTCGTACCCACACCGACGGCCACGACCGCGACCGTCGCCGCCACGACTGCGGCGGCGAGTCTGCGGGGGCGGCGGACGCGCATGAGATCCAATCCTGCCAGACACAGCCGCTGTGGCTTGGCGCGCAATTCCCCCGCACGGGACGGGTATCCGACTAGGGTTGCCACGAGTGGCCGGGCATCCAACGGGGTTGGGTGCCATGCCCGGCAGGACAGTTGCGCCGATACCGGCGTGTGAGAAACCGGAGGAAGAATGAGTGCCTACCGCACCATCGTTGTGGGGACCGATGGCTCGGATTCGTCGCTGAAAGCGGTGGACAAGGCTGCGGCACTGGCCGGCGATGCCGGAGCGAAGCTCGTCATCGCGTGCGCCTACTACCCGGCGGACCCCAAGGACATCGAATCCGCGCAGGACGCCCTGCGTGAGGATGCCTACCAGATCACCGGATCCGCGCCCACGGACGAGATTCTGCGGACCGCGCGGGAGCGGGCACACGCGGTCGGCTCGGTGAACGTCGTCGAGCGTGCCATCGTCGGCGCGCCGGTGGATTCGCTGCTGACACTGGTCGACGAGGTCGAAGCCGATCTGCTCGTCATCGGCAACCGGGGTCTGAACACCCTCACCGGGCGGCTCCTCGGTTCGGTTCCGTCCGACGCCGCACGCAAGTCCACCTGCGACGTCCTGATCGTCCACACGGTGCGCTGAACCTCTGCCGGTGTCGACATTCGCGTGTCGACACCGGCAGACTCGCGCTCTACCCCCCGTCGGTCAACTTCGAGAGGACGTCCGGCAGCGGTTCGCAGTGGACGACGCCGAGGCGTTGCGTCGCGCGGGTCAGTGCCACGTAGAGGTCGTTCAACCCTCGAGGTGAGTCGCCGACGATCTCGGCGGGTTCGACGACGAGCACCGAATCGAACTCCAGACCCTTCGCCTCACGAACCGACAACACGCTCACCGACTCGCCGTGCAGATCCCGGTAGTCGGCGACGGAGTCCTCGCTCGTGATCACCGCGACCAGGCCGGGTCCGCTCTCGGCAGCCACACACTTGCGCACTTGCGCAGCCACATCGGCAGGCGCGACGCGGCGCGCCCACGGCATCGTTCCGGAGTCGCGCACCGATCGCGGAACCGACTGGTTCGGATCGATCGCCGCGAGGACGTCCTGCGCCACTGCCATGATCTCCGACGGCGTGCGGTAGTTCACCGTCAGTTCCGTCAGCTTCCAGCGGTTCGCGACATACGGTTCGAGTACCGACTTCCAGGACGAGCTTCCTGCCGGGTCGCCCGTCTGTGCGGTGTCTCCCACCAGGGTCATCCACCGATTGGGAATGCGCCGCATCAGCATTCGCCACGCCATCTCCGAGAGTTCCTGCGCCTCGTCGACGATCACGTGCCCGAATGTCCACGTCCGGTCGGCGGCAGCTCGCTCGGCCGCGGTCAGCTGCTGACGCATCTCGTGCCGCCGCGCCAGCTGGCTCGCGTCGACGAGGTCGTAGGCCATGAGGATCTCGGGGTCGAGCTCGTCCTCGAGATCCTGCGGCGCGGATCCGGTGAGGATGTCCAGTGCGCCCTGCGCGTCCTCGATCTGCGCCCGCCACTCCCGGTCCGCTCGATCGCGTTCCGCGGCATCGTCCACTCCGAGAAGCTCGGCCAGTTCGTCGAGCAGGGGCGCGTCCGCCGCGCTGAATCCGGTGTGACGGTCCCGGTACAGAAGCTTTCGCTGTCCGGGTGTGAGCCGGGGTGCCGCCGCCTCGAGCCGTTCGGGCGACTGCAGCAGGTCGGTGAGCACCTGCTGCGGGGTCAGCCGCGGCCAGTGCTCGTTGATCGCGGACATCAGGGTGGCATCCTGGCGCATCTCGTCGCGAATGTCCGCGACGTCGTCCCGACTGAGCAGGTTCGAGCCGCCGAGCACGTTGGCGCCGAGGTTCGCGGCGAACTGGTCGGCCAATGCCTCCACCGCCGCGGACACGAACAGCGGACGCGCGAGGTTGTGCGGGCGGCGCGACGAGCGGGCCCGACCCCTGGCCCGCGTGACGATCCGTCGGTCGAGTGTGACGGTGTAGGTGTCGAAGGGGACTGTCACCGGCTTCGTCGGAACCGACTGTCTGTCCCGTACCGCCGTCTTGAGGACCTCGACCATGTCGAGTGACCCCTTGATCTCGCCGGTTTCCAGCGAATCCTGTTGCGTGGCAGTTACACCCGGGTACATGTCGCCGACCGTGGACAGCAGGACGCCCGTTTCGCCCAATGACGGCAGCACCTGGCCGATGTAGTCGAGGAACGTGGCGTTCGGCCCGACGATCAGGACGCCCGACTTCGCCAGTTGCTGCCGGTACGTGTACAGCAGGTACGCGGCGCGGTGCAGGGCGACGGCGGTCTTCCCCGTTCCCGGACCGCCCTGAACCACCATCACGGACTTGTGGTTCGACCGGATGATCGCGTCCTGCTCCGACTGGATGGTCTCGACGATGTCGGCCATGTGTCCGGTTCGGGCCGCGTTCAGTGCGGTGAGCAGGGCGCTCTCACCCGCGACGCCGCTCGCGTCCCCCGCGACACCGGCGCGTTGTGCGGCCTCGAGGTCGAGGTACTCGTCACCTATGCCGGTCACCTTGCGGCTCCGCGTCCGGATGTGCCTGCGCCGCGTCACCCCCTCGGGAGACGCCGTGGTCGCCAGGTAGAACGGGCGCGCGAGCGGCGCGCGCCAGTCCAACAGGAGCGGCTCGTAGTCGTGGTCCTCATCGAGGATGCCGACCCGGCCGACGTAGCGGCGGGCGTCGCCTTCCGCCGCGCCCGGCCCGAGCGCGTCGGGGTCGAGGTCGATCCGGCCGAAGCACAGCCCGTTCTCCGCGGCGTCGTACTTGGCGATGTCCTCGGTGTACATCTGCGTGAACGACTCACGCTCGCTGCGCGCCTGCGGGGTTCCCCCGGTGTTCAGGAGCACTGCGGCCAGCCGGGACTGCGCGTACCGGCGAAGCCCGTCGAGACGGTCGTACAGCAGCGTCACGTACTGCTGCTCGTGCTCCCGCTCATCGGCGGTCGTGCTGTCGGGGCCGGTGGCTGCCTCGTCGGGCAAGTGATACTCCTCGGCGAAAATCGTCAGGGCGAAAAGTGCCCAGCGAGTCTAGTCGCCGCCGTCGGCCGGTGCGGAAGCGCCTGATCCCGGAGATGAGAAACGCCATCGGGTCTGGCTGAACGGACCCTTCCCGAACCCGAACCCGGTCACCGGGGCCACCCGATACACCCGAGCGAGCCCGCCGCCACCCTTGAACCCCCCGGCGGTCACCTCGAAGCGCCACTGCCTCCCGTACTTCGCGACGTAGGCGTCCGCGAGACGATGCAACAGGTCGTTGTCGGACACGACCGCCGCGGTGCCTTCGAGGACCATGTCGAATCCCTGCGCGTACACGTTTGCGCCGGTGGTCACGGCGACGGCCGGATTCCCGTCCAGATTCGCGGCCTTCCGCTCGCCCGCTCCCGTGCAGAAGTGCCAGGCGTCGTCGACCCAGACGCCGATGAGGGGAGTGACGTGGGGACGGCCGTCGGGTCGCACAGTGCTGAGCCAGTAGATCTCGGCGTCCCGGACCAGGTCGCGGGCCCACTCCCAGCTGACCGGGAATGCACCCGGTTCGCTGTAACGCTCGTCCAACTCCGTGATCGGGTCGGTCATCGCACGCCCCTCTCCTCTGCCACGCGGCGCGTGGCCTGGTCAGGTCACCAGCCGCGCTCCTGCCACTCGGCGAGGAACGGGCGTTCGTCGCCGAGTGTGGTGTCCCGGCCGTGTCCGGGATAGACGACGGTGTCGTCCGGGAATCGTTCGAACAATTTCGTGGTCACATCGCGGTAGAGCGAGTCGAACATCTGTGGGTCGGCAGTCTTGCCGACGCCGCCGGGGAACAGGGAGTCCCCGGTGAACAGGTGAACCTGACCGGTGGCGGGGTCGGTGAGGGCGAGCGCGATCGAGCCCTCGGTGTGACCGGAGAGGTGAATGACCTCGAGTGCGAGTCTGCCCACCTCGACCAGGTCACCATCGGTGACGGTGAGCTTGGGAACAACGGGAAGGGCGGGCGCGTCGAGCGGATGCGCGATGGTGGGTGCGCCGGTCGCGGCGGCGATCTCCGCCAGCGCGAGCCAGTGATCGGCGTGCTGGTGCGTCGTGACGATGGACCCGAGATGTGGGGCCGCGGTCTCGATCAGTCCGCGCAGACGGTCCGCCTCGTTCGCCGCGTCGATCAGCAACGATTCCCCCGTGCCCGCGTCGACGACGAGGTAGGCGTTGTTGTCCATCGGGCCGACCGAGATCTTCGTGATCGTCGCGTCCGCGATGGTCCGTCGCTGCGGATCGCCGCCCTGGGTGAGTACACCGGTGTAGTGGTCGTCGATTCGCATCTGCTGCCGCTCCATGAGGGGAGGCTACCGTCGCGGCGGGCACCGTGACGGGTCGACGGCGCTCTCGTGGCGAAAACGTGTCGGACCCTCGGCCTACGATGGATGGCGGCCGAGAACTCCGAACCGGCGAACACGGGACCGGCGGTGTGGCGCGAGAAAGGACAGCGTGTGGCGGACCGCCTGATCGTGCAAGGGGCGCGTGAGCACAACCTTCGGGGAATCGACATCGACCTGCCCCGGGACAGCCTGATCGTTTTCACCGGATTGTCGGGCTCGGGCAAGTCGTCGCTCGCCTTCGACACCATCTTCGCGGAGGGGCAGCGCCGGTACGTCGAGTCCCTGTCCGCCTACGCGCGGCAGTTCCTGGGCCAGATGGACAAGCCCGATGTCGACTTCATCGAGGGCCTGTCTCCCGCCGTGTCGATCGACCAGAAGTCGACGAACCGCAATCCTCGATCCACCGTCGGCACCATCACCGAGGTGTACGACTATCTGCGCCTTCTCTACGCTCGCGCCGGCACACCGCACTGTCCGACCTGCGGGGAGCGGATCGCGAAGCAATCTCCCCAGCAGATCGTCGACCAGGTCCTCGCGATGGAGGAGGGAACCCGGTTCCAGGTTCTGGCGCCGGTGGTCCGTACCCGCAAGGGTGAGTTCGTCGACCTGTTCGAGCAGCTCAACACCCAGGGGTACGCCCGCGTCCGCATCGACGGGGTGGTGCACCAGCTCACCGATCCGCCGAAGCTGAAGAAGCAGGAGAAGCACGACATCGAGGTCGTGGTCGACCGTCTGACGGTGAAGGCGAGTTCGAAGCAACGCCTGACCGATTCGGTGGAGACCGCGCTACGACTCGCCGACGGCATCGTCGTCCTCGACTTCGTCGACCGCGACGACGACGCACCCGACCGGGAACGGCGTTTCTCGGAGAACCTGGCCTGCCCGAACGGGCATCCGCTCGCGATCGACGACCTGGAGCCGCGCTCCTTCTCGTTCAACTCGCCGTACGGTGCGTGCCCGGAGTGCACCGGCCTCGGGATGCGCAAGGAGGTCGACCCCGACCTGGTGGTGCCGGACCCGGAGCTGAGCCTCGCGGACGGCGCGATCGCGCCGTGGTCGATGGGGCAGACCTCCGAGTACTTCGGTCGCCTGCTGTCGGGACTTGCGGACGCGATGGGATTCGACGTCGACGCACCGTGGCGGGAGTTGCCCGCGAAGGCGCGCCGTGCCGTCCTCGAGGGCAGTGAGCACCAGGTCCACGTCAAGTACAAGAACCGCTACGGGCGAACCCGCTCCTACTACGCGGAGTTCGAAGGAGTCATGCCGTTCCTGCATCGCAGGCTCGAGCAGACCGAGTCCGAGCAGATGAAGGAGCGGTACGACGGGTACATGCGGGACGTGCCGTGCCCGGCCTGTCAGGGGGCACGCCTTCGGCCCGAGATCCTGTCGGTGACGATCGAGGCAGGGGAGTACGGGGAGAAGTCGATCGCGGACGTCGCGGAGTTGTCGATCGCCGAGTGCGCTCGGTTCCTCGACTCCCTCACCCTGGGCAAACGCGAGGAGGCGATTGCCGGGCAGGTCCTCAAGGAGGTGCAGGCTCGTCTCGGCTTCCTGCTCGACGTCGGGCTCGAGTACCTGTCGCTGTCGCGGGCCGCGGGCACCCTCTCGGGCGGCGAGGCGCAGCGCATCCGACTCGCGACCCAGATCGGGTCCGGGCTCGTGGGAGTTCTGTACGTCCTCGACGAACCGTCGATCGGTCTGCACCAGCGCGACAACAGGCGCCTGATCGAGACGCTCACGCGACTCCGCGACCTCGGCAACACGTTGATCGTGGTCGAGCACGACGAGGACACCATCCGCGCGTCGGACTGGGTCGTCGACATCGGCCCACTCGCGGGCGAGCACGGCGGTCAGGTCGTGCACAGCGGCCCGTATGCCGACCTGCTGACGTGCGAGGAGTCGCTCACGGGCGCCTACCTGTCCGGCCGTTCCGTGATCGAGGTGCCGTTGGTGCGCCGCGCCGTGGACAAGAAGCGGCAGGTCACGGTCGTCGGGGCGAAGGAGCACAACCTCAAGGGCATCGACGTCAGCTTCCCGTTGGGGGTTCTGACCGCGGTGACGGGTGTGTCGGGGTCGGGGAAGTCGACGCTCGTCAACGACATCCTCGCGACGGTGATGGCGAACAAGCTCAACGGAGCCCGGCAGGTTCCCGGCAGGCACACTCGGGTCAACGGCCTGGACCAGCTGGACAAGCTGGTGCAGGTGGACCAGTCACCGATCGGCAGGACGCCGCGCTCCAACGCGGCAACGTACACCGGCGTGTTCGACAAGATCCGCACCCTGTTCGCCCAGACGACGGAAGCCAAGGTCCGCGGGTACCAACCGGGCCGGTTCTCCTTCAACGTCAAGGGTGGACGCTGCGAGGCGTGTTCGGGCGACGGAACGCTGAAGATCGAGATGAACTTCCTGCCGGACGTGTACGTGCCGTGCGAGGTGTGCCACGGCGCCCGGTACAACCGGGAGACCCTCGAGGTGCACTACAAGGGCAAGACGATCGCCGAGGTCCTGGACATGTCGATCGAGGAGGCCGCGGAGTTCTTCGAGCCGATCACCTCGATCCACCGCTACCTCGAGACCCTGGTCCGGGTCGGTCTCGGCTACGTCCGTCTCGGTCAGCCGGCGCCGACTCTCTCCGGTGGCGAGGCGCAGCGTGTCAAGCTCGCAGCGGAGCTGCAGAAACGGTCGACCGGCCGCACCGTCTACATCCTCGACGAGCCGACCACCGGCCTGCATTTCGAGGACATCCGGAAGTTGCTCGGTGTGGTGAACGGCCTCGTCGACAAGGGCAATACGGTCATCGTGATCGAACACAACCTCGACGTCATCAAGACGGCCGATTGGATCGTGGACATGGGGCCGGAGGGTGGCTCCGGCGGCGGCACGGTGGTCGCACAGGGCATACCGGAGGATGTTGCAGCAGTCCCAGAAAGCTATACGGGACGGTTCCTGCGTGAGGTGCTCTCCGTGGCGCCCGCCCCGACGAAGCGAAAGCGGGCGCCCCGCAAGGCCACCGCCAAGGTGTGAAACGGCCGAGGTCCGGAGCCTTCGGGTTCCGGACCTCGTGTCAATGGACTCGGGGCGAAGGATGGGTCGTGCGGCGCGATCGCGGTGCGGCTCCACCGTGGTGACATGAGAAATGCCGGTGCCGCGTGATCGCGGCACCGGCATTTCGGGTGTTCGTGGTGGACTAGACGGTGCCCGTGCCGCCGCCGTTGACGGGCAGGCTGGAACCGCCCGAGAGGAGCGAGTTCACGATGTTGGCGAGGGATCCGAACAGGCCGTCGATGTCGCCGGGGTTGATGCCCATGGAAGTCTCCTTGGTGATGGTGTGCTGATCCGACCGTCGCGCGCGGACGACGGGCCGGCTTGGGTGCCGGAATCGATCAGCAACCGCGTCCCCGTTTGGCCCGACGGGTACCCGACGACGGTTGTGGTGACGATCCCCCGATCGCAGTGACCGCTTGTATCCATGCGGCGCCACCACTGCATTCGCGGACCCTTTGTACACGACGGTTCGACTCGGCCGTCCGTGTTTCAGCGAAACCAAATCGACATCAGAATGTGATATCGGTCACCATTGATGGGGTGCTCAGTACACCGGACCGGTGTACTTCTCGCCGGGCCCCTTTCCGGGTTCGTCGGGATGCGCCGATGCTTCACGGAATGCGCGCTGCAGCGCCTGGAGGCCGTCGCGGATGGGGCCCGCGTGGGGGCCGAGGTACTCGACCGACGCGGTGACCAGGCCTGCAAGTGCCGTGATGACGCGCCGGGCCTCGTCGAGATCCAGGTGAGCGCTCTCGCTCGGATCCTCCGCCGACAGTCCCAACTTCTCCGCTGCGGAGCTCATGAGCATGACCGCCGCCCGGCTGATCACCTCGACTGCGGGGACCTCCGCCAGTTCACGAACCTCCGCGGTGTCGTCCTGCCCTGCATGCGATGCGTCTGTCATGGCTGCTAGACTTCCATATACGACCGCCCCCGACGACGTTGGGGGCAGCAAGTGGAGTCCGACTCCCACCGTAGTTCCGCGAAGTGAATTCGCAGGTCAACGGTTCCGGTCGCCCGGGTTTCGAGCCCGCCGCCTTTCAAGGGTGGCTAGCTCGTCCGGGTCCCCGTACGGGGAGTTGGCGGCATCAGTCCGTCGATTGATCGGTCGACATCGGACCCCGACTGGAGATTCTCCAGCGGGGTTCTTTTGTTGGGGACATGGGCAGGCGGGCTGCCGGCGGTCACGACGACCACGCCGCACTACCGAGGAGGCCCCATCAGCACTGAGACTCGCATCAACGAGCGCATCCGCGTACCCGAGGTTCGACTTGTCGGACCGGGTGGTGAGCAGGTTGGCATCGTGCGTGTTGAAGATGCACTCCGCTTGGCGCAGGACGCGGACCTCGATCTCGTCGAGGTCGCTCCCGACGCGCGTCCGCCGGTGTGCAAGATCATGGACTACGGCAAGTTCAAGTACGAGGCCGCGCAGAAGGCGCGCGAATCGCGCAAGAACCAGCAGCAGACCGTGATCAAGGAGCAGAAGCTCCGCCCGAAGATCGACGACCACGACTACGAGACGAAGAAGCGCAACGTCGTTCGTTTCCTCGAGGCCGGGTCCAAGGTCAAGGTCACGATCATGTTCCGTGGCCGCGAGCAGTCCCGCCCCGAGCTGGGCTTCCGGCTCCTGCAGCGTCTCGGCGCCGATGTCGCAGACCTCGGTTTCATCGAGACGTCCGCAAAGCAGGACGGCCGCAACATGACGATGGTGCTGGCACCGCACAAGGGCGCCAAGACCCGCGTCAAGGCACAGGAGCAGGCGCAGCAGCGCGTCGTACGGCCCGCAGCGGCCGCACCGGCGCCCGCGCCCGAGGCTCCTGCAGCCCCGGAGGCCGTCGCACCGCAGACCCCCGACACGCCTGCGGTCTGACGAAGACCAGCCCGCAGTACGCAGCAGTAGAAGAAACGGAAACTGAGGACTCCATGCCCAAGAACAAGACCCACAGCGGCACCTCGAAGCGATTCAAGGTGTCCGGCAGCGGCAAGATCCTGCGCCAGAAGGCCGGACGTCGCCACCTGCTCGAGCACAAGGCCACCAAGGTCACCCGCCGCCTCGACGGCGTTGCCGTGGTCGACAAGGCCGACGTTCCCCGCGTCAAGCGCCTGCTCGGCATCTGATTCGACCTTCCACCACCCCTCGGGTGCGCCCGCCGCGCGTCCGACCGATTGACAGGATTTTTCAGTGGCACGCGTAAAAAGGGCAGTCAACGCCCAGAAGAAGCGCCGTTCCGTTCTCGAGGCGTCTGCCGGCTACCGCGGCCAGCGCTCGCGCCTCTACCGCAAGGCCAAGGAGCAGCAGCTCCACTCGCTGACCTACGCCTACCGTGACCGCCGCGCGCGCAAGGGTGACTTCCGCAAGCTGTGGATCTCGCGTATCAACGCTGCCGCCCGCGCGAACGACATCACCTACAACCGCTTCATCCAGGGCCTCAAGGCCGCTGGCGTCGAGGTTGACCGCAAGATCCTCGCCGAGCTCGCCGTCTCCGACGCCGAGGCGTTCGCCGGCCTGGTTGCCGTCGCGAAGGCTGCGCTGCCTGCCGACGTGAACGCTCCCGCCGGGGAAGCGGCCTGAGCAAGCCGATCCAGGAGCGACCCGTGGACCCGTTCACCGAGCGGACGCCACGGGTCGTTTCTGCTGTCAAGCTCCTGCGCGGAGCGGAACGCCGCAAGGCAGGCAGGTTCCTGGCAGAGGGCGCGAACTCGGTGACCGCGGCCCTCGACACCACGCGCATCGAGGAACTGTTCGTCACCGCTGACGCCGCGGTCCGACATGCGGATCTGGTCGAGCGCGCGCTCGCGCAGGGCGTGCGGGTGTCGCCGGTCACGGACCGAGCTGCGAAGGCGCTCGGCGACACCGTGACGCCGCCGGGGCTGGTCGCCGTGTGCCGCCTGGTCGACGTATCCGTTTCAGAGGCGCTGGGGGAGTCTCCGCAGCTGCTCGCGGTGCCGGTTGCGATCGCCGATCCGGGGAATGCGGGAACCGTCATCCGGGTCGCGGACGCGGTGGGCGCCGATGCCGCGATCCTCGCGGGCGACAGCGTCGACCCGCACAACGGCAAATGCGTCCGTTCGTCTGCGGGCAGCGTGTTCCACCTGCCGATCGCCCGGGAGCGGAACGTCGACACCGTCCTCGACGTTCTCGCCGGCGCGGGGGTCCGGGTTCTCGCGACCGCCGCCGACGGTGAGGTCGAACTCGACGACGCCGACGAGCTTCTGGCCGGGCCGACTGCATGGCTGTTCGGGAACGAGGCGCACGGGCTCGACCCCGCGCTGGCCGCTCGCGCCGATCATCGCGTGCGGATCCCGATCCACGGCCGCGCCGAGTCCCTGAACCTGGCGACGGCAGCCGCGATCTGCCTGTACTCGAGTGCGCGGGTGCAGCATTCCGCGTCTCGCCCGACCACCTAGAATCTGCCCTGCAGAACCGACGACGAGGAGTACGACGAGCCGTGGCCAAGAACGAGGGCGACAGTGCACCGACCATCGACGCGCAGGCGCTGACCGAGGAGTCGCTCTCCGCGGCCGCGGATGCGGCCGAGCAGGCGTTCGCCGCGGCGCCGGATCTCGACGCACTCGCGGCGGCGAAGGCCGAGCATCTCGGCGACAAGGCGCCGCTGTCCCTGGTGCGCCGTGCGTTGGGGTCACTGCCGGGCAAGGAGAAGGCGGACGCCGGAAAGCGGGTCAACGCGGCCCGCACCCGTGCCGGCGCCGCATACGACGCGCGCCGGGAGGTACTGCTGGCGGAGCGTGACGCCGCGGTGCTGGTGGCCGAGTCGATCGACGTCACGATTCCCGCCGGTCGACGTCCGGTCGGTGCGCGGCACCCCATCACCATCATTTCCGAGCAGGTCAGCGACGTGTTCGTGGCGATGGGGTGGGAGATCGCGGAGGGTCCCGAGGTCGAGACGGAGCACTTCAACTTCGACGCGCTGAACTTCCTGCCCGACCATCCGGCGCGGACCATGCAGGACACCTTCCACATCGCGCCCGAGGGGTCGCGTCAGGTGCTGCGCACCCACACCTCACCGGTGCAGGTGCGCACGATGCTCTCGCGCGATCTGCCGGTGTACGTGGTGTGCCCGGGTCGTACGTTCCGCACCGACGAACTCGACGCGACGCACACGCCGGTGTTCTCGCAGATCGAGGGTCTCGCCGTGGACAAGGGCCTGACGATGGCGCATCTGCGCGGCACGCTCGACGCCTTCGCGCGCGCCCTCTTCGGGCCGGACACGCGAACCCGTATGCGCCCCAACTACTTCCCGTTCACCGAGCCGTCCGCCGAGGTGGACGTGTGGTTCCCAGGCAAGAAGGGTGGCGCCGGCTGGGTGGAGTGGGGTGGCTGCGGCATGGTCAACCCGAACGTGTTGCGGGCCAGCGGAATCGATCCGGACGAGTACAGCGGGTTCGCGTTCGGGATGGGGCTGGAGCGGACCCTGCAGTTCCGCAACGGCATCCCCGACATGCGCGACATCGTCGAGGGCGACGTGCGTTTCACGCTGCCCTTCGGTGTCCAGGCCTGAGTGAACCAGCAGAGCGAACGAGAGAGCTGAGTAGACGTGCGAGTAGCGCAATCGTGGCTGACCGAGATCCTGCAGCGGGCTACGCCGGGGTGGGAGGTGACCCCCGAGGAGCTGGATGCGGGCTTCGTGCGGGTTGGTCTCGAGGTCGAGGAGGTGGATCCGCTTCCGACGATCCCGGGACCACTGGTCGTCGGCAGAGTTCTGCAGATCACCGAGCTCACCGAGTTCAAGAAGCCGATCCGGCTCTGTCAGGTCGAGGTCGGTGAGGAGCAGCCGCGTCAGATCGTGTGCGGCGCCCGCAACTTCGCCGAGGGTGACCTCGTCGTCGCGGCACTGCCCGGTGCGGTGCTGCCCGGAGACTTCCGGATCGCGTCACGCAAGACGTACGGGCAGGTTTCCGACGGCATGATCTGCTCGGTCGCGGAACTCGGTGTCGGCAAGGACCACTCGGGCATCCTGGTTCTCGAGCCGGGAACCGCCGACCCCGGCACCGACGCCAACGAGCTGCTCGGTCTCGGTGACACGATCATCGAACTGAACATCACCCCGGACCGCGGTTACTGCTTCTCCGCCCGCGGACTCACTCGTGAGCTGGCCAACGGATTCGACCTCGAGTACGTCGACCCGGCGGTCGGTGTGCCGTTCGAGGCGTCCGGCGACGCCTGGCCGCTCGACGTGCAGCCCGATTCCGGGTGCACGCGCTTCACGCTGCGTCGGGTCACCGGTGTCGACCCGAACGCCGTGACTCCCTGGTGGATGCAGCGGCGCCTGCTGCTGTCGGGTGTCCGCCCGATCTCACCCGCCGTCGACGTGACGAACTACGTGATGCTCGAGCTCGGCCATCCGCTGCATGCGTTCGACGCGGCGAAGGTCGCGGGCGGACTCGTGGTCCGGCGTGCCGCCGCGGGCGAGACGCTGACGACCCTCGACGAGGTCGAGCGCACCCTGGATGCCGAGGACGTCGTGATCTGTGACGACTCGGGTGTCATCTCCCTCGCGGGCGTGATGGGCGGCGCGAGCACCGAGGTCGGTACCGGCACCACCGAGGTCCTGCTGGAAGCGGCGATCTGGAATCCGCTCGCGGTGTTCCGGACCTCGCGCAGGCACAAGCTGATCTCCGAGGCGTCCAAGCGGTACGAGCGGGTCGTCGATCCGGCGCTGTCCGTAGCTGCGCTCGATCGGGCGGCGGGCCTGCTCGCCGACATCACCGGCGGCCATGTCGAGCCGGTCCTCACCGATGTCGGCTCGGTGGCGGCCCCCGCCCCGATCTCGATGGACCTGGACCTGCCGAGCAGGGTGGCGGGCGTGACCTACCCCGACGGGACGGCAGCGCGCCGGCTCACCCAGGTCGGGTGCACCGTCGACGTGTCGGTCGACGATGGGATCGGACATCTCGTGGTGACGCCGCCGACGTGGCGTCCCGACCTGACCCAGCCCGCCGACCTCGTCGAGGAGGTGTTGCGGCTCGAAGGGCTGGAGAAGATCCCGTCCGTTCTGCCGGCTGCGCCTGCCGGGCGCGGCCTGACGCCACAACAGCGTCGTCGCCGTGCAGTCGGCAAAGCGCTCGCGTTCGACGGGTATGCGGAGGTGCTGCCGACGGTGTTCCTGCCCGCGGGAGTGTTCGACGTGTGGGGACTCGGCCCGGACGATCCGCGTCGGGCCACCAGTCGCGTGCTCAACCCGCTCGAGTCGGATCGCCCCGAGCTGGCCACGACGCTGCTGCCCGGTCTCCTGGAGATCCTGTCCCGCAACGTCTCTCGCGGTCAGCGCGACGTCGCGCTCTACGGTGTGCAGCAGGTCGTGCAGCCGGGCCCGAACACGAAGGCCGTGCAGGCCCTGCCGGTGGATCGCAGGCCGACGGACGAGCAGGTCGCGGAACTGATCGCGTCGTTGCCGAGCCAGCCGCTGCACGTCGGCGTCGTCCTGACCGGACAGCGTGAGCCGAGCGGCCCGTGGGGTTCGGGTCGGGGAGCCGACGCCACCGACGCGTTCGCGGCCGCCGACACCATCGCTGCCGCGGCGGGCGTCACGCTCGAACGTCGTGCCGCACAGCACCTTCCCTGGCATCCCGGCCGGTGCGCCGAGCTGCTCGTCGACGGTGTCGTCGTCGGTCATGCCGGCGAACTGCACCCCGCCCTGCTCGAACGCGCAGGGCTGCCTGCTCGTACCTGCGCCGTCGAGGTGAACCTCGATGCGCTTCCCATCGCGGAATCGCTTCCCGCTCCGCGTGTGTCACCGTTCCCCGCGGTGCTGCAGGACGTCGCGGTCGTCGTCGACGACTCCGTCGCGGCGGCGTCGGTCGAGGCGGCGCTGCGCGGCGGTGCGGGCGACCTTCTCGAGGACATCCGCCTGTTCGACGTGTTCACGGGTGAGCAGGTCGGTGCGGGACGCAAGTCGCTTGCCTTCGCGCTGAGGTTCCGCGCGGCGGATCGGACCCTCACCGAGGACGAGGCGAGTGCCGCGCGCGATGCGGCGGTGGCGGCCGCCGGTGCCGCCGTCGGCGCGACGCTGCGGGCCTGAACGACCGAACGCCTGCGAGGGCCGTCCCACCGCTCGGTGGGGCGGCCTTCGCCGTCTGCGGTCACCCGATCGGGCTAGCCTGGAGGCACCGACCCGAATGAGGTGCCGTTGTGACCGATACGCAGGCCGTCGTTGATGCGATGAGTTCCCTGACCGATGACGAGCTTCGCGCGGTGGTCGCCGCTGCCGCCACCGGAAGACCGGCTTTGGCGGCATTGCGCGCCGCGGCGTTGCAGATCGGGTACGGCCCGGAATCCGTGGTCCCGATGCCCCCGCCCGCGGTGCCGTCGGCACCGGAGATTCTGGACGCGCACGTGGTGGACGATCCGGGGGTCGTCGCGCCGAGCGCCCCGGACGTCGCGCCGAGCACCCCGGGCGTCGCGCCGAGCACCGCGGGCGTCGCGCCCCCGACAGGGTGGACCGACGCAGGCGTTCCGACGTTCGACGCCGTCCGGGAACGCATCGAAACCCGCGCGGGCACAGCGGACGGTGCCGCCGAACTCGATGCGGAGTCCGGTGTCGGGCGCAGCGTCGAGGAGCAGTTCGCGGCCAGGGAGAAGGCGGCGCAGGAGAGGCTCGCCGAGATCCGCAGGTCGCTGCGAAAGGACTGAGCCGGCCTGGGTACGGTGGACGGAACAATCTACGGAGGTCGTGATGGTGGAAATTGGTGTCGTGTTCGGTTACATCGTGGTGATTGCCACGATCGCTGTGGTCCTGTTCGGCGTGGTCGCGCTGTTCATCCTCTCCATCAAGGGCAGTCCTACCTCTTCTGGGGCCCAGCCCGAAGGGTTCGAGAAGGACACCCGCTCGATCCGATAGGTCAGCGCGGTCCGCATCATCTGCTCTTCCGAAATGGCCCATCCCGTCAACCGACGGAATGGGCCATTTCGCGTAGCACTGACGGCAGGAAGGCGATGACAGCCGTCAGTGCCGCTCGAGGATCGTCGCGAAGTCGGTGCCTGCGGGCAGCGAGCCGTACTCGAGGTCACGGTCCTCCCCGAGACGCGCGGCCAGGAATGCCTCCGCGACGGCCGTCGGAGCGGTCTTCAGCAGCAGCGCGCCCTGCAGGCCGAGTGCCATCGATGCCGCCACCGGGCGTGCTCGCAGTTGTGCCCGGGCCGGATCGAGTGTCGCGAGTTCGGTGAGTGCGGCGCGCATGCGATCGTGATGGGCGTCGAACAGCGTCGACGCCCCGCGGGCGCCCGCCAGTTCGGCATCGAAGGCCGCGACGGACTCGGGTTCGCGGGTCATCGCGCGGAGCACGTCGAGGGCGATGACGTTGCCCGATCCCTCCCACACGGCCATGACCGGCTGCTCGCGGTAGCGGCGGGCGAGGGGGAACGCCTCGGTGTACCCGTTCCCGCCGAGGCATTCGAGGGATTCGTACGCGTGGTGGGGGCCGCGCTTGCAGATCCAGTACTTCGCGACGGCGGTCGCCAGCCGGCGGAACGCCTTCTCGGTCTCGTCGGCGTCGTCGTCGTGTGCGCGGGCCAGTCGCAGCGCGGTCGCGGTGGCGGCCTCCGATTCGAGGGCGAGATCCGCGGCGACGGCGGTCATCGCGGGCTGGTCGATCAGGGTCGCGCCGAACGCGGAGCGGTGGCGGACATGCCACAGTGCCTCGGCGACCGACTGACGCATCCCCGCGGTCGAACCGTAGACGCAGTCGAGCCGGGTGCGGGCGACCATCTCGATGATGGTGCGGACCCCACGTCCGGGTTCGCCGACCAGGTGACCGATGGTTCCGTCGAGTTCGATCTCCGAGGACGCGTTGGACTTGTTCCCGAGCTTGTCCTTGAGGCGCTGGATTCGGAAGACGTTTCGGGTGCCGTCCTCGAGCACGCGCGGCACGAGGAAGCAGGAGAGTGCCGATCCTCCGCCGTGGTCGGTCTGGGCGAGGATCAGGAATCCGTCGGACATCGGCGCCGAACAGAACCACTTGTGACCGGTGAGCGACCAGGTTCCGTCCGAATTGGGTACGGCGCGTGTGGTGTTCGCGCGGACGTCCGATCCGCCCTGCTTCTCTGTCATCGCCATGCCGAGGAGTACACCGGGCTTGTCTCCGGGTGCGACGAGATTCCCGTCGTACCCGCGGCCGTACAGCCGCGGCAGCCACACGTCGGCGAGGTCGGGGGAGAGTCCGATCGCCGGTACCGCGGAGTGAGTCATCGAGATCGGGCACGCGTGCCCGGGCTCCACCTGGGCGAACAGCATGAACGAGGCGGCTCGGGCCACGTTGGCGCCCGGTTTCGGGTCCGCCCACGCGGAGGTGTGCGCACCGTGTTCGACGGCAGCCCCGATGATCCGGTGGTACGCGGGGTGGAACTCGACCTCGTCGATCCGGTTGCCGTAACGGTCGTGGGAGTGGAACTCCGGAGTGATGGTGTTGGCGAGCTCGGCGTCGTGCTGGAAGGACTCTGTTCCGACGAGGGCGCCGACCGCGCTGAGTTCGTCGTTCGCCCAGTCGGCGTCGTACCTGGCCACGCCCTCGACGAGGGGGATGTTGGTGGCGTACTCGTTGACGTTGATGCGAGGCGGTGCCTGGTTGAACACCTCGTGGGTGCGGAATCCTGTCGGGGCGGTGGCGGTCATGAGTCGCTTCCTTCGCGGGGTGATTGGCGCACTGGTGCTGTGGTGGAACGAGGTTCGGTGTCGACGTAGCCGACGCCGTGCAGACAGAACCGGAGGATGGCGTCGACGGTGTCGGCGTCGTCCGCGTCGGTGGCGACGGCGTGGGTCGGGGAGAGGCGTCCGGTGAGGGCTTCGCTGATCGCGCCGATGAGTGCGGTAGCGGTGACCGCGAGGTGCTGGCGGGGGAATTCGCCCGACTCCATCCCGTCTCGAAGGATGTCCGAGGTGAGGGCGTGGTAGTCGGCGCGATAGTTGAGGCGCTCGGCGTCGATCCGGGGATCGACCGGCTCGAACAGGAGTGACCAGGCGAGTTGTCTGCCGCGGATGGCGCGCAGCGCGAAGGTTTCCACCAGCGCGCGGAGTCGGTCTGCTGCGCTGTCGGCCTCGGCGACGGCGGTGCGCACGGCGGCAAGCTCCTGATCTGCGCCCGCCCGGAACACGGAGGCCAGCAGATCGGCGTTCCCGTCGAAGTGCGAGTACACCGAGCCGACGCTGACCTGGCATCGCTCGGCGATGGCCTTGACGGTCGCCGCGGCGAATCCGCCTTCGGCGACGAGCCTGGTGGCCTCGGTGAGCAGGGCGGTGCGGCGCTGGGCCTTCGCTGCTCGCGTCTTCTCGGTCGGCCGGTACGCCACGTGGTCGACCCCTTCCCCAATACTATGAATCGTGATTCAATCTTTCGAGTCTGAACTGTAGAACGATTCGGGCCGCACGGCAACGTCCCCCGAATCCGCCGGTCATCGCGCCGAGTACGAGGAGAATCCATGAACCTGACCACGATGTTGGAGAGCACGGCGCGCAAGTATCCGGACAAGGACGCGATCGTCTACGGGGACGAGCGGATCACGTACGCGGAACTGCTCGCGGCGTCGAAGCGTGCCGCGGAGGTCTTCCGTGCTCGCGGGGTGGGACGTGGCGACCGGGTGGCGGTCATGACCTACAACAGTCCCGGATTCGCGATTGCGGCGTTCGGTGCGTGGCGCGCCGGCGCGGCGTTGGTTCCGGTCAACCACAAGCTCGCCCCGCCCGAGGTCGCATACACCGTCGGCCACTGCGGCGCGACGGTCGGCGTGGTGTCGGCGGACCTGCGTGCCAACGCGGAATCCGGTGCGCCGCATGTGGAGTGGCTACTCACCGACCTCGGGAGTGAGGAAGCCGGGGGCGGTGACCACGATTTCGACGCGCTCGTCGACGCGGCAGAGGAGTGGGACGGCGTCGACGTGGACGAGTCGGACATCGCCCAGGTGCTCTACACGTCGGGTACCACCAGCGCGCCGAAGGGGTGCCTTCACACCCACCGGTCGATCACGACGGTGGCGCCCTACATCGCGACGACGCTCGGCCTCGACCGCGAGGAGCGGGTGCTCATCGCGATGCCGATCTGGCATGCGGCGCCGCTGAATGTGTGGTTCGTTCCGACCATGTTCCTCGGCGGGACCGTGGTGCTGATGCGCGAGTATCACCCGATCGAATTCCTCAAGGCCATTCCGCGGGAGCGGATCACCGCGTTCTTCGGTGCCCCGATCGCGTATCTCGCGCCGCTTCAGGCCGCCAAGGCGGCGGGCATCGACCTAGCCGACTTCGACTTCTCCACCATGCGGCGCTGGACCTACGGCGGTGCGCCGATCGGCGCCGAGGTTGCCCGGCAGCTGCAGCAGGCGTATCGGTCGGAGAAGTTCTATCAGGTGTACGGGATGAGCGAGATGGGACCGACCGGCACCGCCCTGTATCCGCACGAGCAGATCGCGAAGGCGGGATCGATCGGCCGCTGCGGCATGCCCGGAGTCGACCTGCGGGTGGTGAGGGCGGACGGCGGCGACGCCGCGCCGGGTGAGACGGGGGAGATCTGGCTCGCGGGCGACACCCGCATGGTCGGGTACCTCGACAACGACGACGCCACTGCGGAAGCGTTCGAGGGCCGCTGGTACCGCAGCGGCGACGTCGCCCGCCTCGACGAGGACGGCTACATCTACATCGTCGACCGCACCAAGGACGTCATCATCACCGGCGGTGAGAACGTGTACTCGCAGGAGGTGGAGGAGGCGATCCGGCCGCGCGCCGACGTGCTCGACGTCGCGGTGATCGGTCGCCCGCATCCGGAATGGGGCGAGACCGTCGTCGCGGTGGTCGTGCCGGTCGACGGGGCGTCGATCGAACTGGACGACCTGCGGAACGATCTGTCGGACAAGTTGGCGCGCTACAAGATTCCGCGCGAAATCGTCCTGGTGGATCAGTTGCCGCGCAATCCGTCCGGCAAGCTCACCAAGCACGTCCTGCGCGAGACCGTGCTGTCGTGACCAGGTGGTCGGGGCGCGAACGACCTCGCGCCCCGACCGCGGGCACTGTCAGGCGGCGGCCGTCTCGAGATCGTCGGCCTTCGGATCGGTGTCCGCACTCGTCCGTGGAACCGTGAACACTGCCGCGACGCAGAGGATGGCGATCACGAAGCAGCCGATCACGTACCAGAGACTCCCGATCGGATCGCCGTTCGCGGTGACGCCGTCCACCGCGTCGAACCAGTCGGGGAGCGCGGTGGCCCAGAGCGCGCCGAAGACCGCCAGATACGCGACGGCGTACCACCGAACGAAGTCGTTGGAGTACGCGGGCGTGGTGCTCGTCCCCTTGCGAAGTGCGGCCCACTGCCGGGACATCGCCCAGATGGCGACGCCGGAGACCACCGCGAGTTCCGCCAGGTAGATCGCGCCGCGAACGGTGTCGCTGCCCATGCCGAAGACGGTCGCGGGGAGCGGGAGCACGAACACCCCGACCGAGGCGACGAGTCCGATCACGATGGTGCGCCACACCAGCTGCAGGCCGGAGAAGTGTCGGCCCGCGTCGACGTGCTTGCCGACGAAGAACTGGACGCACAGCGCGAGCGACATCGGCCAGAGTGCGGCGAACACGACCACGCTCGGAATCGGGACGGAGTCGAGGAACGGCAGGTTGACCTTGTTGTCGAGTGTCCACTCCCACCAGCGCAGCTGCGGTCCGAGGTGGTCGAAGATCTCGTAGAAGGCGTGGTGCACGAATCCGGCGGACGCCGCACCCACGAGAATGCCGTAGCGGCGGAACACACCGAGCATCCGGACGATCTCGAACGCGATGGTCGCCATCAGCGGATAGATCGCGACGATGTACAGCGGAAGCCTGCCCCAGAGGAATTCCACGCTGAACACGTTGTGCGCGAACATCGTGCCCAGGTACTCCTCGGTGCCGAACGTCGCCGGGAAGTAGATGGGCGGCTCGATCACGAACAGGAACGCGGTGGCGCCGAACCACAGCACCAGGTTGGTGGGATCGCCGTGCCTACGCAGTCGCAGGATCGCGTAGACGAGTGCGAGTACGGCCCCGAGGACGATGGTGAACTCGAGGACCGGCAGCGTCCAGTTCTCCAGCGCGGCGGGGTTTCGGAACTCGACGAGCCCGCCGGCCTCCTCGCAGGAGAAGCCGAGTCGGGTTGCGAGATCAGAGAACGTGGGTGGGCAGCCGGCCGCCATCAGTTCGCCCCCGAGGTGACCGGCTCGCCCTGGCCCTCAGGCGCTTCGGCCGTGTACCAGCGGGTGCAGTCGTAGCCCGCGTCGTAGCGGGTGAACCACTGGTCGGCGAGCACGGGCAGGTTCTCGTGTTCGGGGTTGTGTCCGGGCAGTTGGCTGCGGACGGCGCCCGACAGTGCGGTGAGCTGCTCACGGATCGGCAGTCCGTCGAACGCCCGCGGCATCGGCCCCTTGGTCAGGTACGGGGCGAAGGCGGTGAGCACCCGCTGCTTGGCCCGATGCCGGGCGAACATCGACATCGAGTCGACCTTCCGCTCGGACAGGGGAACGTGCTGGTTGAAGCCCTGGCAGGCGATCCGGATCGACTTCATGACGTGCGCGAAGATCGACGCGGCCATCCGCATCCGGTACATCTCGTTACTGACGATGGAGTTGTAGATGATCAGCGCCGAACTGCGGTGCTCGACCTCCTCGACGAAGTGCCACAGGAACAGCGACGCGACGCGGTCGTCACCGGGACGGAACAGGGTGGCCTCGTTGTCGAGCATCAGCTTGAAGACCGGGGTGAACGTGGCCTCCAGGTCCGCGGTGTACGCGAGGCGGTACTCGATGGAGGTCCGCTCGGTGAGGAGGTCGAATTCGCCGATCACCGCGTCGAGGGTGTTCTGCAGGCCGGGGTATCGCCGGATGAGCGCGTTGACGTGCTGACGGTGTGCCGTGGAGTGGTGGCCCTCCTGGCGCATGAACGCGACGGCCTCCGCGGCCACTTCGGGATCGGTGATGCGGGGCTTGGCCTGCATGATCAGCTTCACGATCATCTTCTCGAAGCCGATTGCCAGGAACGAGACGGCGTTGGACATGCTCGACCACGCCGGGTTGTCGGGATTCCAGTTGAACGGGACGTCGGAGTCCTCGAATCCGAAATCCATCTTTCGGGGGTGTAGGTCGGTCACTTTCCGTACCTCGCATATCGGGGTGGTCTGGTGTGTTCGGGCTGGCAGTCGCACTCTTCTCGTGAACATACGCCGAATCAATTCTGTGTATGATCACTTTCGCCGAGATGGTAGAACGTGTTGCAGTTGTTGTCATCTGGGGCTGTGATAGCGTCCGCTCGGTGGCGCGCAGACGCGGATGGGGTGGCAGTCCGCCCGACAGTGACGAGGACGCGTCGCGCCGCATCGTCGCCGCGGCGGTCGACCTGATCGGGCAGACCGGAGCGGCGATCGGGATCGCCGACGTCGCCGAGTCGCTCGGAGTCATCCGGCAGACCGTGTACCGGTACTTCCCGAGTGCGGATGCCCTGATGAGGGCCGCGGCGATCGCCTCCGTCGACGGATTCCTCGATCGACTCGACCGCGCCGTCGCGGGTCTCGGTGACCCGGTCGAGGCCATGGTCGAGGGCATCGTCTTCACGCTCGAGGAGGTGCGTCGCACCCCTCATCTCGGCATCCTCCTGACTGGGGCGTACGCGGACATTCATCCCGACGGGATGCTCTCGTCCGAGGCGCGGGTTTTCGGAACGACGATGATCCGGCGATTCGACGTGGACTGGGCGCGGCACGGGTACGACGACGACGCGCTCGACGAGCTGGTCGAGTACGTGCTGCGCACCATGCAGTCGTTCTTCGTCTCGCCCGGTGACCCGCCCCGCGAAGGCGACGACCTGCGCCGGTATCTGACACGATGGGTGGGGAGCGCGATCGCGGCACAGTCCCGACTGTGAATGGGCTTGCATGATGGTGCATAATCGTCCATATGGTCCCCACAGCAGCCACCACCGGTCCGATCCGGGTCGCGATTGCCGGAGCCAGCGGGTATGCGGGCGGCGAGATCCTGCGCCTGCTGCTCGGACATCCGGCGTACCGCGACGGACGTCTCGTCATCGGAGCACTCACGGCAGGCGGTAACGCCGGAGCCGTCCTCGGCGGGTTCCACCCGCACCTGCTCCCGCTCGCCGACCGAGTGCTCGAGCCGACAACTCTCGACGTCCTCGCCGGCCACGACGTCGTGTTCCTCGGGTTGCCGCACGGCAACTCCGCGGAGATCGCGACGGCGCTGCCCGAGAGCACCGTCATCATCGACTGCGGCGCCGACTTCCGGCTCGCCGACGCGGCCGACTGGGAGAAGTACTACGGCAGCGCCCACGCGGGAACCTGGCCCTACGGACTGCCCGAACTGCCCGGCAACCGCGACAAACTCGTCGGGGCCACCCGGATCGCGGTCCCCGGCTGCTATCCGACCGCGGCGAGCCTGGCCCTCGCGCCCGCCGTCGCCGCGGGCATCGTCGAGCCGCGGGTCAACGTCGTCGCGGTCAGCGGCACCTCCGGAGCCGGTCGTGCCCCGAAGGCGGACCTCCTCGGCTCCGAGGTGATGGGGTCGGTCAAGGCCTACGGCGTCGGCGGCGTGCATCGGCACACCCCCGAGATCATCCAGAACCTGTCGGCGTTGACCGACACCCGCGTCGCGGTGTCGTTCACGCCGGTCCTCGCCCCGATGCCCCGCGGCATCCTCGCGACCTGCACCGCACCGACGAGCGTCGACGTGGCGCGCGCCCGCGAGGTCTACGAGAAGGCCTACGCGGACGAGCCGTTCGTGCACGTGCTGCCCGAGAACGTCTACCCGCAGACCGGTGCCGTCGTCGGGTCGAACGCCGCGCAGATCGGCGTCACCGTCGACGAGGCCGCGGGCCTGCTCGTCGTGATCGCAGCGATCGACAATCTCACCAAGGGCACCGCCGGTGGTGCCGTCCAGTCCATGAACCTGGCCCTTGGCCTGCCCGAGACCGATGGTCTCTCGACCGTGGGAGTTGCTCCGTGACAACCGAATCCGAATTCGCCGCGCCGCATGCAGTCGAGATCGCCGGTGGCCGCCTGATCCGGACCCAGGGGGTCACCGCGCCGGCCGGGTTCCGCGGCGCCGGGATCGCGGCGGGCATCAAGGTCAGCGGTAGGCCCGACCTCGCGCTCGTCTTCAACGAGGGGCCCGACACGGCCGCCGCGGGAGTGTTCACGACCAACAAGGTCAAGGCCGCGCCGGTGCTGTGGTCGCAGCAGGTGCTCACCGCCGGTGCGTTGCGCGCGGTCGTCCTCAACTCCGGCGGCGCCAACGCCTGCACGGGCGCCCCCGGATTCCAGGACACGCACGCCACCGCGGAACACGTCGCCGCGACGCTCAGCGACTGGGGCACCGAGACGGGTGCCGGCGAGGTAGCGGTGTGCTCGACCGGTCTGATCGGTGACCGGCTGCCGATGGACAAGCTGCTCGCAGGCGTGACCGAGATCGTGCACGAGCTGGCGGGCGGTATCACCGGCGGCACCGACGCCGCCTACGCGATCATGACCACCGACACCGTGCCGAAGCAGGCCGCGCTGCACCATGCGGACAAGTGGAACGTCGGCGGAATGGCCAAGGGCGCGGGCATGCTCGCGCCCGCACTCGCGACGATGCTGTCGGTGATCACCACCGACGCCGTCGCCACCGCCGCTCAGCTCGACGAGGCGCTGCGCGCGGCGACCCGGCTCTCGTTCGATCGGCTCGACGTCGACGGCGCCACCTCCACCAACGACACCGTGCTGCTGCTGTCGTCGGGCGCGAGTGGGGTCAGCCCGACGCAGGCGGAACTCAACGCGGCCGTGCTCGCGGTCTGCGACGACCTGGCCGACCAGATGATGGCCGACGCCGAGGGCGTCACCAAGCGCGTCACCGTCACCGTCGCGGGTGCAGCCAGCGAGTCCGACGCCCTGATCGGGGCCCGCACCGTCGCGCGCGACAGCCTCGTGAAGACCGCGCTGTTCGGATCCGACCCCAACTGGGGCCGAGTCCTCGCCGCCGTCGGTGTCGCGCCGATCGAACTCGACCCGAACCGGATCTCGGTGTCGTTCAACGGGAATCCCGTGTGCATCGACGGTGTCGGGGCGCCCGGCGCCCGCGAGGTCGACCTGAGCGGTGAGGACATCGCGCTGAGGATCGAACTCGGTGTCGGCGACGCGGAGGTCTCCATCCGCACCACCGACCTCTCGCACGCGTACGTCGAAGAGAACTCGGCGTACTCGTCATGACCGACAGCATCCTCGACCTGACCTCCAGTCAGAAGGCGTACGTCCTCGCGGAGGCGCTGCCCTGGCTGCAGCTGTTCCACGGCAAGATCGTCGTCGTCAAGTACGGCGGCAACGCGATGATCGACGACGAGCTCAAGGCGGCGTTCGCGGAGGACATGGCGTTCCTGCGGACCGTCGGCATCCATCCCGTCGTCGTGCACGGCGGCGGGCCGCAGATCAACGCGATGCTCGGGCGCCTCGGTATGGAGGGCGAGTTCCGCGGTGGTTTCCGCGTCACCACCCCCGAGGTGATGGACGTCGTCCGGATGGTGCTCTTCGGTCAGGTCGGGCGGGAGCTCGTCGGGCTGATCAACGCGCACGGCCCGTACGCGGTCGGCATCTCCGGGGAAGATGCGCACCTCTTCACCGCCACCCGCCGCACCGTGGTGGTCGACGGTGAGCCCACCGACATCGGACTGGTCGGCGACGTCACCACCGTCAACCCCGCTGCCGTGCTCGATCTCATTGCCGCGGGACGCATTCCGGTCGTGTCGACGATCGCGCCGGATGCCGACGGCGTCGTCCACAACATCAACGCCGACACCGCGGCCGCCGCACTGGCGGAGGCGCTCGGCGCGGAGAAGTTGGTCGTCCTCACCGACGTCGAGGGTCTGTACACCGACTGGCCCGACCGCAGCTCGCTCGCCTCGGTCATCGACATCGCCGCGTTGGAAGAACTTCTGCCGTCGCTCGATGCGGGCATGGTCCCGAAGATGGAGGCGTGCCTGCGTGCCGTCCGCGGCGGTGTCCCGACCGCCCACGTGATCGACGGCCGCGTGGCGCACGCAGTGTTGCTCGAACTGCTCACCACCGCAGGCATCGGCACCATGGTCACCCCGTCCGTACCCTCACCGGTCTCCACGAAAGAAGGCACCGCATGACCGGCACCTCGGCCCTGCAGCAGCGCTGGTCCGGCGCTCTGATGAACAACTACGGCGTCCCGCGGGTCGCGCTCGCCTCCGGGGACGGTGCCGTCGTCACCGACGTCGACGGCAAGCAGTACCTGGATCTGCTCGGCGGCATCGCCGTCAACATCCTCGGCCACCGTCACCCCGCGATCATCGACGCGGTGACGGCCCAGCTGAACACGCTCGGCCACGTGTCCAACCTGTACGCCAGCGAACCGGCCGTCGCGCTGGCGGAGCAGTTGCTGCACCACCTGGGTCACCCCGGTCGCGTGTTCCTCTGCAATTCCGGCACCGAGGCCAACGAGGCGGCGTTCAAGATCGCCCGGCTCACCGGCCGGCCGAAGATCATCGCCGCCGAGAGGGCCTTCCACGGCCGGACGATGGGCGCACTCGCGCTGACCGGACAGCCCGAGAAGCGGGCGCCGTTCGAACCGATGCCCGCGGGGGTCGAGTTCGTGCCCTACGGCGACATCGAGGCACTCGACGCCGCCGTCGACTCCGACACGGCCGCGGTCTTCCTGGAACCGATCATGGGCGAATCGGGTGTCGTCGTGCCGCCGGAGAGTTATCTCGCCGAGGCCCGGCGGATCACCGCCGAGCGTGGCGCACTCCTGGTCCTCGACGAGGTCCAGACGGGCATCGCACGCACGGGCTGGTTCTATGCCCACCAGGCGGCAGGCATCGTGCCCGACGTGATGACCCTCGCGAAGGGTCTCGGCGGCGGGATGCCGATCGGCGCCTGCATCGCCACCGGGGCGACGGCCGACCTGCTGACACCCGGCAAGCACGGCACCACCTTCGGCGGCAATCCCGTGTGTGCGGCCGCGGCGCTCGCCGTGCTCCGGACCGTCGAGCAGGAGGACCTGATCAGCCATGCCGACGCCGTCGGCAAGTCGATCGCCGCCGGCATCGAGGCGCTCGGGCACCCGCTGGTCGACCACGTCCGCGGCTCGGGTCTGCTCCTCGGCGTCGTCCTGACCGACACCGTTGCCCCCGCCGTCGAGGCCGCCGCGCGGAATGCCGGCTACCTCGTCAACGCCGCTGCGCCGGACGTGATACGCCTCGCGCCGCCGCTGATCATCACCGAGGAGCAGGCGCAGGGTTTCGTGTCGGCGCTCCCGGCGATCCTCGACACTGCTGCCGCGGAAGGAAAGTGACGCCATGACCGTGAAGCACTATCTGAGGGACGACGACCTGACGCCCTCGCAGCAGGCCGAGGTCCTCGATCTCGCCGCCGAGCTGAAGAAGGACCCCTTCGCGAAGCAGACACTGGCCGGGCCCCGCGCGGTCGGCGTCATCTTCGAGAAGAACTCGACCCGCACCCGGTTCTCCTTCGAGGTCGGCATCGCCCAACTCGGCGGACACGCCGTCGTGGTCGACGGGCGCAGCACCCAGTTGGGACGGGAGGAGACGCTGCAGGACACCGGCCGCGTGCTCTCGCGCTACGTCGACGCCGTCGTGTGGCGGACGTTCGGGCAGAGGCGCCTCGAGCAGATGGCTTCCGGTGCAACGGTTCCCATCGTCAACGCCCTGTCCGACGAGTTCCATCCCTGCCAGGTCCTCGCCGACCTGCAGACGCTGAGGGAGCGCAAGGGCGACCTCAAGGGACTCAAGCTGACCTACCTCGGCGACGGCGCCAACAACATGGCGCACTCGCTGCTCCTCGGTGGCGTCACCGCGGGCGTCGACGTCACCATCGCCGCACCCGAGGGATTCGCGCCGCTGTCGTGGGTCCTCGACGCCGCCCGCGCCCGCGCCGACGAGACCGGAGCATCGATCACCCTGACCACGGACCCCAGGGCCGCGGCGAAGGGCGCCGACGCGCTCGTCACCGACACCTGGACGTCGATGGGGCAGGAGAACGACGGACTGGACCGGGTCGGACCGTTCCGGCCGTTCCAGATCAACAGCGAACTCCTCGCCACGGCCGCCGCGGACGCCGTCGTCCTGCACTGCCTTCCCGCCCACCGCGGGGAAGAGGTCACCGACGAGGTGCTCGACGGACCCCAGTCGGCGGTGTGGGACGAGGCGGAGAACCGATTGCACGCGCAGAAGGCACTGCTCGTGTGGCTGCTCGAGAACCAGGACCGGGCACGGCCGTGACCACCGCTCGGGCGGGCACGCCGAAGGCCGTCGCGGTCGCACAGACCCGCGCGGGCAGGCAGGCGCGCATCACCACACTGCTCGCGTCGACCGAGGTGCGTAGTCAGCCCGAACTGGCCGCACTCCTCGCCGCCGAGGGCATCGAGGTGTCCCACGCGACGCTGTCGAGGGATCTCGAAGAACTCGGAGCGGTGAAACTGCGGGCCGCGGACGGGGGAGCGGGCGTGTATGTCGTCCCCGAGGACGGCAGCCCCGTCCGGGGCGTCTCGGGCGGCACCGACCGGCTGTCGAGGCTCCTCGGGGAGCTGCTGGTCTCGACCGACGCCAGCGGGAACCTGGCCGTGCTGCGGACACCACCCGGTGCCGCGCAGTACCTCGCGAGCGCGCTGGACCGGGCCTCGCTACCCGAGGTTGTGGGAACCATCGCCGGGGATGACACCATTCTCGTAGTGGCCCGCGAGCCGCTGACGGGTACCCAGCTCGCCGAGATGATCGAGAAACTGGCCTGACCTGGTGGGACACCCCAGGTTCGGTGGCGCGCGATCGAACAATCGAATATCAGAAACAGTTACAACCTTGAAGGAGCACACAGACCATGGCTGAACGCGTCGTACTCGCGTACTCGGGCGGGCTTGACACCTCGGTGGCCATCAGCTGGATCGGCAAGGAGACCGGCAAAGAGGTCGTCGCCGTCGCCATCGACCTCGGCCAGGGCGGCGAGGACATGGAGGTCGTGCGTCAGCGTGCCCTCGACTGCGGCGCCGTCGAGTCGGTCGTGGTCGACGCTCGCGACGAGTTCGCGGAGCAGTACTGCCTGCCCACCATCCAGGCCAACGCCCTCTACATGGACCGGTACCCGCTGGTGTCCGCGATCAGCCGCCCGCTGATCGTCAAGCACATCGTCGAGGCTGCCCGTGCGCACGGCGGTACCGTCGTCTCCCACGGCTGCACCGGCAAGGGCAACGACCAGGTCCGCTTCGAGGTCGGCTTCGGCGCCCTCGCCCCCGACCTCGAGGTCATCGCCCCGGTCCGCGACTACGCGTGGACCCGCGAGAAGGCCATCTCCTTCGCCGAGGAGAACAACATCCCGATCAACGTGAGCAAGCGTTCGCCGTTCTCGATCGACCAGAACGTGTGGGGCCGCGCCGTCGAGACGGGCTTCCTCGAGGACCTGTGGAACGCGCCGACCAAGGACGTCTACGACTACACGCAGGACCCGACGCTGAACTGGAACACCCCCGACGAGCTGATCATCAGCTTCGAGGCCGGTAAGCCGGTCGCGATCGACGGCAGGCCCGTCACCGTGCTCGAGGCGATCCAGGAGCTCAACACCCGCGCGGGCGCGCAGGGCGTCGGCCGCCTCGACGTCGTCGAGGACCGTCTCGTCGGCATCAAGAGCCGCGAGATCTACGAGGCACCGGGCGCGATGGTCCTCATCACCGCGCACCAGGAACTCGAGCACGTGACCCTCGAGCGTGAACTCGGTCGCTACAAGCGGCAGATGGAGCAGCGCTGGTCCGAGCTGGTCTACGACGGCCTCTGGTTCTCCCCGCTCAAGGAAGCCCTCGACACCTTCGTCCAGAAGACGCAGGAGAAGGTCACCGGCGACATCCGGCTGTTCCTGCACGGCGGCGCGATCACCGTCAACGGTCGTCGCAGCTCGCAGTCGCTGTACGACTTCAACCTCGCGACCTACGACGAGGGCGACACCTTCGACCAGTCCTACGCCAAGGGCTTCGTCAACATCCACGGCCTGTCCTCCAAGGTCGCGGCGAAGCGCGACCTGGGTCTCTAGGTCATGAGCGACGCGCACGGCACCAACGAAGGCGCCCTCTGGGGCGGTCGGTTCGAGTCCGGACCGGCCGCCGCCATGGCGGCGCTGAGCAAGTCCACGCACTTCGACTGGGTGCTCGCGCCCTACGACGTGCGTGCCTCCAAGGCGCACGCGAAGGTGCTGCACGCGGCCGGGCTGCTCGGTGACGCCGACCTGGCCACCATGCTGGACGGACTCGACCGGCTCGGCGCGGACGTGGCCAGCGGCGCGTTCGCACCCGCGGAGTCCGACGAGGATGTGCACGGAGCGCTCGAACGCGGTCTGATCGAGCGGGTCGGCCCCGAGGTCGGCGGGCGGCTGCGTGCCGGGCGGTCCCGCAACGACCAGGTCGCGACGCTGTTCCGGATGTGGCTGCGGGACGCGGTCCGTCGGGTGGCGGCGGGGGTCCTCGACGTCGTCGACGCCCTGGCGACCCAGGCCGCGGCGCATCCGGACACCGTGATGCCGGGCAAGACGCACCTGCAGGCGGCGCAGCCGGTGCTGCTCGCGCACCATCTGCTCGCGCACGCGCACCCGTTGCTTCGGGACGTGCAGCGTCTCGTCGATTTCGACAAGCGGGCCGCGGTGTCGCCGTACGGGTCGGGTGCGCTCGCCGGCTCGTCGCTCGGGCTGAACCCCGACGCGATCGCGGCCGAGCTCGACTTCGACTCGGCGGCCGACAATTCGATCGATGCCACCTCGTCCCGCGACTTCGCGGCCGAGGCGGCGTTCGTGCTCGCGATGACCGCGGTCGACCTGTCCCGGATGGCCGAAGAGGTGATCATCTGGAGCACCCCGGAATTCGGGTACATCACGCTCGCCGACGCGTGGTCGACGGGATCGTCGATCATGCCGCAGAAGAAGAATCCGGATGTCTCGGAGCTCACCCGCGGCAAGGCCGGACGCCTGATCGGCAACCTCACCGGTTTGCTCGCGACGCTGAAGGCGCAGCCGCTGGCGTACAACCGGGACCTGCAAGAGGACAAGGAGCCGGTCTTCGACTCGGTGGCACAGCTCGAGCTGCTGCTGCCCGCGATCACCGGACTGGTCTCCACCCTCGAGTTCCACTCGGACCGGATGGCGGAACTCGCACCCGCCGGGTTCACCCTCGCCACCGACATCGCCGAATGGATGGTGCGCCAGGGCGTTCCGTTCCGCGTCGCCCACGAGGCGGCGGGCGCGTGCGTGCGGGTGGCGGAGGCCCGAGGGGTCGGGCTCGAGGACCTCACCGACGCCGAGTTGTCCTCGGTCGATCCGGCGCTGACGCCTGCGGTTCGGGACGTCCTGACGGTGCAGGGTTCCATCGCGTCCCGTAACGCCCGCGGGGGCACCGCCGGTGTACAGGTCGCGCGTCAGCTCGATCGAGTCACGGAGTCGGCCGACGCGCTGCGGAACTGGATCGGTAACTGACGGTGTGCAGGCCGCTCCGGTGCATATAGTCACTGCACCGATGTAGGCCGGTCGATCATTCTGGGGGCGCGGAAGTGAGTTGGAACGAGATCCTGAACAGTTCCGTGCGTCGCGTGGTGGCGACCGCGCAGAACGGTCTCGAGGTCGTCCGTTTGGGCGGCCTCGAGACCGAGGCCCGCGCGTCGGAGTTCAGGATCGTCGAGCGTCGCCCCATGTACCGGCTCCGGCGCTACTTCGCCGACGACGAGCAGGCGCCGCCCTCGGGTCCGCCGGTGGTGCTGGTACCTCCGATGATGATGTCCGCCGACGTCTACGACGTCACGCAGGATCAGGGTGCCGTCGGAATCCTGCACTCGATGGGTCTGGACCCGTGGGTTGTCGACTTCGGCTCCCCGGACAGTGAAGAGGGCGGATGGGACCGCACCCTCGCGGACCACATCGTCGCCATCAGCGACATCATCGACCGGGTCCGCAAGGAAACCGGACGGGACGTCCACCTGGCCGGCTACTCGCAGGGCGGCATGTTCGCCTACCAGGCCGCCGCCTACCGGCGCTGCCGGAACATCGCCTCGCTCATCACCTTTGGTGCTCCCGTCGACACCCTGGCCGCACTGCCGTTCGGGATTCCCGGTGACATCGCCGCTCCCGCCGCAGGTTTCCTGGCCGAACACGTGTTCACGCGCCTGTCGATCGCCGGGTGGATGGCCCGCACCGGATTCCAGTTGCTCGATCCGGTCAAGACGGCGAAGTCCCGCATCGACTTCCTCCGCCAACTCCACGACCGCGAGGCGCTGCTCCCGCGCGAGCAGCAGCGCAGGTTCCTCTCGACAGACGGCTGGGTCGCCTGGTCCGGTCCCGCGGTCGCGGAACTGCTCACCCAGTTCGTCATGCACAACCGGATGGTGTCCGGTGGGTTCGTGATCGGAGATCGACCGGTCACCCTCGCCGAGCTGACCTGCCCGATCCTCGCGTTCATCGGCGAGGTCGACGACATCGGCCAGCCCACCGCGGTCCGGGGAATCCGCAGGGCGGCACGGAAAGCCGACATCTACCAGTACACGATGAGAAGCGGGCACTTCGGACTCGTCGTCGGATCCGTTGCCGCTGAACAGACCTGGCCGATGACGGGCGCCTGGGTGCGGTGGCGCGCGGGTGACGGTCCGCGGCCGGACGGGATCGAGCCGATGGAGGTCGACGATCCGGCGGACGACGAGACCGGCGTGTCGATAGCCGATCGGATCCTGCACACCGGGGCGTCGATCGCCGAGGTGGGCGTGGACGCGGTCCGCGGCGTGCTCGGTGCGACCGCCCAGGCGGTGCGGGGAAGTCGCGAACTGACGGCCGAAGCGGCGCGCGCACTGCCTCGACTGGTCCGACTCGGCCAGATCCAACCCCACACCCGGATCTCGATGGGCAAACTCCTCGCCGAGGCCGGTGAGCGGTCGCCGCGCGGCGAGTGCTTCCTGTTCGACGACCGCGCCTACACCAACGAGGCGGTCAACACCCGCATCGACAATGTCGTCCGGGGCCTGATCAGTGCCGGAGTACGGCCGTCGACGCGCGTCGGTGTGCTGATGGAGACGCGTCCCAGCGCGCTCGTGGCGATCTTCGCTCTCTCGAGGATCGGCGCGGTCGCAGTTCTGCTGCCGCCTACCGAGGATCTCGACGAGGCCGTGCGATTGGGCGGAGTCGCGACGATAGTGGCGGACCCGGACCACCTCCGCGCCGCCGAACGGCTCGGGCGGCCGGTCCTTGTACTCGGTGGCGGCGAATCCCGTGTTCTGGACATCGAGCCGGATTCCGGAACCGTCGACCTCGAGAAGATCGTCCCCGAGGACGTTCCGCTGCCTGCCTGGTTCCGACCGAACCCGGGGCGGGCGAACGAGTTGGCCTTCGTGCTGTTCGGGCGTTTCGGCGGCAAGATCGAAGCCAAGCACGTCACCAATCACCGCTGGACGCTGTCCGCGTTCGGGACCGCTACCGCGGCGAACCTCGGTAGCGGCGACACGGTGTACTCCGTTGCGCCTCTCTATCATTCGTCGGTGGTCCTCGCGACGCTCGGTGGCGCCATCGTCGGTGGCTCCCGAATCGCTCTCTCCCGGGGACTCGACCCCGACCGGTTCTCCACCGAGGTGCACCGGTACGGGGTCACGGTGGTCGCCTACACGTGGACGATGCTGCGTGAACTCGTCGACGTTCCCGACTTCGAGTTCGACGCTTCCCATCCGATCCGGCTGTTCATCGGATCGGGCATGCCTCGCGGGCTCTGGCTGCGCACGATGAAGCGGTTCGCCCCGGCGCAGGTTCTCGAGTTCTATGCCTCCACCGAGGGCGCCGTCGTCCTCGCGAACGTCTCGGGTGCGAAGCCTGGTTCGAAGGGCAGGCCACTGCCGGGCAGTACGCCGGTTCGGGTCGCCGCGTACGACCCCGCGACCCACAGGTTCCTCGAAGACGAGCGCGGGTTGGTCCGTGAGTGCGGTGTCGGCGAGGTCGGACTGCTCCTCGGCCAGGCAACGGGCCACGAGGCGGTCAACGGCGCCATGCGCGGCGTTTTTACCGCCGGAGACGCATGGGTGCCCACCGAGCACCTCTTCCAGGTCGACGCTGACGGCGACCACTGGCTCATGGACGAGCGAAACTCCGTCGTCTCGGCGCGTCGTGGACCCGTGTACGGCGAGCCGATCGTGTGTGCGCTCGGCGCCCTCGACCAGGTCGATCTCGCCGTCAACTACGGCGTCCGGGTGGGCGACGACGAGGTCGCGGTCACCGCCGTCACGCTGCGGCCGGGGATGTCATTGACGGCCAACGACCTCGCCGACGCACTCGCCGACCTCGACGAGGACCGCTGCCCCGACCTGATCCACGTCGTCCCTGAGATCCCGATCAGCACGTCCTACCGGCCGCGGCGCAGTGCGCTGCGCGCGGCGGGCCTGCCGAAGCCCGGTGTTCGGTCCTGGTACCGCGACGCCGGTGACGACCGGTACCGGCGTTTGACGAAGGCCGCCCTGGCCGAACTGCAGGAGCGGGGCAGCGGGCGCTGACCCCGCCGTGCCGTCGGATCGGCGGTGCCGAGCGGCGGGTAGCCTGAGCGACGTTCCGTGCACACCGACGTGAGAGGACCCTTCGTGGCGCTCGATCCCACCCTGCTGAGCATCCTGGCCTGCCCGCAGGACAAGGGCCCGCTCCTGCTGGTCGACGACAAGCTGCTCTACAACCCGAGGCTCAAGCGCGCCTACCCGATCGAGGACGGCATCCCGGTGCTTCTCGTCGACGAGGCACGCGACGTCACCGACTCGGAGCACGAGGACTACGTCGCGCGGGGAACCACCGCGGGCGACGCCTGACGACGAAGCATGTCGGACACCCCGGGGTCCTTCTCTCGTTCACCGGAGCTCAGCGAATCGGCCTTGACGGGCGAGACGCCCCTCGGCGCGGCTCATCTGCTGCTCGGTGCCGTGGTCGTCGCGGGTGGTATCCGTATCCGGATCGTGGAGGTCGAGGCATACGGGGGAGACCGTGCGGGCCCGTGGCCGGATCCTGCGGCGCACTCCTACCCCGGGCCGACTCGCCGGAACGCCGTCATGTTCGGCCCGGCCGGACGACTCTACGTCTACCTGAGCCACGGACTTCATCACTGCATGAACGTGGCCTGCGCACCGGACGGAACGGCCGGTGCGGTGTTGCTCCGAGCGGGCGAGGTCGTGCACGGGCATGACGCTGTGCGGAGGCGCAGAGGCCACTCGCGGCCCGATCGGGAACTCGCGCGGGGACCGGGAAACCTCGGTCAGGCGTTGGGAACAACGTTGAACGACAACGGAATCGACCTGTTCGATCCCAGGTCGCCGATCCGGATCGAGGCGGCTCCCGCGACCGCAGTGGCAGTGGGGCCGCGCGTCGGGGTGACGCACGCGGCCGACCGTCCGTGGCGTCTCTGGAACCCGGAGTCGAGGGCCGTGTCCGCATACCGACGTAGCCCGCGTGCACCCGCCGCGCCGAGTGCGGGATGATCGAACCCGTGACCGAGAACATCATCGACGAACTGACCTGGCGTGGACTCATTCAGCAGTCCACCGATCTCGACGCCCTGCGTCGCAGCGCCGAGGACGGTCCGGTCACCCTGTATTGCGGTTTCGATCCGACTGGTCCGAGCCTGCACGCAGGCCACCTGGTGCCCCTCCTCGCGCTGAAGCGATTCCAGCTGGCCGGGCACCGTCCGATCGTCCTCGCAGGCGGGGCGACCGGGATGATCGGTGATCCCCGTGACGTCGGGGAACGGACCATGAACTCCGTGGACACCGTGGCGGACTGGGCCGAGCGAATCCGGTCGCAGCTCGAGCGGTTCGTCTCCTTCGACGGTGGCAACGCCGCGATCGTCGAGAACAACATGAACTGGACCGGCAAGCTCACCGCCATCGACTTCCTTCGCGACCTCGGCAAGCACTTCTCCGTGAACGTGATGCTGGCGCGTGAGACCGTCAAGCGCAGGCTCGAATCCGACGGCATGTCCTACACGGAGTTCAGCTACATGCTGCTGCAGGCCAACGACTACCTGCAGCTCCGGCGAACGCACGGCTGCACGCTTCAGGTCGGCGGATCCGACCAGTGGGGCAACATCATCGCCGGCGTCGAACTGAACCGCCGCGTCGACGGCGAACATGTGCATGCGATGACGGTTCCGCTGGTCACGTCCTCGGACGGCAAGAAGTTCGGGAAGTCCACCGGTGGCGGAAGCCTCTGGCTCGACCCCGAGATGACCAGTCCGTACGCCTGGTACCAGTACTTCGTGAACACCGCGGACGCAGATGTCGTCCGCTACCTGCGATGGTTCACCTTCCTCGGACGCGAGGAGCTGGCCGAGCTCGAGGCGGAGGTCGCCGAGCGTCCGCAGGCTCGTGTTGCGCAGCGCAGGCTCGCGGCAGAGATGACCACTCTCGTGCACGGAGCCGAGAACACCGCCGCCGTCGAGCTGGCCAGCCAGGCACTGTTCGGCAAGGCCGAGCTCCGGGATCTCGACGAGCCGACCCTCGCCGCCGCGCTCACCGAGGCATCGGTCGCGCAGGTGGCCGCGGGTGAGCCGACCACGATCGTCGACCTCCTTGTCGCGAGCGGACTCTGCGACAGCAAGGGTGCGGCGAGGCGGGCGGTCAAGGAGGGCGGTGCCTACATCAACAACACCAAGATCGGCGCCGAGGACTGGACGCCGCAGGCGGACGACCTGCTGCACGGTCGGTGGCTGGTGATCCGTCGGGGCAAGCGCAACTTCGCCGGCATCCAGGTGCAGTCCGCCTGACCGATCTGCACCGGGTTTTGCGCCGAAGGGGCGCCGCATCTCGCTTCGAGCGAGGGCGGCGCCCTTCGTGCTTCTCGGGTGTCGCCGAGGGGAGGGGACCCGGGCCTGTTTCGGTCGGGTGGCGGGCGTCACATGGATGTGATTTGGGGGTTCGTGTCGGTTGGCGGGGCGTTGACCTGGGCTTTCGTTCGGCGCGATAGGGTGTGACCAGCGGATTTGCGGTGGCGTTCACGGCCACGTAACTTTTGTCGAGTCAGAGCGACACGGACACCGACCAGCCCGGAAGGGCCGGACACGAGGTTGGACGAAGGCGCCTGACAAGAAGCCTCAATCAATTGTCTCGACTTGCCGGTTTGCGCCGGTGGGGGAGATGGGTTAGGCTGGAACAGTTGCCCCGGAGCGGCCGAGAACGAGTTTCTCGGTGGTGATGGTGTGTGCGTGTTCTTTGAGAACTCAACAGTGTGTCGATGAATGTCAGTGCCAATTA
>NZ_SCOY01000060.1:0-14924 GCF_005503035.1 Rhodococcus sp. Q
GTGGGGGGTGGGGTGGTGAACTTGGGTGGGTGTTGGCACTGGTTGCGGCACTTTGCGTTTCAGCAAGAGTTCACCGGGGGTCGGGAAACCGTACGGGTAACGTCGCCGCATCGTCGGGCTTGTGGAGGTGTGCGTGGTCAGAGTGGTGCAGCGCTGGGAGCTGGATGCTGAGTCGGTGCCGATGGCGGTGTCGAAAGCGCAGCGCGCTCGGTCGAATCGGAAGGCGCGGGCTGGGTCCGCGTCGGGTGTTCGTCGTGGTGATGGGTGGGTTCGGAAGCCTGCCGACGAGCAGTTGCTCGAGTTCATGTCACTGCACGGTGCGATCAATCTGCGGCAGGCATCGAAGTGGTTCTACGGCGGCAACTTCGAGACCGCGCGGTCCCGCGTTCGGAAGATGTTCGATGCCGGGTTGGTGGAGCGGCATGTGGATACGCCGTGGGCTGGGGTGGTGTTGTTTCCGACGCTCGACGGGCAGACCGTCGGGCTGGGTGGGAAGGATCATCCGCTGCGGAAGCAGTTGGCGGTGCCGAGAAATCTGGAGCACAAGCTGACGGTGATCGATCATGCGTTGGTGTCGCGTTCGCGGGGCCTGCAGGTGATCTCGGAACGGCAGATCCGGATGTTCGAGGCGCGGCCGGTGGAGGAGGTGCACCGGTATCTCGCGGGGCTTGGTGCGCGGGTGTCGTCGGATGGTGTGGAGCCGGGGATAGTGCCGTCGACGTTGACGATTCTTCGGGAGATTCCGGCGTCGGCCGGCGGCGGTTTAGAGGTCGTGGGGGAGCGGAAGACGTGGCCCGGTTACCGGTGCTGGCGGGCCAGGGCAGGCCGGCGGGGGAGGTGGCGGTGGCGACGGGATCGGCCCCGTGGTCAGGTAGCCAACCCGACGTGGATCTGCCGTGCGGCCGGGTCACGGGGGGCTGATCCCAGGGTCAGCGGGTGCCCGGTTCAGGGCGTCCTGGGGGAATGGATGTGGCCGCGCCGCTCGAGCGCCTTCCGTCGTCGTGGATGCGTAGGTTGGTGCCGCATTCGACGTCGGTGTGGTCGCCGCCACCGGCCCATCGGGAAGGTGCGCCGAAGCGTCAGCAGTAACACCTGTCAGCGCTGCTGACGATGCACGAGGTAGGCAACACGAGAAGCGCCGAGGACACCGATTCAGTCTGTCGATCCGGCGATTCAGTCGATCGTCAGGAGGTTCGTGACATGCCGTGGTTTGACCTCCAGCCAATCGCCCCGGTGTGGGGATGGCTCAGCGTCGCGTGGAACTGGATAGCCCAGTTCATCTAGTCCGTCGGAGGCCGCGCCTGGTGCCTCACGCCGAGGAGGTTGCTGCTCCCGGGGGGGCGAGTCAACGGACCTCCCGGTGTCGCTGTTGGTGTCCGCGATGTCATCGCCGGATCGCGGGTCTGGCACCGGTGTGATGCGGTGATCGTGACCCGCCGGTGGTAGTTCTCGGGCCGATCTGACGTCGCGGCTCGGGCTTCGTCGGCGTCGATGTTCGGCGAACTGGAGTGGGTTCCGAGAAGCGCCTTCGGCGTTGCCAGCGCCGTCGAGGGTGCTGGCAACGGGGCCTGATCGGCAGCGGATACTGATCCGTGCGCACAGCGAATCTCTTTGATCTTTCACCCGATGACGGTGTCGGTCCGCGCCACCAACGGAATCGGCCGCGGACTAGTCAGACCCACGCCGCCGGCGATCTCAGCATCGACCGGCCCCCGCATCGCGGATCGCTCGGACCCACGTAGCCTGCTCCTTCTCGGAGGCGTTCTGGAAGTCCGCGGACTGGGCCACGAGCGTAACGAACTCCTCCGCAGCTCCCGCTCGGTCGCTCGCACCTGTTCCGGCACCGAGCGCCTCGAGCTTTGCTATCTCGTCGAGGATGTCAGTCATCGCCTTGCACGCCTCGGCGTACGAGGCCGACATCGGCAGGTTTGAGTAGTCCGGCATCTCGTCGACTGCGGGAGCCGGTGCGGATGTCCGGATCGTCGAGGGTCTCGGAGTTGTCGGTATCCCGCCATGCGTGTTGGACAAGACCCGCATCGACCCTGCCCGCCACCAACCTTTGACCCTTGTCATCTCGATCTGCAGCGTCGTCGAGCCGACCCCCGGGGTCGAGACCTCGACGATCGCCTTCGCGGTCCCCGCTCCTGTATCCAGGTCGACGACCTCGGTCCGTGACACGGTTCGACGGAGATCGCCCTCCTTAACTGCCGCCCAGGCCGCAGTCTCGATGTCCTGCCTGGCCTGACTTTCCGATTGGATCGGAAGCTCGTACTCGACCGAGCTCGTTGGGGCGGCTGTCGCCTCCACCGGGTCGGACTCTGCCGGGCTCGAGCATCCGGAAAGGACCAGGGACCCAAGGACCGCACCTGCCGCCGCAACACGCTTCATGCTGGAATCAGTAGCAGAGGTTGCCGACAATATGCCCAACCGACGGCCAGGTGTCCGTTGACTGAACGACATCGGGCCCATGTTCGTTCTTCGGCTCAGTGCACGGATCGACGTCGCCTGTACGAGCCTCCCGGACAGTGCGTTCGGTGGTCAGCCCGACCTGCCGGGGCCGCCGCAGGCACCGCTGACGGCGGCCCAGACCGCTTGTCAGCGGCCGAAGTGAACGACCTGCCGCCACGGTGCGACGACGGCCTCGAACAGGCTCGATTCGATGAGATCGCGGGCCGAGAGGGCCGTGGCGACGCGCCCCAAAAGGATGTGCAGCATCGCATTCTGGGGCGTCGAAGCCTCACCCATCGGTGTCGACACGGCGGCCGCGTTGGCGAGCGCCGACAGCCGATCGTGGCCGCCGGATGCGCTGACTTGGCTGCGGATCTGCGCCATCAGGCTGTCATGCGGGCGGACGTAGTGCTGCGAGTTCAACGCCTTCTTCATCTGCCGGGTCCGCCGGTCGATGGCCTCGGTGAACGCCACCATGTCCTCCCATTGCGGTCCGTAGGTGACTGCGAAGGTGCCGGTCGGCGGCCTCGAGGAGCGCCGCGACTTTCGCCGCCGGCCGGGCGGCGTGGACCTGGCCGGGAGTGGCGGCCTGCGGGTAGCCCTGCCGCCTGAGGTCGACGGTAATCAGTCGGGTTGCGGCGGCGGAGCTGACGTTCCGTAGTGCACGGGGGAGGGTGACAAGGCCACCGATCTCACCGTCGGCGATCGTGGTGCGCAGCCACGTCGCGGCGGCCGAGGGTGCCGCGAATGCGTGGGCGATGAGGTGCGGCGTCAGGTCGGTGAGCGGCGCAGTGAGGGTGGGAGTCGAGGTCATGTGGGTCCTCCGGGAGGGTTGCGGCGGAGCCGGATTGGTCCGGCTGGGCGCCGATGACAGTGCCGGTGGTCCGGGTCCCGGTGCGGCACACCTCCTGCTGGCGACCACCGCCCGTCGATGCGATTGCGGGAGCACTTGGTTCCCGCTCGGTCGCGTCGGTGATGGTGCGCGGACAGCGGATCCGTTCCCCTCCGGCGCGCCGATCCGGCTACGCCGGGCCGAGGAGGTCGGCGATCCGCACGGTCTCTCTGCCCTGCCGGTCCGCGTGCTGGACCTGGCGGAGGACCTGTACGGCGGTGGTGTTCGCGGCCAGCGCCTGATGTGTGTGCCAGGCCGCGAGGTTCGACTCGTCGAGGGCTTTCTGGTGCGCGGTGGTGACCTGGGAGCTGAGCAGCCGCACGATGCTGACGAGGTCCTCGACGGTCCGCGACAGCAGGTCGTCGTCGGTGAGGTGCCCGTTCCAATCCTTGACCCGAGGCCGGTTGTCCCAGCCGGGAGGGAAGGGGCGGTACATCGGGGCCTGGGTCATGGGGCCTTCCGGTTCGAGCGACGCCGGCTGTCTGCCGGCCCGACTGTGGGGGTGGGTTGGATGGTTCCGCGCCCGCCTGGAGATCAGGGCGGGCGGCTGGCGCAGCGAATTCCGGTGCCAGCGAGGCCCCTTGAGCTCGGCTGATCGGGGGCCGTCGCGGGACGGGTGCGGTGGGTCAGAGTCCGCTGCGGATCCATCCGAGGACGACCTCGAGGGCGCTCCCGGCGTCTTCGAGGTCGTCGGAATCGATGTCGTAGTTGTCTTCGGCGACGGCGACGGCGACGGCGTCGAAGTTGGCCAGTTCGCCGCCTCGTAGGCTGTTTCCGACCACGTTCACGACGAAGTTGATGGCGTCCCGTTCCCCGATGTCGTGGAGCTTCCACTCGTCTGCGGTGGCGTCGGCGGCGTCGTTGAGTACCAGCATCGCGGTCCCGATCAGGAGGCCGCTGGGATGGTTGTCGGCGCCGAGTTGGACCCGATCGCGCAGGTCGTTGAGGATCTTCCGCAGGTGCTCGACGTCGTCGTCGGGGCAGTCGAGTTGGGTGATCAGCTCGGCCGTCGCCTCCGAGACGAGGCTGTTGAGAAGGTCCGCAGTCAGGGGTATTTCGGTGGTGGGCATGTTCTGTCCTCTGTCGGTTCGGGCTGATGCGCTCAGTGTTCGTGGACCGCTTCCGGGGTGCGGCACCTGCAATCGGCGGAGGACGGGTGTTCGTCGGGGCGCGTGGGGCCACACCGGGTACGAGATCGTCTTGAGCTTGCGCGGTGGCCGGCACCAGAAGTTGTCGACGTCGTCTTCGTCGTCGGTTCCGGTGAGCCACTGCCAGCCGTGCGCGCAACCCGAGGTGGACCGTCGTCGACTGCGGGTATCCCTTCCCTGTCGGTGTCCGTGTGTGGCACTGGCATCGAGACATCGCCGCCCTCGGTTCAATCCGGGACAAGACGTACCCATTGCCTCGCAGCTCGGTCGTCGAATCGTCCGGACAGCAAACCCCCGGAGCACGGCGAAAAGGCGGGTCCGGTGCGTGCATCCTGCGGGCCGTACGCAGCGGTATGGGTACGGATGGGCGCCTCGGAATCTTCGATCTCGAGTTCGGATTGGGTCGAACAGTTGAACTTCGTTCGAGTTCAGGAAGTGGGGGCAGGGGCCGTTTAGGCTCGGCGGGTTGTAGTGAACCGGATGTCCCGCCCGGCATGGTCGGGTACATCCAGCAGGCTTGAGGGTGGGTTGCGAGGGTGAAGAGCAAAGGGCGCATCGTGTTGTCGGTGCTGGTTGTGCTGCTGCTCGTAGGGCTGTTAGGCAGCTGCTCCGGCGACGACGTGACGGCTCTGGGGCCGCGTCAGTCTGATCCGGATTCGGCGCAGTGGGTCGGGACGGTTACGGGGACGGACCTGTCCTATGACGGGGAGCCGCAGGTCGAGGTCGATTTCGGTGACGGTTACGCCAGGTCGATCACTGTTGCACATCTGGGGTTTCCGGATTGTGGTGGGCAGGGGTCGGTCGCGGAGGGGGTGTTGCGGACGCGGCTCGCGGAGCTGCTGCCGGCTGGTGTTGCTGTACGAGTGGTGCGTGCGTTGAGCTACGGGTCGTTGGGGTCGAGTGGTTACGTGTTCACCGAGTCTTCGGTGGCCGGCCCGTCGTCGCCGGAACCCATGTCGTCGACTGCTGTGTCCACGAGTTCTGTTGCCTCGTCGTCAAGTATCTCGCCCACCGCGGCGCCGCGGGAGAGGTCGAGTGAGGAGATGCTGGTGCCCGCGGGTTCGGCCACGACGACGCGGTCCGCGTCGGTGTCGTCGACGACTGCGGGTCGGGCCTCCGAACCGGTGTCGGGGTCGATCAACGAGGTGTTGCTGTCGGAAGGTGTCGCGGTGGTCAGTCCGTCGGTCGATCTGTCGATCGCTAGCGATCAGCCGGTCGACGAGCAGGTCGAGACTGCCATGGGGTTCGAGCTCGAAGGCAACGATGCGTGGTTCACCTACTTGGTTGATGCGAGTCGGTCGGCATGGGATGCGTCGAGGGGGTCTCAGGCTGCGTGCCGGAACACCGATCGTCCGCGCGTTGAGGAGAAGGCCCGCCGAGATGCGGAGAAGGCTCGCCAGGAAGAGGCGCAGGCGAGGCAGGACGCGATTGAGCTTGAGAAGTACACGGAGGATGCGGCTCGCCGGCAGGCTCAGCGGGAGCAACTGGATGCTGTCAGGGCTGGCGCCGATGGGCAGCTGTACACGGCTGACGATGACAACAGAGAATCTGCCTTCGACGGGGACGGGAATCTGTATCTGGTCCCGACACCCGGATACAGTTCCGGCGGCTCCGGCGGTGGTGGTGGCGGATTCGTGTGTCGGCGTTCCCGATTGTGCTGAAAAAGACGGCCGCGAAGGGTGCGCGAGATTGTTCGGCACCTCGGCAATACCGGCTGGACGATTCAGCGTGACGAGGTGAAGGCGCGGAACCCGGTGCGCGGCCGGACCCCTCACTGGCGGCTGAGCAGCACCTCGAACCGGCCCGTACTCAGCCAGCTGCCGCTGCGATCTCCTGCAGTCTTCGGACCGCCCCGCAGACCAGGACGTGATGGACGAGACCGGCTGCCTCCCGCGTACGTGGCTGATCTGGATTCCTCCGATCTCGCAGTTTGCACATCCAGCCTTGGGCGCGGAGTTCGTGCACAAGGTGTCGAGAACGCAGCGGCGGGCGATGGCGGCCGCCCTCCGATGTGCAATGCGCGGGGTGCCGCGGACCGCCAGCCCATTCGCTGAGGTCGGTGTGGAGCTCTCGTCGTGGTCGTTGGTTGCGGTCGTCGCGAATGGAGTCGCGGGGTGACCATTCCGGGACCTGCGGAAGAGGGTCACCGACACGCGGGCCGGCGGGGAGGGTCGACATATGTAGAGGCGTGCAAGTACGCTGCTCTTTGCGTATCAAAGTAAGCCCTCTGAGGTAAGCGGAGGCGTCGGATAACTCGGGGTGGTGCCCGGGCCCGATTCGCAAACTGGATAGTGGAGTTCGATAGAACTGCGAGTTCAATTGATCTCAGACAAACCCCACCTCACCTGGTGGGGTTTCGTCGTTTCAGGGGTTTGTGATCCCTGGACGCCGATAGTGAGCGAGGCGCATCCCGTATGAATCTGCGCCATCTGCGCCTCGTGGTGGGAGCGCTCGTTATCGGAACGCTAGGCAGCTCCTCCTGGCGGAATTCTGGCTGTTGGCGTGTTGGGCTGCGGTAGAGCGCAGCTGGCGGAGCGCGGAATCGAACGCATCCTGGTGATTCCAGGCCGACGATCAGTAGCGCGGCCCGCGACGTCGGTCTTCTTCCGGCGGGTCTCGACGGTGGGCTGCTCAACCGCGCTGACGACGGGCATCGGCATCCGAGACCAGATCGTCTCGAGCTCGATGGGGCGGGGAGTGCCGGGTGGCGTCGGCGAGCTGCAGCTCGCCGTCTTGGTTGACGACCGGAATAAGGTGGAGCGCGGAGAATCCGACTTGAACTCTGAACGGGTGTCGAAGGCCAAGGGATGTCAGGGCGGACATGGCGTCTGAGATGTCTTCCCGACGGACTTCAACGTAGGTGCCGCCTGGCAACAGTCCCACGTCCACCTAGGCGACGCGCCGATCGCGCCGATGTTGCCGGAGGCGACCGAGACGACCGCGGACCAGCCGCCGACCCAACGGTTGTCGCGAAAGTCGCTGGACCCTAACAGCTTTCTCCGTCTATTGGACATGATGGCGCCGATCGGCTCGCTCCGGGTAGCTCCTGATGCGCGGGTATCTGCTCGGTGCAGATAACCATCTTCGGGATCGCCTACGCTGCGAAGGCCACCGTGACGTCCCCGGAACTTCTTTGCCCGACAAACACGGATGGCGGTCATCGCAGAGTTCCCGCAGATCAGGCGCATCAACCAACTTGAAACCGACTATCTCCCCAGATAAACCCGTCGCGTTGTTCGATATCGTCGGCCCCACCAGAGCGCTACGACCACGAACGGCTCCCAGCCAAATCGAGGAGGCTTGATGTCACGCACTGTCCCGTGCCCTCACACCGGGTCCAGTCACGACGAGCACAAGGAGGACTCGCCGGAGTACCTGGCCTGCCGAGAGGAGGAAAGGCGACGAGTGCTGCAGCTACGGGACATCCATCTGCGGATCCTTGCCGGTGAGACCGCCGACGTTCCCCCGACCCGCGCCACGAGGTCCGCGTTGACGCCGCAGCAGCAGTTGGCTGCATTGATGAATCGACCTGCACCCAAGGACAAGTCAGATGGGTTCTCCTTCGGCGGGTGATCTGCGGCGGGTCGCGTGTCGGTCTCGCCTCGCCGATCGCGGCGCGGTCACCCGCCCGCGGTCGGCGGTGCTCGCCAGACACCGGGGTGGGATGCGCGGGCAGGACTATCACATTTCGCTTGCTCGCAAGCCTCCGATCCCGCACCCTCACCGGGACAGCACGACCGAGGCACACCCACGCGCACGGAAGGAGCCCTACCGTGGCCCGACAGGAGTTCATCGTCAGCATCGAGCTCGCCGAGCGATTCGACGGACTCACTCAGGACGATCTCGACGACCGCTACGAGGGGCTCGACGCGTTCACCCCGAAGATCGAGTGGGGAGCGGCGCACGGGACAGCGATCACCCTCCGGGTCCTCGGCGACACCTTCGTCGAGGCGCGCGATCTCGCGCAGGGGCTGGTTGACCTGCACGCCAACCCGAACCAGGTCCACCGCCTGACCACCTCGGTCACGAGCCTCGGGGAGATCAGCCCCTAGACCCGGGCGCCGACCTCGCCCGACGTGCGGCCCGCAGCGACGAACCCGGCGCGAGCCGCTGGTCCGATCAGGTGTAGTTGAAGTTCTCGTCCAACTCGCCGTTGATCACCGGGGGCGGCGTCTCGTTGCACGCTCGCTGGAAGTCGCGGGCGATGGTGGGGTTGGAGTCGTAGGGCGCGGAGTCGTACCACTCGCGCAACTCCGCGCACCGTTCGCTGTCGCCGCAGGCCGCGACCGCCGGCATGACTGCGATCAACGCGGCCGCCGTCATGACTCCGTTCCGTAGGTGGACCTTGCTCACCATCTGTGCTCCTCATCGTTCCTGTGTCGTGCGGGCAGCACCGTTCAACCCGGGTGCTGGTCGGGATTCGATTGCGCTGCAACTGAGGTCCGGGCGTTCGCCGGTCTCTCACTGCTCCCAGATGTAGCCGCCGTTGTCGTGCTGGTTCACCGGCACACAGCGGGCACTGATGCCGTCGCTCGTGTGGCCGGTCGATCCGGGTGTGCAGCTCCCCCCGAGCATCACTTCGTAGCCGTGCTGGGCTGGCAGGTGCCCAGTGGGTCGGTACGGCTCGACGGTGGTGGGTGTCGGCTCGACATACGGGGGGACGTCAGGTGCCGGCGCAGGCGCGGGCGGCGGTATCTCGGGGAGCTGTGTCTTCTCGGCGACGCAATCGGGGGAGTACCCCGTGGTCCCGTCGCTCAGCAGCGTCGCACCGTCGCCCACGGCGAGGCAGTGCACGAAATGCGCCTCGTTGACCGGCGGCTGCACCTCGGGTGCGGCGGGGGGAGTGAGTTCGGCGGCCGCCGGCGTGATCGCGGGCGGACTCACGACCACCGATGACATCAAGGTGGGGGAGCTGGCCGGCGCCGCCGCCGGGGTGGACACCTGGGTGGTCGGCGCCGGCACGGACTCCGGGGTTCCGCACGCCGCGAGCGCTACCAACAGCGCTGGTGCAGCCAGCATTCGTCGTCTCACGAGCCCTCGGTTCCGGTCGCTGCGGCCTCCCTCCAGTCCGTCCGCGGGTCGCTGACGGCATGGGCCGACCAATACCTGTACCAGCAGGACGCGCCAGACACTGCCGAATCCCGCACGGCCCGCGGGTGGGTGTCAGTCGAATGATGTACATCGCCGGGATGTGCTCACGGGTAATGTCATAACGCCGGGGCTATCGGCTATGCAGACAAGACGGTGGTGGTCACCGCCGCAGCCTGCGTGCGGCCGTCCGCGTACCCGATCACACAGGCTTGGACGGCCAGGGTCGGCGTCGCGACGGCCAGGGGGATCGCACCCCCGGGCGCGGCCAGGGCTACGCCTGTCGCTCGGTCGGGTCGAGCAGCGCGTACGTCGGGTTGGACGCGCGGGTCGCCGCCGCGGACGCCAACAGGTAGATCTGCCTGGATCGAATGCTGTGGTGACTCAGTAGTTCTGCGCTCTCGGCAACGGTGGCGCCATGGGCAACACGTCCGCATCACTGGCCCGCCGCAGAGCGATCGGCTTTCAGTCGACGACCATCACGGATTCAGCTCGTGGGAGGGGTGCTCGAGGCTGCGACGCTCGATGATCGCTGCGTCGTTGTCGAGCCCGCGTACGAGTTCGTCGATCGCTTCGCGGACTGCGAACAGTTCTGCGGACATCGTGTCCAACTCGTCCGCTGCATGTTCGTGTTCGAGGGTGCGGAACTTCAGTTCGGCGATGCGGCCCGAGCGGTGGGCGGCGGATTCGAGTTGCGCCAGGTAGGTCAGCCGCGGCTCGATGTCGCGGACGGTGGCCAGGTAGCGGTCGAGCGCGTCCGCTCGCATGACCAGCCCCACCACACCGCCTTCAGCTCACGCTCCTGGGCGTCCAGGACGGACAGGAGCGGCGATGCATCGGCCACCTCGATCTCGTCCCGTGCGATGAGGTGGCGGCGTTCGATGAACAGGTCGCGTGCGTCGCGCGCGAGCCGGGTCACCTCCTCGTGGAGGTTGACCCGGCGGCGATGGGAGCTGAGGTATTCGCTGGTGAATGCCGTGCTGTGCTCGATGTTGTGGGCGGTTTGGGCGACGTGGAGTGCGAGCCTCAGCTCGGGCGGACTGGTGTTGGCCTGCAGGTGACGCATCCGGCTGCGTTCGATCTCCTGGCTCACCTTCACCCGGTATTCGTGCCGTTCCCGGTGGCGGCGAGCGATGCGGTCTGCAGCCACAGACAGGCCACCACTCACGAATGCAGCAGCGAGAACTGTCCCAGTCACTGCGTTGTGGCCGAGTGGAGCGATACCAACGCAGGTGAGGATGAGCGCGATCATCAGAAATGCGAGAACCCTGCGGGCCTGCTCGCACTGCACTACCAGCGGGTTGAGCGTGAGATCGGCGGGTTCGTCGCGGAGACCCGGCGCCTCGATGGCATCGGGGTCGGCGAACCACACGTCCAGCGCCAAAGAGATGCGGGGATTGAGCGTCACCTCGAACGCGGTGAACGAGTAGAGGTCCGCGCCCGAGACATTCTCACCTTCGACGGTCGCCGGCACGGCAGCGGCGAGCGAGTGTGCCGATTCGTCAGCGTTCGTTCGGCCCGGGGCCTGCTCGCGCTTTGAGGCGGGGCTGGTCATGGTCGTGAGTTGCCTTTCGGAAGGTCAGCGTCCGGCGAGGACCGAGGTCGCCCGCAGGTGTCGTGATCCGTGAACCGGGGCCCTGTGTTTGCTGGCTACTGGCCTGCGGCTAGGTTGAGCACGCGAGCGAGGTGGTCGGTGTCGGTGGGGGTTCGGTCTGGTGTGAAGTTCCAGTGGTTGGAGGTCCATGGGTCGTACCAGTCGGATCCGTCACTGGCGGGAAGGGTGTAGCTGCGCGGGGGAAGGTCGGGGTGGATCGCTTCGAGAGCGGACGCGTCGTCCGCGACGACCGCCAACGAAATACCCAGTGCTGGGCCGTGTTCGGCGATGACCCTGATCGCGGGTAGGTGGCGATCGTCGTAGCCGTAGGGGAAGTTGTTGAGCACGACCAGCCTCGCCCTCGCGTCGTAGGCGGCGCTGCTCTCGGGGTCAAGCGTCGCGAGCTCGGCGGATGCGATCCTCGACTCGAGGTGGGTGTGGATGTGGTCGGCCTGCGTGATCGCGGTGCCGCCACGGCGGCGTGCGAGCCCGCCGGTGAGGCCGTGGAGGGTGCCGCTGAGGTCGACGACGTCGAGGTGAAGATTCGGGTCTGCGGACAGCATCCGGATGACGGCGGCAGTGGTGACCGCGGCGGTCGCGGGGGTGTCCGGGCCCATGATGCGGAGGGGCCGCATGAGCGGCAGCGGCAGGCACACCGGGATCCGGAGCGATTCGTGGTGCGGTGCGGACAGTTCGCCGATCCGCAGGCCGTTCGCCCCGGCTGGTTCGGTCCTGTTGGAGGTCCACGCGGGTGCGTTCCAGTCGGCGAATGCGCGGGGCAGCTCGGGGCTGATGGTGCGGAGCTCGCGCTCGAGGTGGGCACTGTCGAGTCGGTAGCGGGTTTGCGCCTCGTCGATGACGGTGTCGTGCCGACGCTGGGCGCCGGCGCGGGCTTCGGCCGCCTGTGGGCTGTTTCGGGTCGCGGGATCGGATACGGCGGCGGTCAGTTCGGTGTCGAGTCGGGCTTCGGCGAACTCGCGTGCGGCGATCAGTGCGCCCGACGAGCGGGCGGCGTCCTCGGTGATCATCTCGAATCGTTCGAGGATGTGGTTCGGGTCGAGTGGTTCGATCGGTGCGAGCGCGGTGATGTCCTCGGCCGGCGCCGAGCCGGCGCCGGGGGCCTGGGTCGGTTCGGCAGGTTCGTCGACGTCGACGCCGTGGCGGGTGATCAGGGCGGCGAGGCCGCCGCTGTAGCCCTGGCCGACGGCGCGGACCTTCCACTGTCCGGCGCGGCGGTACAGCTCCCAGCTGATCACCGCTGTTTCCGCTGCGGTGCAGTTGATGTCGAGGACCGCGATGGCAGCCCCTGTGTGGTCATGGAGGGTCGCGGTGACCTGGGTGAAGACGGTGCCTGGTGCGGCGAGCGGGTCGACGCTGGCGATGCACAGTACGGCGTGGGCGTCGGGGTGGACGGCGTCGAGATCGATGTCGATGCCGCCCACCCCCATGCGGACGCCGTGGGTGTGCGGTTGGTTGTAGAACACGAAGTCCTCGGATGACAGTGCCCTGAGCGTGGAATCGGTGACCAGCGCCGACAGATCGAACGGTGCGGCGCTGTCCGCGGTGAACCGCACGGTCGTTGTCGGGAGCATGGTGTTCTGCCCAGGCTTCATGTGCACTGTCGATCCCTTCGTTTCTGGGCGTGTGTCAGGCGTTGGCGAACGGGTGCAGCTGGGGGGCTGCCTCGCCCGGGTGCTTGGCCTGGATTCCTTCGCCGATCGCTTCGAGCTTCCAGCCGTCGGCGCCGCGGAACACCTTGGCCATCACCATGCCGGTGTACGGCATGCCGCCGTGCAGGGTGTAGCGGGCGAGTTCGCTGTTCGTGGTGGCGTCGATGAGTCGGCAGAACGCGTTCTGAACCTGTGCGAACGTGTGCCCCTTGTAGGAGGTGACGATGAACAGGACGGTGGTGACGTACGGGGGGATGCGGGTGAGGTCGACGTTGATGACCTCGTCGTCGCCGTCGCCGTCGCCGGTGAGGTTGTCGCCGGTGTGCTGGATCGACCCGTCCTTGGACTTCAGTTGGCCGTAGTAGCAGACGTCGACGATCTGGTTGTCGGCGAACAGGATCGCGGAGGCGTCGAGGTCGATGTCGACCGAGCGGCTGCCGAACAGGCCGCCCTTCTTGACCGGATCCCAGCCGAGTCCCATCCTCACCATGGTCAGGGCGACGCCACCGTCCTTGCGCAGGTTGACCTTCTGGCCCTTGGCGAGGCTGACCGGTCGGCCCTTGGTGAGGTTGATCTCCGTCGGCGCAGGCGCAGGCGCGGGCGGCGGGGTGTGCACCGGCTGAGGAGGTGCCGGCGGCGTGGGAGTGGACTGCACCGGGGCAGGAGCCGGGGCTGCGGCGGCGGGTGCGTCGTCGACGGTGATGCCGTGATCGGTGACCAGCGACGCGAATCCACCCGCATACCCCTGTCCGACCGCACGAACCTTCCACGCGCCCTGCCGCCGGTACACCTCGAGGGCGATGACCACGGACTCGCTGGACAGCCCGTCGATGGGGTAGTCGTACAGCACGGTGCCCGCGGCGTCCGAGACGCGTGCGGTCGGTGCCGGGAACTGCCCGAACGTGCTGCCCGGGTTGTCGAGGGTGATGACCGCACGGACCTTGTCGACGTCGGCCGGGACCTGGCTCGTGGTGATCTGCAGGTTCGCGCTACCCGCACCGTTCGGACTGACCAACTGGACACCGGGGCCGGTGGGCTGGTTGAAGAAGACGAAGTCCGCATCGGTGCGGACCATCCCGGATTCGGTCAGCAGCAGGGCCGACACGTCGGCGGGCGCCGACAGGGCGACGGAGATGACGACGGTGTCGGACGACAGGGGCGCGTTCTGGCCTTTGGCGAGCGGGGGCATCGTTCGGTGTCCTTCCTCGGTGCCTCGACCCCGGGGGGTGAGGCGGTGTGTGGAGCAGAGCGTCGTACTGCCTCCCCGGTCGGTGGGTAGGCAGGTGGGTACAGTTGTGTCAGTGGATGATTCGGTGTCGCCGGGCTTCCTTGACCCACGCGGGGAACTCGGACAGCAGACGGTCGTACAGCTCGTTGTCGGGGATGGTGTCGATCTTGTCGACAGCGAAGAAGCCGACGTTGTCGACGAGCCGCCCGGTGAGGGTGTCGAACTTCTCCAGGATTCCGAAGCCCGCGCGGCCGAGGCCGACGAACTGCCAGAAGATCGGCTCGGGCACCGCGGCGCGCAGCTGCTCCTCGATCTCCCGGTTGCGGTAGACGCCGCCGTCGGAGAAGAACAGCACCAGCGTCGGGACGGGTTGCGGGTCCGCGCGCACCATTTCGCGGACCTCGGCGATGACCTTCTGTTCCTCGTTCGAGATGCCGACGGTGTACATGTCGATCTGGCCGGGTTCGGGGGCTCCGCCCTTCCCGCGTCCGAACATCTTCATCTGTCCGACCCGCACGTGCAGGCGAATCCATTCGGGCAGGTCACCGATGTCGAGGTCCGGTAGCCGGGCGCTGTTGGACGCGAACGTGAACGCCTGCATGGTGCCGTCGTCGTCGAGGTGTGCGGCGACCGCGGCCATCCGTTCGACGACGCTGGCGACGACGCCCTTGTTGTAGAGCTTGGTCATCGAGCCGGACGCGTCGAGGACCAGGATGACGCGGGCTTTGAGCTGGTCGCCGCCGTGCTTCTTGAGCGAGACCGCGACCTGCTTCTTGCGCAGGTCGAGTCGCTTGCGCATGTCGACGGGCAGTCGGTCCAGTCCCGGGGTCGACGGTGCCGGCGGCGGGGTGGGTGG
>NZ_SCOY01000061.1:0-14011 GCF_005503035.1 Rhodococcus sp. Q
TGCCTACGGCGCCGGGGGCGGCACGTGCCTACGGCGCCGGGGGCGGCACGTGCCTACGGCGCCGGGGGCGGCACGTGCCTACGGCACCGGGGGCGGCACGTGCCTACGGCACCGGGGGCGGCACGTGCCTACGGCACCAGGGCCCGGACGTCCCACACCCAGACGTCGTCGACGCGTTGCGGCTCGATGGACAGAAGTGATTGGACGGTGCGGCGCAACGCCCGCTGCTCGGTATCGCTCGGCAGCACCACGACGTCCGCCTTCCAGTAGACGAGGTCGGCGCGAGCCTGGGCGCGCATCTGCTCGGTCACGGCGGGAGCGGTCCCGGATTTCTGGACGGCGCCGAGCAGTTGGGCGGTGGGGCGATCCGCGGGGCCGTACTTGGCCTTCTTCTCCGGCCCGACCGGTCCCACGAAGTAGCCGCCTGCGAGCGGGAACCCGAACTCCGCTTCGACCTGCCAGGTCAGCGCGCGGGCGTCTTCGGGACGAGGCAAGGGAACCACCACGACGGATCCGTCGTCGACGTAGGTGCGCCAGGATCCGTCGGCGAAGAAGTCCGGTGCGGGGGTGCGCTGCACTGCGGTCAGGGGCAGCGGCACGAGGGGGACGAGCGCGAGGGCGAACGCGACCGCCCACGGGATCCGGGTGACCTTCTCTCGGATCGCGCGGTCGGCGGTCAGGGCGAGCAGCAGCGCGATCGCGGGGACCGCGCCAATCGCGAATCGGGTTTCGAGGACCGATTCGAACAGCGGCAGCTTCTCCAGCCACGACCACGGCATGTCGATGCCCGTCCGCGAACGGCCGATCGTCAGTTCGGCGCCGAGGGACACGACGCACATGACGACGACCGTGATGGCCGCGGCGCGGGCCAGGGCGACGCGGCGCAGCCAGATCGCGGACGCCATCGTCACGACGAGCAGCGGCCACCCGAAATAGGAGTTCTCCTCGGTGCCGTTGATCGCGACGTCCTGCCCGGGCGTGACGCGACCGCCGATGGACTGGCGCGGGAACTGCAGCAACGCCTTGAGGTCGTTGCCCATCGGGCCGTGGTCGATGAACCGGTAGGACTGCGGTCCGAAGAACTGCCACCACAGCGGTCCCGCGGTGAGCAGCAGTGCGATCGCGGCGGCGAGCAGGAGGGGGCGCAGCGCGTTGCGGACGGCGGCGACCGCTTCGCGCGGGCGGAATGCGAAGTAGGCGAGGACGAAGACCGCGAACGTCACGGCCGTGATGAGCAGGGGTTCCTCGCCGAGGGCGATCTGCATCGCCACCAGCAGTCCCAGCACGACGGCGGTCCGGGTGCCCGCGCCGCGGGAGAGCCGGATGACGGACGCGAGGATCAGCGGCAGCAGCGGCAGCACCACGAAATTGGGGTGGCCGTTGGCATGGGAGATGAGGGCGGGTGCGAACCCGCAGAACAGGCCGCCGAGCGCGGCCGCCGCCTGCGACTGCACCGCGTACCGGCCGAGGAACCAGTACCAGGCGTACGCGGTGGAGGCGAGCCCGAACGTGAGCACGAGCGTCCAGGTGACGGTCGGGCCGAACAGCAACGTCACCGGCGCGAGCGGAACGGACACCCCGAACATCGAGGTGTTCGCCATCAGGTTCACACCCTGTGGATAGTTCTGCAGCAGGGTGCCGAGGGGGTTGTCGAGGTTGGTGATCGAGTGGGCGGCGAGCGCGAAGAACCACTCCCACATCCGCTGGTCCTGGCCGCTGCCCGTCAGGTAGCCCGACGCGGGCAGCCGCCACTGGTTGCCCATGACGTAGACGGCGAGGACGGTGAACCCGAACGCGGCGATCGCGTCGGAACGCCGGATGCGGATCCGGCGCCGGGTGCGTGTGGTCCCGGTTGCCGGTGCCGCGACCTCGGCGCCGGTCTCGACCGCCGTGGTGTCCACTGCTGCCATCCACCCCTCCCACGGGTCGGTCCCGTCACCCGACGCGCGTCGGCATCGGGCCACGGTACCGACCGATCCCGTGGGGCTGCTCGGCGAGCGTCCCGTCAGGTCTGGTTCGCGACGAAGCGGTCGAGGCAGCGTTCGGCGATCGCGGTGATCGTCAGGGCGGGGTTGACCAGCGCCGACGACCCGGGGAGCAGTGCTCCGTCGACGACGAACAGGTTGGAGTAGCCGTCGACCTTCCCGTCGTGGTCGCAGGCCCGGCCCATCACCATGCCGCCGAGTCCGTGCCAGGTGCAGCCCGATCCGAAGTCGGCGAGACGCGTGTGGACGGGGATGCCGGAGACGGGCGACCCGTGCCGGACGTCGGCGCGTTCGTGGAAGCGACCGGCGAACCGCTTCGCGCGGGCGTCGACGTCGCTGCTCGCCTCGGTGTGCGGGTAGTTCAGCTCGGCGCGACCGGTCGCGGGGTTGTAGTCGATCGATCCACGCTCGTCGCTCATCACCTGGATGAGGTTGGCCGAGGTGATGCCCCCGGCGATCGCCGGGAACGGCGACGCCTCCCACGAGATCGAGATGGGCCCGTCGGGGTTCTCGTCGTCGTACATGACGGCGACGCCGGGTCCGCCCTGGGCGGAGCCGTAGTCGCGACGCAGCGCGGTCCGGGCCATCAGGAAGTCGCCGTTGTTGCCGAATCCCTTGCCGACGTGCTCGTTCAGGCGCGTCAGGGTGCCCTTCGCCTTCGCCGTCGCCAGCAGCGCGGAGGTGTAGAAGGATCCGGCGGCCATGAACACGTAGTCCGCGACGAGGGTCTTGTGCGAGACGGCGGCGCCGGACTCGTCGATGACCCTGACCGCGATCTCGAACTTCTCCTGCCCGGGAATCTCGCGGATCTCGGTGACCTCGTGCATCGCCGAGACGGTGACGTTGCCGGTCGCCTCGGCGGCGGGCAGGTAGTTGTGGTCGACGCTGTTCTTGGCGCCGGAGTTGGATCCGTACGGTCCCTCGCCGATCGAGTACGACGCGGGCTTGAGGCCGGAGAGTTCGTCGCGGACGACGTCCCAGTCGACGCAGAAGTCGTGCCGGACGGCCTCGCCGCCGAAGTCGCGGATGTCGTCGAGCCAGGCCCGTGCGCCCTTGTAGAAGGGGTGGGCGAGGAGGTCGTCCGGCAGCGGCGACGTGCCGAGCATCGCCTTGGCGCGCGGGTAGTAGACGCGGTCGAGTTCGGAGTAGTCGATCGCGCTGGGGAACACCTGCTCGAAGTCGCGGCGTCGCGGCTGCGGTGTGAAGGCGCCGAACGCGAGGGAGCCGCCGCCGACGCCCGCGCCGTAGAGGGCGTCGATGCCGTTGCCGTGGACTCGGTCGACGATGCCGGGGTAGCGCTGGATGGGGATCATCCGGGTCAGCTGGTTGATGTTGGGGCGGTCGGAGAACCAGGCCGATCGGCCGTCGGGCTGGTTGATGGTGCTGAAGGTGGTGCCCGCGGGGTCGATGGGCCAGCGGCGGCCGCGTTCGAGGACCGTGGTGCTGATGCCGGCCTGCCCGAGCCGGAGCGCGGCGACGGCGCCGCCGAATCCGCTCCCGACCACGACGGCGGTCTTACCGCGCAGGGGTGCGGCGGCCGCGGTGCCCGGCAGGCCGAGGGTCCCGAGTCCGATGGCGCCGAGCCCGAGCGCGACGCCGCGAAGGACGGCTCGGCGGTTTGCATGAACGTTCAACTGGTGCGACACGCGCAGCAAGATACGCGGTACGAACCGCGCGGTGTTGCGCCACGATTCGACACGTCTCCGTCATGTGTCCTGAGCTGGCACAACACATCGGTGCAGCCTTGCCTTATCGTGCCCGGCATGACCGTCGGACGCCTTTTCGCCGCTGCCTTCGGTGCCGGACTCGCCCTGGCCGCCTCCGCAACCGCCTCCGCCGCCCCGCCCGAGGTCCACGAGCGCATCGTGTTCGTCGTCCCCGGGCAGTATCTCGGCGCAGCGCCCTACCAGCCGCTCGTGGCAGCGCTGAATCTGCAGGGATACCGGGCGACGGCCCTCGATCTGCCGGGATTCGACATGGACGCCGATGCTCGTGCCGTCGGGGCGGCCGTCGACGCCGCACTCGCGGCACACCCGGACGCCGAGGTCGCATTGGTCTCGCACAGCATCGGCGGCACCAGCACCCGCCACTACCTCAAGAATCTGGGTGGTTCCGACAAGGTCGACACCTACGTCGCGTTCGGCACCGCGCAGTACGGCTCGCCGGGAGCGTGCGGCCAACCCGTCGGCGCGGAGGTGTGCCCCGGTACCGACTTCATGACGGCACTCAACTCCGGCGACGACACCCCCGGCGACACCGCCTACTACGGAATCCGCAGCGCGCGGGAATGGGCGGACGGCCGACTCGACGGCGGACAGTGCCGGATGACGCCGACCCCGACCGCGGTCGACGGCGGAACCGACCACGCCCTCGAACCGGTGAATCTGCATGTCTGGGGTCAGGTGTCGGCGGCTCTCGCAGGGCGCTGCGAGGGCGAGTTCGTCGACGATCGCGACGCCGCGTTCACCGCCGAGCAGACGCTGTTCCCGAACGGCCGCTGAGCAGGCTCGTCCTCAGGACGCGACGTCGCGGTCGACTCGTGTCGTGAGGGCGGCGGCGACCGTGTCGAGCGACAGGCCGAGTGCGGCGGCGATGGCTCCCACGGTGAAGAAGGCCGGCGTTGCGATGCGTCCGGTTTCGATCTTGCGCAGCGTTTCGACGGAGATGCCTGCTTCGGCGGCGACGTCGACCATGCTGCGGTCGCCGCGGGCGCTCCGGAGGAGTCCACCGAGGCGTCGGCCTCGTTCGATCTCGTTCGCTGTCAGCGGTTCACGCACCATGTGCCTATAGTAATACCGGTATTGTTATTGGTTCCGGGAGGTCAGTGGTGGTCGAGTTGAAGACGGTCGGCGAGATCGAGGCGATGCGGGAAGCGGGACGCGTCGTCGCGGCAGCACTGGCTGCCGCACGCGACGCAGCCGCGGTGGGAGTGACGCCCCGAGAACTCGACGCGGTGGCCGCGGCCGTCATCGCCGACGCGGGCGCGCGTCCCGCATTCCTGGGTTACCGGCCCGAGTGGGCGCCCACGCCGTTCCCGGGCGTCCTGTGTGTCAGCGTCAACGACGCCGTCGTCCACGGCATCCCGTCGGGCGACCCGCTCGGTGACGGCGACCTCGTCAGCATCGACTGCGGTGCGTACCTCGACGGCTGGTGCGGTGACTCGGCGATCAGCTTCGTCGTCGGCACGGCGAACCCACGGGATCTGCGGCTCGTCGCGGACACCGACGAGGCGCTGGCCAGGGGAATCGCCGCGGCACGTCCGGGTGGCCGCCTCGGCGACATCGGTTCCGCCATCGGGTCGTTCGCGCGTTCGCGCGGTCACGGGCTTCTCGCCGACCACGGGGGCCACGGAATCGGGCGGGCCATGCACGAAGACCCGGACGTTCCCAACGAATCGCGCCCCGGACGAGGAATGCGCCTGCGCCCCGGCCTCGTCCTGGCCATCGAGCCCATGCTGATCCACGGCAGCCGGGGGCATCGCCCCGATGCGGGGGACGACGACTACCGCCACGACCCCGACGGCTGGACCCTGCGCACCCTCTCCGGTGCCCGCGCCGCGCACAGCGAGCACACCGTCGCGATCACCGAGGACGGACCGGTCGTCCTGACGGCAGCCTGACACCTCGTCGGAGACGCGCCGAGTCCGATGAGTTTCCGTCCCGGGACGGGTCTGTACTCCGACCGCAGTTGACGGAAGGGTGGGTGACATGACACACAGCGCTGTACGCGACGAGTTCACTCCGCAGGCCGAGCAGTACCGACGCGAGCTCCTCGCGCACTGCTATCGGATGTCGGGGTCGGTGCACGAGGCCGAGGACCTCGTGCAGGAGACGTACCTGAAGGCGTGGCGCGCCTACGACAAGTTCGAGGGCCGTTCCTCGCTGCGCACGTGGCTGTACCGCATCGCGACGACGACGTGCCTGACCGCGCTGGAGAACCGGGGCCGCCGTCCCCTGCCCACCGGTTTGGGGGCGCCGAGCTCCGATCCCGCGGACGACCTCGTCACCCGCGAGGAGGTGCCGTGGCTCGAACCGATTCCCGACGAGATGCTCGGCGTCGACGCATCCGACCCGGCGACCGTCGCGACGTCCCGGGAGAGCCTGCGGCTCGCGCTCATCGCGGCGCTGCAGTTCCTGCCGCCGAAGCAGCGAGCCGTGCTGATCCTCCGGGAAGTTCTGGCGTGGCCCGCCGCCGACGTCGCCGCGATGCTCGACACCAGTACCGCTGCGGTCAACAGCGCACTGCAGCGGGCGCGGGCGCAGCTCGCCGAGGCCGCGCCCCGCGAGGACGCCGTCCTCGAGCCGGTCGATCCGGAGCAGCGCGCCCTGCTCGAGCGCTTCCAGTCCGCGTTCGAGAACTACGACATGGCCGCGCTGACCGAACTGTTCACCCGGGACGCGGTGTGGGAGATGCCGCCGTTCGAGGGGTGGTACCAGGGCCCGGACGCAATCCGCACGCTTATCGAGACCAACTGTCCCGCAAACGCTTCAGGAGACATGCGGCTGCTGCCGACGGTGTCCAACGGGCAACCCGCGTTCGGCCTGTACATGCGCGGCGAGGACGGTGTTCATCGGGCATTCCAGTTGCAGGTCGTCTCCCTCGGCCCGTCCGGGATCGGTCACGTCACCGTCTTCTTCGACCTGTCCCTGTTCGCGAAGTTCTCTCTGCCGGAGGTATTTCCGTCATGACGGCGGGCCGGGTCGTCCCGCCGCTCGCGGACCCGGTCGCATTGCTCGGTGCGGCGATGCGGTACACGGACGCGGTGCTGAGTCGGGTCGCCGTCGACGACCTGACCGGCCCGACGCCCTGTACAGACTGGAATCTGCAGGAGCTGTTGGCGCACATGCACGAGTCGCTGGTGGTCCTCGACGAGGTCGCGCTGGACCGTGCGGTGGTCCTGCGCCCGGCCGCGGAGCCCGTCGCGACCGATCCCGTTGCGGCAGTGCGGGGCAGGGGTGCTCGAATGCTGAGGTCGTGGTCGCGCACCGACCGCGGTGTCGTTCGCGTGGGCGGTGCCGCGCTGCCGTCCGACTACGCCGCCGCGGCAGGCGCGCTCGAGGTCGCGGTGCACGGCTGGGACGTGTCGTGGTCGCTGGGCGCGCCGACGCCGGTGCCGTCGGCGCTGGCGAAGGAATTGCTCTTCTACGCAGAGGTGTTCGTTCCTGACGACGACCGGGAAGGTCGGTTCGCGGCGCCCCGGGTGTCGTCGTCCCCCGAGCCGGGGGAGCGGCTGCTCGCGTTTCTCGGCCGCTGACACACTCTGTGGGATTCCTCCCGGCATCCGGGAGGAATCCCACATTTCTGTGTGGTGACCGATGAATTCCCGGACCCTCCCCGGTCTGTTCCTACGACGACTCCGCGCATCCCGTGCGGGGCATCGGAACCGAAGGAGCAGGCCATGACCGCCACCCCGATCGTCGCGTCCATCCGTACCGCCGACCCGGCGGTGACGCCGAAGGCCCGCATCGCCGGCATCGTCGTCACCACACTGGTGGTGGCGTTCCTGCTGTTCGACGCGGCGATCCACCTCGCGAACATTCAGCCGGTGCGGGATTCGATGGCGGAGTACGGCTTCCCGGACTACGCGCCGTACGTCATGGGCATCGTGATGCTCGTCTGCCTCGCGTTGTACCTGATCCCGGTGACGTCGATCCTCGGCGCGGTCCTGCTCACCGGCTACCTCGGCGGAGCCGTCGCGTGCAACATGCTCACCGAACAGCCGCTCGTCAGCACGATCCTGTCCCCGGTCTACGTCGGCATCTTCGTCTGGGGTGGCCTGTTCCTCCGCGACGCCGAGGTCCGTCGGATCATGCCGCTCGTCCGCCGCTGACCCCACCCGCCCGCAGCGTGAGGGAACCCCTCGCCCGGTCCGACCGGGCAGGGGGTTCCCTTATCGGGGTGAAAGATCAGGGTCAGGATCAGGGTGTCGCCGGATGTGCGGGCACCCTCCCGAACGGCAGGCTGAGGCCATGACATTCGAAGCGAACACCCCCAAGCCCCTCGCCCGTTCCGCGACGCAGCGCATGCTCGGCGGTGTGTGCGGCGGCGTCGCCGAGTACTTCGACGTCGATGCCAACCTCGTCCGCGCAGGCGCGGTGATCGCTGCCTTCGTCACCGGCGGCACCGCCGCACTCGTCTACCTGGCGTTGTGGATGCTGCTGCCCAGCTGAACCGGCGCTAGTTGCGTGTCACCACCGTGAACGGCCCGACCTCCGACGTCGTGAACCGCGGATCGTCGAAGAGCGACTTGTCGAATTCGACGGTGTACCGCCGCACGTTCGGGTCATTGGGGTACACGTCCTCGGCGAGCCGCAGCGTGTAGCTGTCGTCGCTGGACCGGAAGACGAACACATCCGGTGCCCGCCAAGGTGATTCGTCCATCGCGGCGACCAGGTCGTCGGGCGTCTCCGATTCGGCCCACCGGGCGATCGCGGCGGCACGCTCGTCGAACTGCGCCAGCGGATTCGCGTAGTGCGACGTCAAGCCCTGGAACCCGAAGTACGGGTAGTAGGACAGGAAGCTGGTGTCGGCGGTGAGGACGATCGTGTCCGACCGCGGACCCGGACGCTGCGCGAGAATCGTCTCGTCGACCTGCCCGTAGTACGAAGCGGCGCCCGGCGGACGCTGGTCGGCGCGCACACCGTCACCGTCGGTGTCCGTGTACGCGGTGGTGATCTCCGGCGCCAGGTGATGCGGGATGGACTGCGCGAACGAGACCGCGCCGAGCGCGCCGATGACGACCGCCCCGATCCTGATCCGCGGGTTGTCGCTGGTCGCGAGGATCAGCCAGCGGGCGAACTCGACGAACCCGAAAACGCCCGCCGCGCCGAGCAGTACCAGCAGCACCGGTTCGAGGCGGAACGAGAGCAGTGTGGTTCCGAGTGCGGTGAACGCCATCGACAGCAGCGACCACAGGTAGACGGCGACGACACCGATGCCGAGGGCCTGGGCCCGCCGCGACGACGTCACTCGCGCGACCAGCCAGACCGTGCCGAGCAGGCAGAGCAGTCCGACGAGGGACGCGTCGAACATCGGAAGCGGCAGCGTCGCACCCGACTCCGGGAGGTAGTGGGTGGCGGTGCCGGACCCGGCGAGCGAATGGGTGCGCAGCGCCAGCAGGAACGGTGCCCACACGACGAGCGCGAGCAGGCCGGCGATGACGGCGATCGTCACGAGCTTGAGCAGGGGGTCGCGGACGGCGCGCAGCCCGTGCGCTCGTGCCGCTATCCCGGCGGCGATCAGGGCCATCAGCGTCACCGCGAACGCCGCGTACCCGAGGTAGAGGGTGTAGAAGGTCGCGGCGAGCCCGAGGAACAGCCCGGTCCCGACCGCGGCGCCCCACCCTCCGGCACCCGCGGGGCGGTACAGCGCACCCCACGCGAGGATCAGCACCGGCGGCAGCAGCACGACGAGAACCGCGCTGTACGCCTCGGGGCTGGCGTAGGCGACGGTGAGTGCGGTTGTCGCGGCGGCGGCGAGGACGGCGAGGTCGGAGCGAACGAGCTTGGACCACAACACGAGTGCGATGACGGCTGCGACGGCGATCGACGCGATCGCGTACGGCTTGAACGTCTCCCAGCCGTCGAGGCCGAGCAGGTTGGCGACGCGTCCACCGATCCAGAACCAGCCCGCCGGATAGAACGACGGCAGGTCCGCGTACGTCATGTCGTCGAGGCGGACGGTGTCCGTCATGCGGGTGAGGAACTCGGTGCGGAATTCCTGGTCGACGGAGATGCCGTGCAGGTACAGCTTCGTCGCGGCGAGCGGCATGCCGAGGGTGACAGTGACGAATCCGGAGATCCCCACCCAGGACGCCAGTTTCGCGGTGCGCGGTGCGCGGCGGGTGCGGAGCAGCCAGATCGACAGTCCGAGGAGTGCGAGGGCAACGACCTGCCCGACGGTGGTCAGTGCGCGGGTGACGTTGGAGGAGTTGAACGCGGGCCAGTCGACGATGGAGAACGCGACCAGTCCGACGGCGGCGACAACGGCCGCAACGACCGCCGCCAGCACCATCTCGCCGATCGCCCCGATCGCCCGGCGTGCGGGCTGAACGAGGTCGGGCGGGCTGGTGCTGGCGGTCGTCGTCACGAATTCGGAGTCTAGGCGCTGCGCGCCCGTGCACCTTTCTGGTAGCAGAAGGCGCACCATCGGCGCAGGTGCCTAGATCGGCAGCTTGCGGAAGATCGCGCGGGGGACGTGCCGCAGGCCCATCATCACGAAGCGCCACGGGCCGGGCGTCCAGACGATCTCCTTGCCCGCGTCCGATGCGGACACCGCCATCTTCGCGACGATGTCCTTGTTGACCGTCAGCGGAGCTTCCTTGACGTGTGCGCTGAACTGGGTGCGGACCATGCCGGGCCGCACGACGGTGACCTTAGGGCCGAACGGGGCGAGTGCCTCGCCGAGGCCCAGGTAGAAGCCGTCGAGGCCCGCCTTCGTGGAGCCGTAGACGAAGTTGGCACGCTTGACGCGCTCACCCGCGACCGACGACATCGCGATGATGCGGCCGAAGCCCTGCGCCTTCATCTTCTCGCCGACGAGCACCCCGACGGACACCGACGCGGTGTAGTTGACGTTCGCGACCAGGACGGCCTTGCGCTGGTTCTGCCACAGCTCCTCGGCGTCGCCGTCGAGCGCGAACGCGACGATCGCGACGTCGACGTCACCCTTCTGCCACGCGTCGTCGATGACCTTCGGGTGCGACTCGGTGTCGAGTGCGTCGAAGTCGAGGAGGGTGACGTCGGTGGCGCCTGCGGCCTTCATCTGCGCGACGGCGTCGTCGCGAAGCGGGTCGCCGGGCAGTGCGGCCAGGACGACGCGCATCGGCGCCTTGCGGAGGTACTCCTCGCAGATGGCGAGGCCGATCTCGGAGGTGCCGCCGAGCAGCAGCAGGGTCTGGGGGTTACCCACGGCGTTGATCATCAGCTCAGTTCCAGTCGTCGTGACATGTCGGAGGCGAAAACGCCTGTGGGGTCGTACTTTCGGCGGGTGGCGAGCCACTCGTCGATGCGCGGGTACATGGCGTGGAAGGTCTCGGCGTTGGTCCGGGAATCCTTCGCGGTGTACAGCCGGCCACCGAATTCGAGGACGCGCTTGTCGAGTTCGGTGACGAACTCGTTGAGGCCTGCCTTGATCGGGAAGTCGACGCAGATGTTCCAGCCGCGCATCGGGAAGCTCAGTGGCGCCTGGTTGCCCTCGCCGAACAGCTTGAACACGTTGAGGAACGAGTAGTGCCCCGACTTCTGGATGTCGACGATGATCTTCTTGAACTCGTCGACGGCCTCCGGCGGAACCACGAACTGGTACTGCAGGAAGCCCTTCGAGCCGTAGGCGCGGTTCCACTCGCCGAACAGATCGAGCGGGTGGTAGAACGCCGTCAAGGACTGCACCTGGCCGGTGGCGTTCTTCGTCTTCCGGTAGTACAGCTCGCCGACGATCGAGAAGTCGACCTTGTTCGCGAGGCCGTTCGGGAAGATGTCCGGGAACGTGATCAGCGGCTTCGCGTCGAACCGCAGCGGATCCTTCTGTAGCTTCGCGGGCAGCTGGTCCAGCTTGGCGAGCGATCCGCGGGACACGGCGGCGCGGCCCAGCTTCGGCGGCGCGGAGATCGCGTCGAACCACGCCGACGAGTAGTCGTAGTTGTCCTCGGAGCCGTCGCTGTGCACGGCGATGGTCTCGTCGAGGCTCTCGGTGCGCACGCTGTCCGCGATGAAGTACGCCGTCTCGGTCGGCGTCATCTGGATCGTGGCCTTGAGGATGATGCCGGTCAGGCCCATGCCGCCGACCGTCGCCCAGAACAGCGCGGCCTTCGGGTCCTGACGGCTGCCCTTCGGGGTCAGCGTGCGGACCTTGCCGTCGGCCGTGAGCAGATCCAGGGACACGACGTGGTTGCCGAAGCTGCCCGCGCTGTGATGGTTCTTGCCGTGGATGTCGGAGCCGATGGCGCCGCCGATGGTGACCTGCCGCGTGCCGGGCAGGACGGGAACCCACAGCCCGAACGGCAGCGCCGCCCGCATCAGCTGATCCAGGTTCACACCGCCGTCGACCTCGACGAGACCGGTGTCGCGATCGATCCGGTGGATCTTGTTCAGGGCATTCATGTCGATGACCAGGCCGCCCGCGTTCTGGGCCGGGTCGCCGTAGGAACGGCCGAGGCCGCGAGCGATGACGCCGCGGCGCAGGTGCGAAGGCTTGCCCTCGTTCTTCTCGGCGACCTGGGCGACCGCGGATGCGATCACCTCGACGTCGGGAGTGGAGAGCACCTCGGCGGTGGTGGGCGCGGTGCGCCCCCAACCGGTGAGGGTTCGGGTCTGGGTGGTCAGAGGCCGGGGTGTCGCGGGGACAGCGGGGGCCTCGTCGGCTGTCGTTGACATCGACTGAGAGGTTACCCGCGCGTCACCTGTGACGCGTCCCCCCTTATTCCGCCGGCTGCGCCCCCACCGTCGCCGCTGCCCGCGTTTCGTGGCGGAAACCGCATGCTCGGCGACAGCGCGCCGGGGTCGTCGCCTAACCTCGACGGGTGCCCGAGAACCACGAACCGCATGTGCCGACGGCCGTCGACCTCCCGCTGAGGGACGAGTCCGGCGAGCCCGGCGTGGACCTGAAGACGCAGATCCTGCGGTTCGCGGTGACGGGCGGGCTGTCCGCGATCGTGGATTTCGGACTGCTCGTCGTCATGTTGAAGCTCGGGTTGCCGTTCGTCGTGGCCAAGTCCATCAGCTTCGTCGCGGGTACCACGACGGCCTACCTCCTCAATCGCCGTTGGACCTTCTCTGCCGAGCCGAGCCGAGCCCGTTTCGTTGCCGTCGTTCTGTTGTACGGCGTGACCTTCGCGGTTCAGGTCGGAATCAGCACGATTCTCAACCAGCAGTTCCCCGATGACGCATGGTGGCGCGTGCCGCTCGCGTTCTGCATCGCGCAGGGCACGGCGACGGTCATCAACTTCATCGTCCAGCGTGCGGTGATCTTCAAGATCCGCTGACGCCGGGACCGTGCGTCGCACTCCCGCCGGGCAATTCGGACCGGGGATCGACTGGTTCGCCGACGGAAACAGCTGTGAGACTAGGGCGTTCCCTCGGCGAGGACGAGGGTCTCCGTCCTCCTCTGCCCGGTCTGGTCGAGCCAGCCGATGTCGACGCGGTCGCCGGGTTTGCGCGTGTTCATCTCGACGGTGAGGTCGGTCTGCGAGCGGATCGGACGTCCGTCCCAGCTGACGATGATGTCGCCGCGGACGATGCCGGCCTGGTCGGCGGGGCTCGCGACACCGACCGCGACAACCTTGGCGCCGTCCTGTGATTGGCCGACGTCGGTGACCGCAACCCCCAGCAGCGCGGTCGGTCCGACGTGGACGGTCGCGGTGCCGCGTCCGCTGCGGATCTGGTCGGCGATGGCGACGGCGTCGTCGATGGGCAGCGCATAGGACTCGATCGGTACGGCGACTCCGGTGGTCGCCTGGGTCGGGTCGGGCCGCATGCCGGTGTTGCCTGCGGTGTTGATGCCGACGACCTGCCCGAAGGCGTCCACGAGTGGGCCGCCGGAATCGCCGGGGCGGATGTCGGCGTCGACTTCGATCATGCCGGTGAGCCGGTTGCGGGTGCCGTCGGTGGAGTTGCGCGCGACGACGGATTCGTCTGTACCGGTGATGAATCCGGGTGCGGACAGGGGCACCCCGCCGCCTTCGGCGTTGCCGATGGCGGTGACCGAGTCGCGGAGCCGGAGGCCGGCGGACTGTCCGAGGGGCGCTACGGGGAGTCCGTCGGCGCCGACGAGTCGGAGGACGGCGACATCGCGGAACCGGTCGTAGCCGAGGACCTCGGTGTCGTATTCGGCGCCGGTGGCCATCGCGACGGCGTCGACGTCGCGGGCGCCGTCGACGACGTGGTGGTTGGTGAGGATCAGGCCGTCGGGACTCAGGACGATGCCGGTGCCAGCGGTGGTCAGTGGGCCCGTGGTGGCGGTGAGCGTGACGATGGTCGGGACGATGCGTGCGGACAGCGCCGCGGGGTCGAGCGGCACGGGAGGCGGCG
>NZ_SCOY01000062.1:0-13500 GCF_005503035.1 Rhodococcus sp. Q
CCTTTGTGTCGTGGGGTCGGAGATGTGTATAAGAGCGCAAGCCCCCACCCCCGGCACCTGACCAATGCGGCGTTCGGTCGAGCTTCGGGGCGACTCGGTCAGTTCGCGACAGCCTCGAGCTGCGGGGTGATCCGATCGAGGGAGTACCGCACCGAGGTCGCAGACGGGGTGTTGAACCCGACCACGGTCGGATAGTCGACGACGGCGAGTCCGCCCTCGCGCACGGCGGGAAGATCCACGAAGCCGGGCAGCGCGTTCAACTGCTCTGCGCTGCCGCCGTTCGGCAGCATCACGACGAGGTCCGCGGTCAGGGCGTCGACCCGCTCGGGGCTGAGGGTGAGGCGGCCACCGGTCGCGCCCGCTTCGTCGACGAGCGCCCGCGGCACGGACATACCGAGCCGTTCGAACACGCTGCTCGCGCCATCGTCGGGATCCGCGACGACGATGATCTGGTTGGTGGAGAACATGTACTGGGCGAGTGCTGCGGTCTTGCCCTGCAGCCCGGGGAGGCGGTCCGCGAGCGCGTCGATGTCGGCGTTGGCCTCGGTGATGATCTCGTTCGCGCGGTCCTGTTGACCGAGGATCTCCCCGAGCACGGTGACCTGGTCCTCCCACTCGTCGACCTGTGCGTCGCCGAGTGCGGGGACGGTCGGAGCAATCTGACTCAGCTTGTCGAAGTCCGACCGGGTGGTGACGGTGTAGGAGCCGAGAATCAGGTCCGGGGTCTGGGCGGCGATCTGCTCGACCGGCAGGCTCATCGTCGAGGCCGACGCCTCGAGTTCCACCGCGTCCGCGGCGACGTCGGACTGCCACGGGAACAGGCCGCGCTCGTCACCCCGGTCGGCGCCGGAGTGGTACGCGACCGGCTGGACTCCGAATTCGAGCAGCGCGTCGACCCACTGGCTGGTTCCGGCGACGATCCGCGTCGGCGTGCCGTCGATGGTGGTGGTCCCGTACGTGTGCTCGACCGCGGTAGTGCGATCCGCAGAATCCGCTGCGGCGTCCTCGCCACAACTCGCGACGAGCAACGTCATCGTTCCGAGCGCTGCCACCGCGACGGTCTTGAGTGCACGCACAAAGCACCTCCAAAATTAGTGAAGGCTAACCTTTGCACGGACGCCCGGTTGTCGCCAGAGCTTCGTTACGCCCAGCGGGACAGCAATCGCTCGGCATCGGCAGCGATCCGCCTGACGATCTCACCCGCGGGCCGCTCCCCGTGCACCAGACCAACCGCCTCCCCCGCATACACGACGCCGCGACGAGGGTCGGCGGGATCGTAGGTCTGCTCCAACTGCGAGTCCGGGGCGTCGACGTCGTGGAAGTCGCGGGTGAAGTCGTTGACGATCGCGCGACCGCCCCACCGCGACGGCCACGGCTGGTTGCGAGCGCGGTCGAACACTGCCGTGTACACGGTGTCGGCGCTGCCGGCGTCGACGACCGCGGTCCGCGCGTAGTCGGGGCCGACGGTCTCGGGGCTGGCCAGCAGCGCGGTCCCGATCAGCGCGCCCTGCGCACCCGCCGCGAGCACGGCCGCGAGACCGCGACCGGTTCCGATTCCCCCCGCCGCGAGCACGGGAAGATCGGTGGCGTCCAGCAGCTCCTGCAGCAACGGCAGCGTCCCGATGCGACCGGTGTGTCCGCCTGCCTCACCGCCCTGCGCGATGATCACGTCGACCCCCGCACGCTCCGCCACCCGCATGTCGTCGAGGGTGTTCACCTGCGACGCGACGGGAATCCCGGCGGCGTGCGCGCGCGGCACGTACGGTGCCGGATCGCCGAACGAGAGCGAGAGCAGCGTCGGCTTCTCGGCAATCGCGGCGTCGAGGAGGCTGTCGTCGGTGTCGAGGGACCACGTCATCAACCCGATGCCGATGCGGCCGCCGCGTTCGCGGGCAACCGCTGCCTCGGACGCGACCCAGTCCGGCGAGTTGTAGCGGGCGGCGCCCAGCATGCCGAGGCCACCCGCCTTCGACACCTCGCCTGCGAGTTCGCCTCCGGCACGTCCACCCATCGGAGCGCCGAGGATCGGCACCTCGAGTCCCAACGTCTCCGTCAACCAGGTCTCGAGCACACCGCGTCCTTTCCTGCGGCGCCGCCCCCCGTCAGTGCTTCCGGTCCTGGTGCGGGCCGGAGGCACTGACGGGCGGAACGCCTACTTCTTGGGCTTGTCCGCCACCGACTCGTTCGACAGCGCCGCGACGAAGGCCTCCTGCGGGACCTCGACCCGGCCGATGGTCTTCATCCGCTTCTTGCCTTCCTTCTGCTTCTCGAGCAGCTTGCGCTTACGGCTGATGTCGCCGCCGTAGCACTTGGCGAGGACGTCCTTGCGGATCGCGCGGATGTTCTCGCGGGCGATGATCTTCGAGCCGATCGCAGCCTGGATCGGAACCTCGAACTGCTGGCGCGGGATGAGCTCACGCAGCTTGGTGGTCATCTTGTTGCCGTAGGCGAACGCGGCGTCCTTGTGCACGATGGCACTGAACGCGTCGACGGCCTCGCCCTGCAGCAGGATGTCCACCTTCACCAGCGCCGCGTCCTGTTCGCCCGCCTCCTCGTAGTCGAGGCTGGCGTAGCCCTTCGTCCGCGACTTGAGGGCGTCGAAGAAGTCGAACATGATCTCGCCCATCGGCAGCGTGTAGCGCAGTTCGACACGCGTCTCCGACAGGTAGTCCATGCCACCGAGTTCGCCGCGGCGGGACTGGCAGAGCTCCATGATCGCGCCGGTGTACTCGCTCGGCGCGATGACGGTGCACTTGGCCATCGGCTCGTACACCTCGCGCACCTTGCCCTCGGGCCAGTACGACGGGTTGGTCACCTCGTGCTCGGAGCCGTCCTCCATGATCACGCGGTAGACGACGTTCGGTGCGGTGGAGATGAGGTCGAGGCCGAACTCACGCTCGAGGCGGTCGCGGGTGATCTCCATGTGCAGCAGGCCGAGGAAGCCGCAGCGGAAGCCGAAGCCCAGCGCCACCGAGGTTTCCGGCTCGTAGGCCAGCGCGGCGTCGTTGAGGCGCAGCTTGTCGAGCGCGTCGCGGAGCACCGGGTAGTCGGAGCCGTCCATCGGGTACAGGCCGGAGTAGACCATCGGCTTCGGGTCGCGGTAGCCGGTCAGCGGCTCGGTCGCACCGTTGCGGAAGGTGGTCACGGTGTCGCCGACCCGGGACTGACGGACGTCCTTCACGCCGGTGATGAGGTAGCCGACCTCTCCGACGCCGAGGCCGACGGTGGCCTTGGGTTCGGGCGAGATGATGCCCACCTCGAGCAGTTCGTGGGTGGTGCCGGTCGACATCATCGTGATCTTCTCGCGGGGGCGGATCTTGCCGTCCACCACGCGCACGTAGGTGACCACGCCGCGGTAGGCGTCGTACACGGAGTCGAAGATCATCGCGCGCGCCGGGCCGTCGGCGTCGCCGACCGGCGCCGGAACCTGCTTGACGACCTCGTCGAGCAGTTCCTTGACGCCGACACCGGTCTTGCCGGACACCCGCAGCACGTCCTCCGGCTCGCAGCCGACGATGTGCGCGATCTCCGCGGCGTACCGGTCGGGGTCGGCGGCAGGCAGGTCGATCTTGTTGAGCACCGGGATGATGGTGAGGTCCTTCTCCATCGCCAGGTACAGGTTCGCGAGTGTCTGCGCCTCGATGCCCTGAGCGGCATCGACGAGGAGCACCGCACCCTCGCAGGCCTCGAGCGCGCGCGACACCTCGTAGGTGAAGTCGACGTGACCGGGGGTGTCGATCAGGTGCAGGACGATCTCTTCCTTGGTGCCGTCCTCGTGCTCGACGACCCACGGCAGCCGCACGTTCTGGGCCTTGATCGTGATGCCGCGTTCGCGCTCGATGTCCATCCGGTCGAGGTACTGCGCGCGCATCGCCCGCTCCTCGACGACACCGGTCAGCTGCAACATCCGGTCGGCCAGCGTCGACTTGCCGTGGTCGATGTGGGCGATGATGCAGAAGTTCCGGATCCGGGCCGGATCCGTGAACGTCGTGTCCGCGAAGGTGCTGATGGTGTGCTCCTGAAGTCGGCGGCGGCTCGAGTCGGGCCGCAGTCACTACCCAGAAGAATATGCCAGGCACCGCCCACCGAAGGTTCGGCCCCGCTCAGGGCAGGTTCGGCCCCGAGATGCACGCGACGACTGACTAGGTTGGGGGCATGGCTTCGAGGTGGACACAGTTAGGCAGACAACTCGGCGACATCGCGTTGCGGGAGGGCCCGAGAATTCTCAAGGGGTTGCAGCAGTCGGGCATTCTGCCCGGGAAGAAGACGGCGGACGCAGGCACGACGCACGAAGTGCCCGGGCCGAAGCCCCGCGACCGGGGCAGGCCGGTGTCGTCGACTGCCGTCCCCACAGCGCACCGCGCCCGCACCGTCGAGTACGCACCCGACCTGGACGGCCGCGCCGACCCCGGGGAAATCGTGTGGACGTGGGTGACGTACGAGGAGGACGCGGGACAGGGCAAGGACCGTCCGGTGCTGGTGGTCGGACGCGACGGCGCGACGCTGCTCGGCCTGATGCTGTCGTCGAACGCGGAGCGCGAGGGCAGCCGGAACTGGCTGGGTATCGGCGCGGGTTCGTGGGACGGCGGGAACCGGCCGAGCTGGGTGCGACTGGACCGGGTGCTCGATGTGCCGGAGTCCGGTATCCGCAGGGAGGGCGCGATCCTCGACCGCGCCCGGTTCGATCAGGTCGCCACGCGTCTGCGCAGCGACTACAGCTGGAGCTGATGTTCGGGTGAGGGGAACCCGTGACCGGTCGGACCGGTCACGGGTTCCCCTCATTCGGGGTCAGGCGTCGACGCGCTCGAGGCGACCGAAGAGACCGCGATAGGCGAACGCGCCGACGGCCCCGCCGACCAGGGGGAACAGGATGAACGCCCACAGCTGTGCGGGCGCTCCGTTCTGGTACCAGGCGACCGCGAAGCTGCGAGCCGGGTTGACGGACGTGTTGTCCACCGGAATCGACATGATGTGGATCGCGGCGAGTGTGAAACCGATCGCGACGCCTGCCAGCGGAATGTGGGAGAGGCGGTCGGTCGAGGCGAGCACCACGAAGACCAGCAGCGCGGTGAGCAGGATCTCGATGACGATCATCGCGCCGAAACCGTAGCCGGGCTGCAGCACACCGCCGAGGGGGCCCGCGATGGCGGACGGGCTGTGGTCGCCCCATCCGTTCGCGCCGAGGCCGGAGGCCGCGCGGTCGTACGACGGCAAACTGCTGGCAATGGCGAACACGGAGAGCCCGGCCGCAAGTCCGCCGACCACCTGCGCGGCCATGTACGCGACCGCCTTCGCGGGCGGAATGCGACCGATCACCAACTGGCCGAACGTGACGGCGGGGTTCACATGGCACCCGGAGATGGGTCCGATGGCGTACACGAGAATCAACAGCGTCAGGCCGAAGGCCAATGCGACGCCCAGATTCCCGACCCGATCGCCCGCCACGACTGCGGTACCGACGGCGACGAAGACGAGGATGAAGGTGCCGATACCCTCGGCTAGGTACTTCCTGGCGTCCGATACGGACTGCTGCTCGGAGATTTCCTGTGCTGTGAGAGTCATGTGCCACCTATCTGCGTCGAGGACGACATACTGGGAGGAACGCTCGCGAACAGCACGCTACGCGAGCCGAATGATCTCCACAACGACATCGAAGTCGGTGGATCCGCCGCCCGAGTAGATGCCCTTCAACGGCGGTACGTCCGCGTAGTCCCGGCCCACGGCGACGGAAACATGTTGCTCGCCGACCGGAACCGCGTTGGTCGGGTCGTACCCCCACCACGACCCCGTCCACGCCTGCACCCACGCGTGCGACTCGCCGCTGACGGACTCGCCGAGTTCCGCTTCACGGTGCGGATGTAGGTAGCCGGAGACATATCGACTCGGAATTCCCATAGCCCGCAACAACATTCGGGTGAGGTGGGCGTAGTCCTGGCACACGCCGCGCCGCTCCTCCCACGCCTCGAGAGCCGAGGTGCGCACTCCCGTCGCACCCGGCACGTACGACATGTTCTCGTGCACCCAGTTCGACGCCGCGACAACGGCATCCGCCGGACTGCTGTCCCGCCGAAGCTGCCGCGCGATCTCGTCGAACCGGTCACTGACCGGCACGTAGTCGGTCCCGGTCAGGTACTCGCCGTACTGGTCGCGAATGTTCTCGTCGGCCAGCGTGTCCCAGCCGACGCCGTCGGTCGGGACGGCGACCGCCTCGGTCTCGACGACCGACGATCCGGTGACCGAGAGCGCGGTGTGCGGCGCGTGCAGATCGAACGAGGTCACTGTCGTACCCCAGTAGTCCGTGTACCGGTACGCCCGCGTCGCAGGCGTCGTCTCCACGCGGTTGTGGATGACGTTCTGCCGCCCGTCGCTGCGCGGTGTCAACCGCGCCTCGTTGAACGACGACGTCACCGGCGCGTCGTATGCGAAACCGGTCGTGTGGATCACCCGAAGCCGCCAGGTCACGCGTCACCCTCCATTCCCGCGGGCACCCCGACTCCGCCGGTCCCCGCATCGGTCCACGCCACCCACGGGGCGGAGTGAAAGTACTGTTGCGCGATCGCTTCCTGGAGGTCGCGGCACGTCTTCTGCAGCGCGAGGAGTCGCTGCTGCAGGTCCTCCATCACCACCACCGGGGGCAGGAACTCGAGTTCGCTTCGCGCCCTTCCTACGATGCGCTGCGCCTCCGCACGGATACCGACGCGACTGCTCGGGTTGATGTCCAGTTGGTCGAGACACTGTTCCGCCTGCCTGATCGCGTGGAACACCGACCTGGGGAACAGCCGGTCGAGGAGGATGAACTCGACGACCCGGTGGGCGTCGAGTGCACCGCGGTACGTGCGCAGGTAGGTGTCCTGCGCGCCGGCGGAACGCAGCACGGTCACCCATGCGGGCGAGCTGTTGCGGTCGCCCGCACGCGAGAGCAGCAGCCGGACGAGCATGTCCACTCGTTCGACGGAGCAGCCGAGGAGCAGGAACCGGTATCCGTCGTCGCGACTGAGTGTGGAGTCGGCGAGGCCGGCGAACATCGCGGCTCGGGTCTCGACGTAGCTGAAGAACTCGTGCGGACCGAGGCGGCGCGCGGCCCTCACTCGTTCGGCCAGACCGTTGTACGTGGTGTTGAGGCACTCCCACATCTCGGTGGACGTGACTTCCCTTGCACCCCTGGCATTTTCGCGGGCACGTGACAGGGAGTCGACGATCGATCCGCCGCGGCTGCGACTGAACGCAACGGCATCGGTCAGCGACCAGACGTCCAACGGACCGTCCGGCGGGTCGATGCCGAGCACCCGCAGCAGCAGCCGGGACGACCGGTCCGGGTCGACCGTCGAGTCCTCGAACAGTTGATGGACCGCGACGTCGAGGATGCGGGCGGTGTCATCGGCCCGCTCGACGTAGCGGCCGATCCAGTACAGCGACTCCGCGTTACGCGCGAGCATCGGCGTCCCCCTCCTGCGGCCCGTCGATGGCGGGTTGCCATCGCCCGTTCTGCTGCTGCTGTTGTTGTTGCTGCTGTCCGGTGGACAGTTCGGGACCGAGTTCGCTGTGCCCGGGGCGGACCGGCTCGCCGACGAGTTCCCCGCCGCCCAGTTCCCGTTCGGCGTCGGGGACGCGGCTGGCGAGGACCCACGTGTCCTTGCTGCCACCGCCCTGACTGGAGTTGACGACGAGCGACCCCTCGGGGAGTGCGACGCGCGTCAGTCCACCGGGCAGCACCCAGACGCTGTCGCCGTCGTTCACCGCGAAGGGGCGGAGGTCGACGTGACGTGGCGAGAGGACGTCGCCGACCTTGGTGGGGACGGTCGACAGCTGCACGACCGGCTGCGCGATCCAGCCGCGAGGATCGGCGCGAATCTTCGCGCCGATCTCGGCGAGTTCCTTGGGTGAGGCATCCGGACCGAACACGATTCCGTACCCACCCGAACCCTCCACCGGCTTGATCACCAGGTCGTCGAGCATGTCGAGGACCTGCTCGCATTCGTCGGGCAGCCAGCAACGGAAGGTGTCGACGTTCTCGAGCAACGGCTTCTCGCCCAGGTAGTACTCGATGATCGCGGGGACGTAGGTGTACACGAGCTTGTCGTCGCCCACCCCGTTTCCCACGGCGCTGGAGATGACCACGTTGCCGGCACGGGCCGCGTTGAGCAGCCCGGCGACGCCGAGCACCGAGTCGGGCCGGAAGTGCATCGGGTCGAGGAACTCGTCGTCGATGCGTCGGTAGACGACGTCGACCTGCCGCTCCCCCTCCGTCGTGCGCATGTAGACGACGTTGTCCCGGCAGAACAGGTCCCTGCCCTCGACGAGTTCGACGCCCATCTGCCGGGCCAGCAGGGAGTGCTCGAAGTAGGCGGAGTTCGCGATACCGGGGGTGAGTACGACCACGGTCGGGTCGGCGGTGTTCACCGCGGCCGACGACCTCAGCGCCCGGAGCAGGTGCGCGGCGTAGTCGCCCACCGCCCGCACCCGATGCGAGGAGAACAGGTCGGGAAAGACTCGCGCCATGGTGCGCCGGTTCTCCATCACGTAGGAGACACCCGACGGGGAGCGAAGGTTGTCCTCGAGCACCCGGAAGGTGCCGTTGGCGTCCCGAATCACGTCGATCCCGGCGACGTGGATCCGGACCCCGTTCGGCGGCACGATGCCCATCGCTTCCCTGTGGAAGTGGTCGCAGGACGTCACCAGCCGCTTCGGGACCACCCGATCGCGGAGGATCTCCTGGTCGCCGTACACGTCGGCGAGGAACATCTCGAGCGCGCGGACACGTTGGGCGATGCCGAGCTCGAGTCCGGTCCACTCCTGCTCTCCGATCACCCTCGGGACGAGGTCGAGCGGAAACGGTCGCTCCTGCCCGGAGAGCGAGAACGTCACACCCTGGTCGACGAATGCCCGGGCCAACGCCTCCGCTCGGGCGGCCAGGTCGCTGGCGTTGGCAGGCGCGAGCGCCGCGAAGATCCCCTCGTACGGTTCTCGAACGGTGCCGTCGGCAGCGAACATTTCGTCGTGCGCGAGGGCGTAGCGACCGATGTCGGCGTACCCGTCGAAGACCTCGCCCTCCGACTGACCGGGCGCGGTTCGTGTGGCGGCTCGAGCGTTCATCGGCTCATGGTCCGGCACCCGTGTCACCGCGGCATCACGTACGGTAAAGGGGAGATGAGCGCGGCGAAACAACTGTGTTTCTCCGTTTCCGATGCGTGATCGCACACGCCGGTTTGGGACGGCACCTCGGCCACTGGTACAGTGGCCTGTCGGTGCCTAAGTGCACCCAAAGCTTTCTCAACCAGAAACCAGCGAAGACGACAGGATTTTACGCGTGGCCAACATCAAGTCCCAGGTGAAGCGGATCCAGACCAACGAGCGTCAGCGACTGCGCAACCAGTCGGTGAAGTCCTCGCTGCGCACCGCCATCCGCTCCTTCCGCGAGGCAGCTGCCGCGGGCGACAAGGACAAGGCCAGCGAGCTCCTCGTCTCCGCCAGCCGCAAGCTCGACAAGGCAGCCAGCAAGGGCGTCATCCACGCCAACCAGGCCGCCAACAAGAAGTCGGCGCTCGCCCTCGCCGCCAACAAGCTCTGACGCACCCCGTGTGACGGCTCGGCCGTCACTCGGCTGGCGGCTCTGCCGCCCGACTCACGTCATCGCTGGAGACCGCCCAGGTCATTCGACCGGGCGGTCTTTCGCGTTCCCGGGAACGGTTGCGCCCGGGACACGTGCTCACGACCGCAGTTCGGCTACCCGCCCCACGGCATATTCGACCGCGTAGTCCGCGTCCGCGGCCCCGCCCTTCACGTCCGCGTTGAGTTGCGCGACCACCCGCAGCGCGACGCCCAGGGTCTCGGGACTCCATCCCCGGGCCTGCGCCTGCGCCTTCTTCACCTTCCACGGCGCCATGCCGAGCCCCGACGCCATCTTGAACGGGTCGCCGCGTCCCGCGGAGTCCACGCGCGCGATGGTGTGCACGGCATCAGCCAGCGCATCGGCGAGCAGGACGTGCGGGACACCGCGCAGCATCGCCCATCGCAGTGCCTCGAGCGCTCCGGGCCGGTTGCCTGCCACCGCGAGCTCCGCGACGTCGAATCCGGACACCTCCGCTTTGCCCGAGTAGTACCGGTGCACCGCGGCAGCGTCGATGCGTCCGCCCGTGTCAGCGACCAGCTGCGAACACGCCGCCGCGAGTTCGCGCAGGTCGGAGCCGACCGCGTCGAGGATCGTCTCGATCACCTCGGGTGACACCCGGGCGCCGGCTGCCCGGAACTCTCCGCGGACGAAGTCGACGCGTTCGGACGCCTTGAGCTTGGCGCATTCGTGCACCTGCGCCCCCGACTTCTGCAGGACGCCGACCATCGCCTTCGCACGGCCGCCGCCGGAATGAAGGACGACGAGGGTGAACCCGTCCGGCGGGGCCGCGGCCGCGTCCTGAACGAGTGCGACGGCGTCCTTTCCCGCCTCGGCCGCGGCTTCGAGGACGATCACCTTGTCCTCGGCGAACAGCGACGGGCTGAGCAGTTCGGCCAGTTCGGCCGGGGTGGCGTCGCCGGTGCGCAGCCTCTCCACCGGAACATCCGTCGGGTTATCGGATGCTCCCCTCACCGTCGCGACGACGGACGCGACGGCCCGCTCGACGAGGAATTCCTCGTCGCCGAGGACGAGATGCAACTGCGCGGTCTGACTCACCGCACGATCGTCCCACGCCGGTACGTCACGGCCACACCGCCACCGCCGGCGCGGCTCACCGCGATGTCGCCGCCGAGGTCCGTCCGCGCGACCGTCGCACCCGTCTCCCGCAGTGTCCGGAGGATGTCGGGGTTGGGATGCCCGAAGGTGTTGCCCGCACCGACCGACACGACGACCAACCTCGCCCCGACCGCGCGGAGGAACTCCGGCGCGGTCGTCCGCGAACCGTGATGCGGCAGTTTGAGAACGTCCGCGGTGAGCGGAACCCCGTCGCGGATGAGGTCCCGCTGCCCTGCCGCCTCGACGTCGCCGGTCAGCAGGATGCGTCCCGCAACCGTGTCGACCGTCAGCACCAACGACTGGTCGTTGGCCGCGTCATCGGCGTCGTCGGGATCGCTCGGGGCGGGAAGCGTCGGACCGAGGACGCGCAACGTCAGCGTGCCGACCGTCAGCGCCTGCCCGGCGTGGACAGACGTGAGCGGCACGCCCGCACCGGCCGCCAGCGCCCGCACCTGCTCGTACGCCTGCGTCGGCAGCCGCATCGGCCCGGTCACGATCTGCCCGACCGATCGCCCGTGCAGGACGCCCGGCAGCCCGTCGACGTGGTCGGCGTGCAGATGAGTCAGTACGACGGCCCTGACCGACCGCACCCCCAGCCGGTCCAGGCAGCCGTCCACCGGCCGCGATGCGGGACCGGCGTCGACGACGACCGCCGACCCGTCGCCCGCGTCGAGCACGAGTGCGTCACCCTGCCCGACATCGCACGCCACCAGAACCCAGTCCGCGACCGGCCAGCCCGGCATCAGCATCCGGAGCGGTATCCAGGCGACGGCCAACCCGATCACGACGGCGATCGCCACGATCCGAAGCCGACGCACCGCGACCGCCGTGACTGCCGCTGCGGCCGTGACGGTGAGGATCGCGAAGCCGAATGCCCCCGACGGTACGACCACCGACGCTCCCGGGACCTCCGCGGCTTCACGCGCCACTCTCAGCAACCACCACAGCGGCGGGCCGGTCGCGAGTGCGACGACCTCGCCGAGCGGGACCCAGGCCGTCGCGCCCGCCGCGGCCACGGCCCCGATCACCGTGACCGGCGCGATCACCGGGGCGACAAGCAGATTCGCGGCGACGGCGACCATGCTGACCGTCCCCGACATCGCCGCCACGATCGGCACGGTGACGACGTGGGCGGCGACGGCCACCGCGACCGCTTCGGCCACGGCGCGGGGCCAGCCGCGACGTTGCCACCGCCGCGCCCAGCGCGGCGCGATCAGGACCAGCGCCGCGGTCGCCGCGACGGACAGCGTGAAACCGTAGCTGACGGCCAGTTCCGGAAACCAGGCGAGCAGCGCGACGACCGAGGCTGCGAGTGCGGGCACGGCCTGACGGCGTCGGCCGACCACCATCGCCAGCAGCACCACCGCACCCATCGCGGCGGCCCGCAGCACGCTCGCGGACGGCCTGGCCACGACGACGAAGCCGACGAGCGCGACGCCGGCGACGGCCGCCGTGGCGCGAGGGCCGAGCGCGGCCGCCCGGGTGAGGAGCAGGATCGCCCCCAACAGGATCGAGATGTTGGCGCCGGACACCGCCGTCAGATGACTGAGACCGGCCGCGGTGAAGTCGTCGTCCACGGGTTCCGGCAGATTCGACGTGTCGCCGACCACGAGACCGGGCAGCAGTCCGGCGGCATCGGTCGGCAGGGCGCGAGATGCCGCCTCCGCAAAGCGTTCTCGCACGTGCCCTGCCGCGCGTTGATGCCAGGGCGGATCACCGACCTCGGTCGGCGGCCCGGTCGCCCGGACCACCGCGACGGTGAGATCCGCACGGTCCGATTCACCGACCCGTCCGCGCAACTGCACCCGCTGACCCGGCAGCAGATCCTGCCAGCCGTCAATGGGGGCGAAGACGAGCACCGCTCCCCCGACGTCGAGTGCGCCGCGCGCGGTGTCCATCGAGCGGAGCGAGACGCGGACCAGCACGGAGCCACCGGCGGGCCCGCGGACGGGACGCGGGTCGTCGGCGACGACCGCGGTCAGGGTGAGGTGCCCGCCGCGCTCCGCGACCGCGGCGAGGGGATGGCTCCGGACCGCATGCACCCGCAGCGCGGTGGCGCCGGCGAATCCCGCCCCGACGAGTAGTGCCGCGATCACCGCGCCCGCCGCTGCCGCCGAGCGCTTCCGCAGTCCTGCCGCCGCCACCGCTCCCGCCAGGGCGACCGCCGCGAACCACACCGCTGCGCGCCACCCGAGCCCGATCCCGACAGCGGTTGCCGCCCAGGACATTCCAGCGGACGGCAGCAGGCGGAGATCCAGGACCCGCGGCGACGTCACCGCACCGTCACGAGTGTGCGCAGCTTCTCGAGTCGCGCAGGACCGATCCCGTCGACCTCGCCGAGCTGCTCGACGTCGGTGAAGCTGCCGTTCGCGGTGCGCCACGAGACGATCGCGGTCGCGGTGACCGGCCCGACTCCGGGCAAGGTGTCCAGCTGCTGCTCGGTTGCGGTGTTGAGATCGACCGGTCCACCGGTGGCGTTACCCGGACCTCCGGCCGCGCCCCCACCGACAGCACCCGCGCCGATGGTGGCACTTCCGGCGACGGGCACCGACCCGGGAGCGGGTGCCAGGCCGACGAGCACTTGGTCGCCGTCGGCGAGCCGCTGCGCGAGGTTGAGTCCCAGCAGGTCCGCGCCCTCCCTCGCACCGCCTGCGGCGGCGAGCGCGTCGGCGACCCGCGATCCGTCCGGCAGGTGGACGAGGCCACTCGTGTGGACGAGCCCGACCACGCTGACGACGATGTCGGAGGCGGGGGGCGGGGGCGCTGGCGTGTCG